>JAKASX010000123.1 GCA_021818865.1 Acidobacteriota bacterium
CCCGCTGCTCCGGCGACAGATAACTGAACACGTGATTTTGCTGCTGATCGTTTCCTCGCATGCACGGTTGGACGCACTCGAAGCTGCTCCGTTACACAATTTCCGGGTTTTTCAGCAGCCTGCTAGTGAAGATCCAGTCGAACGAAGCGGGGGAAATAGATGCTCGTGTCCTTCACGAGCGTTCCAAAACTCGAACTATTGGCGACGTACGTGATGACGACATCGGCTCCGGTGAGCCCCGGATGCGATTTGCCCCCATAGACGAATGCATCGGGACGATTCGACTCCGGCGGCCGATAAATTCCCCGCGCCTTGCTCCACGGGCCTTCGAGACGCGGGGCGAAGCGAGCCACGATAATGCTCGCGCCAAACCCCTGGCTGTTCACTTCGATAAATCCTCTGCCGTGAGGATCGCGCTGCACGCTGAATTCGCTGGAAACGTCGCGCAGGAGGGGTCGCCGCAACGCGGGATTGGCAGACCACGCGTCTCCGCACCACCACTCCGGCGATGAGAGGTCGCCCCTCGCAGCCTCAGCCAGCGGCCACCGGATCAAGTAAACGTCGTGCTCCGGTTCACTATGGCCAAAGGCGTATACGAAACGGCTCATCCGCAGCACGGACATGCCAAAGATGATGTTTCCCCGGCCCTCGGGTACGGCCAACTTATGCAGTTTCCACTCTGACGGCTGCCGATCGAGGTTGTCGACCAGAAACGCGGTCCAGCCGGCGGATTGGAAGCCGAGCGAGTCCTTTCTCTTGTCCGGCGCGACGCGGCTGTAAAACAGCAACAGGTGACTGCCCAAACGAATCCCTTGATTGGGCCACAGCCACAGTTTTCCTTCGCCCGGAGCGAAATCGAATGGATGGCCGTCTCTTTCGCCCCAATAAAAAGTCATCTTCGCGCGGGCGGGATCGTAACCTTTCTGGATCGCAACGCTGTTTCTCACCATGACGGAATTTTGGCGTGAATCACCCGGCTTCTTTGCGATGAAGGAGTCGCCGAAGAGCCATAGAACGCGTCCGTTGCCCAGATCAATCGAGTACGCGTCATCGCCGCCTAACCAGCGTGGGCCCGTGCGAAAGAGCCGGTCCGCCTTTGGCCAGGGCTGAGCCTTGAAGCTGTTGGGAAAGACGGGATTCGTAGCTTGCGCGCGCGCCAGGTTTCGGGTTCCCGGCAGAAGCAACAGAAAGCCGAGGGCCGTCCACACCAAAGAGGGGCTCGGCTTTGCTCGTTTCGGGCGCGGCATGCGCATGCTCTTTTCTCCCGTTTTTCAGGCCACGTGCTCGTTCGCATCGCCCAAGCCGACCAGGATGCAATCTCGAATGCGCACCGGCCATCTGTTCCCGGCATCGTCGCGGAACCGGTACTGCTCGGGGAGGCAACAGAGCGAGCCGGGGTGGTAATTCACGCTCACGATTTTGCCGGCGTATTCCTCGGCGACATCGCCCGGAATGCCTTGGGAAACGAGGACGCGTGCTTCGGGCAATTTCACCCGTCGCCGGCGCCAATCGTGCGGAATTCGCCACAGCGCGCCTTTCTGGCTGTGCCAGAAAATCTTCGCCGGCTCGCGCGGCGATAGATGCACTTCGATTTCGAACACATGCGAGCCGCGGCGGTACGCCGGCCAAACGTCTCCCCAAGGCACATTGATTTCCCACAAATCCCACTCGTTCGGCGGATTCATCGTTTCGCGGAAGACGAATTCACTGGCAACATCTTCGAAGCCCGCGAGCGAAGCCTCGCTCGAAACCGGCCAATCCGGCAGCCACCGGCGGGGAAAACGCCACTCGTGCCCATCTGTATCCGTGAAAAACGCCCTGAGCGGTCGCCAGTCGTTCCAACGACTGCCATCGGGGTAGATCAGTTGCGGGTAATCGTCGCGTCCGACGAGGCGCGTTCCGGCAGCTTCCGTGGGTTCGATGCGGACCTCGACCGTCTTTCCCGCCAAGGAAAGCGCCAAATCCGTTGGCAGGTTCGCCTCCTCGATCCGGTAACTTTCCTTTGGCAGCAATAGTTCTCGGTTTTCAGACACGAGCACCCTCGCCAAGTTTAAACATGCTTGCACAGGCCTCCTTGCCAATCTGCCATGCTGGTTGCATCCCGTTCGCCGTCTCGCGGCACTCGATCACCAGGTGCGCTGGTCCTTACGCGCGGGATGCGGCGGCGAAAGCTTCACTTCCCTGCCCGGCGAGTTGGCGGATCGGGCACCAGCGCGGCTTTCAGGAGGTCGCCGTGGTCCGCTTTGCGGATGAGGCGAGCCCAGAGCGTATCGGGTTTGGCGTCGAAGGCGAGGTCTTCGCTGCGACTGAAAATGTACCAACTGCCACTGAGGACTTCGTTATCGAGTTGGCCGGCGTCCCAGCCGCTGTAGCCGGCGTAGAGGCGAAGCGGGGTCGAGGCGGCGGCGTGACGGAGCGCGTTCTCAAGCGCCGTTTTGGTGGACAGGAAAAAGATATCGCCGAGAACCGGCGTCGCGCCGACGGGCTTGCTCTTTGCGCGAGCGAGCGCGAAGACCATGCCGAGCGAAACGGGTCCGCCAACGAAAATGGGATTCGAATCGCCGGCCGCGGCCAAATCTCCCTGGAGGATGTGGGAAACCGGAAATTTCGTTTCCCGGTTCACCATCAGGCCCAGCGCGCCGGTCGCGTCGTAGTGCACGAGCAGGATCACGGACTTCGCGAAGAGCGGATCGGTAAGGTTGCGCGCGGCGACGAGGAGTCGCCCCGGGGCGAGATCGGCGGGATTTTTCGATTGCGCCGAGAGAGCGCAGGAGCAGACGAGGAGCAGAACCGAGAATCGCAACATTCCGCGGAGGTTCACGCTCATAGGTCGAAACATACGCCCGAGTAAAGGCAAATGCAACCAGCCGGAGTCGTGGCATTTGCCACCGTACGCAGGCTGAAAGCCTGCGCCATACAGAACCAGGTTGCCGGCGAGCGGCTTGACCACGCTTGCGCGGGCGAAGTAAGGTTCACAAACGCGAACGCCTCATTTGTTCCAGGAGAACCGACCCATGCTATGCCTCAACTGCGGCACGGAAATGATCAGCAACCAGGTGATCACAAAGAAGAGCCAGATCACGTACGACATGTGCGAGAAATGCGGGAGCCTGTGGCTGGACGCGGGGATGCTGGACGAGATGGCGTTTCAGGTGGAAGGCAGCATCGAGTATTGCGAGCAGGAAAAGGACGCCGTGCCGGAAGCGCATCCGCTGAAATGTCCACGATGCGACGATTCGACGTTGGCGAAGGTGAAATTTCTGGAATCGGACGACATTTTTCTGCACGCCTGCCGGAACTGCGGCGGATTCTGGCTGGACGCCGGCGAGCTGAACCTGATCGACCAGGAACTCGTGAAAATCATGCCGGTGAGCGGGAAGGGATTCTCCGATTTTGTCAACAACGTGCACGTTCCCTATTGGTTCAAGCGAGTGCAGCGGAAGAGCAGCGAAACCGATTTCCACGTGGACGTCCCGCCGATCAAAGGCGCGCGATTGGAAAAGGCGACGACGGACGTTTGCCCGGGTTGCGGCGCCCCATTGAATCTCTACGAAGTGGATGCGATGAAATTCGAGGGTTGCGCGAAGTGCAAGGGCGTATGGCTGGTGAAGGACGAACTCAGGAAGCTGAAAAACAGGGTTGGTGGGCCTTCCTTGCGCTGGCTGAACGATGAAATCGACAACATCGAAAAGGCCAGTGTGATTCCGAATGGACTGCCGTGCGTGCGCTGCAAAGATACGAAGATGGTTTCGGTGATCTTCGGGAAGACATCGGTGGTGGTGGATTGGTGTCCGAAATGCCATGGCGAATGGCTGGATCGCGGCGAATTCCAAACCATCATGGATTATCTGAAGGACGAAATGGCTGCGGCGCATGCGAAGGACATCGAGAAGCAAGTGGCCGAAGACGCCAAGCACGTGATCGAGGGAGGGCCGGAAAGCCGCTGGGCGGAGATTCTGGATGCGAAAGCCGCACTGAGCGCGCTGGTGAACGCGATGATTTTCGAGCATGGCGCGCTTTTCGATCTCTGCACGACGGTCTCGCGCACCTTGCCCTGAGCCCGCAGGCGGGTGAAAAAAAGGGGGTCGGCGGTCCGAGATGACAGGCGCTACCGCAGGCCCTGGAAGGTTCCTAGGGAACCTCTAGGCGGATTGGCTGTGCTCACCGGTTTCGATCCCGGTGGTCTCGGCTTCGTCCTACTTCTCCTGCTGGGTCTGCCGCCTCTCGGCCGCCGGCCTCGATTATGGACTGAGCACTTGGCGTGCCAGGGCGTTCACCCACCGGTGTGCGGCTAAGTCCAAAGGCTGCAATCCGAGGTTTTCCCATGCAGGGCGGATTGGGCGGTTTGGCGCGAAATCTGTGCCGTTTCGCGCAAAAATAGTGCAAGCGGCGCGGTCGTGTCGCGGCCGCGGCAATGTGATTCTGCCTGGATAAATTACGAGCCGCCCCGTCTCAAATGCCGGCGAGTTCGCGGAGTTGGCGCCAGTTGCGCAGGCGATCGTCCTGCGCGAGCAGCAGGGATTCGTCCGGCTGGCCGTTGGCGTCGAAATGGCGGGCGAAGCGGCCTTCGGTTTTGGCGAAGGCGACGAAATCCACGGGCAGGCCCGATTTCGGATCCACGTACCAATCCTCTTTCATCGCCGGATTACCTTGCAGGCTGATTCGTTCACGCAGCGTTTCGCCCTTGCGCGGATCGTGGATGAGGAGCGGGAACGTGCGTGATTCGACGGCTAGGCGCGCCTGTGCAACGGCCTGATCGTCGGCGATGCCGTGTTCGGGCATGCAGCTGGCGTAGCAGATGACGACGGCTGGGCCGGGATATTCGTTGGCGGCCAGCACCGCTTTGTAGAAGTGGTTGATGTGCGCCGGGGTGGTCTGCGCGAGAAAAACGCCGGGGTGCATCATCACGATCTGCGCCAGTTCCTTCCGGTGCTCGCGCTTGCCGTGCTCGACGCGGCCGAACTGCGCCATTTTGGCGCTCTGCGCGGTGAAGGTGGCCGTGGAGCTTTGGCCGCCGGTATTGGAATAGACCTGGGTATCGAGAACGAGCACCTTGATATCCATGCCCGACATCAGCATGCGGGAAAGCGATTGGAAGCCGATGTCGAAGAGCGCGCCGTCGCCGCCAATCACCCAGAGATGGCGATCGTGATGGCCCTGCTGGTCCCAACGCAGGCGAATGCCCATCGCGTCGGCGGGAGCGTTTTCGAACAGTGAATTCGTCCATGGCACGGCGAAGGGATTGAAGGGGTAAGTGGAACCGAAGACGGTGTTGCAGCCGGTGGCGGCGACGATTCCGATCTTATCGGCGCCGTGAACGAAACCGGTGGCGGCGAGCATCATGCGGATGGCGGTGCCTTCGCCGCAGCCCATGCAGGAGCCGGCGCCGCCGGCGTAGAGCAGCGAGCGGCTGGCGAGCATCATGTCACCAAGCGATTTTTCGTTGAGGAAACGCGCGGGAGTTTCGGGCAGTTCGTGGTGCAGGCGCAGCGCGCGGTCGTAATTTTGGAGCATCGGCTCGGTTTTCGTGACCATGCGCAGGGCGTTATGCGTGCCGCAAGCGGTTACGCATTCGCCGCAGCCTTTGCATTTGTCGGGATCGATAAAGATGCCGAACAGGCCGCCGGTCGTGCCGCGCTTGACGAAAATATCGTGATATTTCGTGGTGACGGTGAAGCCCCGGCGCAGGCGCTCGCTGTCCTCGGGACCATCGGCGGAAAGCGCGCGATCGAGCGCGGCCGGCTCGGCGACCTTGGCGAGGATTGCGGTATCCGGGCATTCGTTCACGCAATCCATGCAGCCGACGCAGGACGAGGCGATGAATTCCGGAATTTCAGACGAGAGGTAGCGGAAGCTGCGCTCGCGCGCGCTCGATGGCGGAATCAGGCTGCGGCCGACGAATTCATCCGCCTCGAGTTCGGCTTCGCGGCCGCGGGCGTAGGCGGGAATGATGCGCTCGCAGAAATCGGCGGAAACGAGCGCGCCTTCGGAATCGTGCGCCATCGGCAATTCGGCCGGCGCCGCAGTTGCGGCAGTGATTTCCTCGGCGGGAGGGACGGCTTCGACGACTTCGTCGTAGCCGCGGCGCGCCGCTTTCAGGTTGTCCGCAACGACCCGTTCGCCCCGCTTGCCAAAATATTTGACGAGTGATTTTTCGAGCGCGCGGAACAGATCGTCGTCGCCCAGGCCGGCGCGCTCGCGGAATGGCGTGAGACGCAAAAACGCGCCGAGCAGCGCGATGCCCTGCATGCGGATTTCGAGGTCGGAACGGCTGGCGGTTTCGCGGGCGATGCGCTGGCCGTCGAGAACGAAGAGACGCAGATGGCGGCGGCGAATTTCGGCGCGCGTGGATTCGGGCAGGCTATCCCACGCCTCGCGGCCGGTGAAGGGCGACTGGAAATAGATGAAGCCGCCGTCGCGCAGTCCGCTGAGCGGATCGCCCGAGCGGAACGCATTGGCATCCTGAATGGCGACGAAATCCACCGCGCTCAGCTCGCAGTGCGAGCGAACGTGCTCGTGGGCCAGAGTGAGGTAGTAGGTGGTGGGAAGGCCCTTCTTCTCCGAGCCGTACTTGGAGAACGCCTGGACTTCCAGGCCGAACAGCTCGGAAGCGACGGAAGCGAGAACCTTATTCGTGGTGACCGAGCCAAACCCGCCAACCGAATGGCCGCGCAGGGAAAACGCTCCCGCGGGCCGAACGTCAGGATCGGAGGCCGGAGCGAGCGCGTCGGGATGCTTCACGCCGAGCACAAAGAAGCGGCGCGGCTCGGACTGGGCAAGGCGCTCGGCTGCGGCGACGAAATGGCCGGGGCGAACGTCCCGGCCGCCCAAGCCGGCAACGGCGGAATAGATTTCCGGCAGCGCGATCGGCGAACCGGCCGGACGATTCATCACGGCATCGGCGAGGGCAGCTTTCACTTCGAGCGTAAGCGGATTCGATTCGGCGAGTGGCACATCGGCGCGCTCGATGACGAGCGCGGAGCGGCAGCGGGAAAGCAATTGAACGAGCTGACGAGCGGGAAACGGCCGGAAGCTGGTGATGGAGATGACGCCGAAGCGCAAGCCGCGTTCGCGCAGATGGTCGGCGACGGCTTCAGCCGTTTCCATCATCGAGCCGAGGCCGATGAAGGCATAGTCGGCGTCTTTCATGCGGTACGGGCGAACCAAATCGTACGTGCGGCCGGTGAGCTGGGAATATTCGCGCATCGCGGCGACCAGCATGGGCGCGACTCGGTTGTAGAAATGGCGCTGGCCGATGCGGCCTTTCATATAGCTGTCCTGATTTTGGACAGGGCCGCTGAGCAGGGGCTGCCCGGGATCGAAAAGGCGGCGCAGCTTGCTCGAAGGCTCGCCGACGAACTGGCGCATCAGATCGGGCTCGGGCAGGCGAACGCTTTCGAGCGTGTGGGTGGTGAGAAAGCCGTCCTGAACGTTAAAAAACGGCGTTTCGGACGCTTCCGCGGCGCGGCGGGCGATGACGGCGAGATCGGCGGCTTCCTGAGCCTGGCGGCCGAAGAGGATGCCCCAGCCGGTATCGGCGACGCCCATCACGTCGTCATGGCCGCAATGGATATTGAGCGCTTGCGAGGTGATCGCGCGGGCGCCGATGTGAAAAACCACCGGAAGGCGCTTGCCGGAAATCGCGTAGAGAACTTCCTTCATCAAGATCAGGCCCTGGCCGGACGTGAAATTGGCCACGCGGCCGCCCGCGAGAGCGAAGCCTTCGCAGGCGGAGGCGGAGCTGTGCTCGGATTCGGTTTCGAGAAATTGGAGGCGCTCGCCCCAAACGTTCTGCTTGCCGTTGGCGTATTCGGCAGCGTAACCATCACCCATGGGGGTCGAAGGGGTAATGGGATAAGCGACCGCAGCCTGAGAAATATGCGATTCGACCCAAACCACCGCGCCCGATCCATCCACCGTCGCCGGGATGCCCGGAAAAGAAACCGCATTCGAATTTACTTCGGAATGAGAAACCACAGACGATAGCTGACCCACATCACACCTCCCCAAACAAGGGACAGAGCACGCGGGGTGCCGCTGTAGTAACGATTTTAGAGCAAGAGAAACAGGAAGATAGGAGGAAATTGCTTTGCGTGCTCGCTGAAGAAAGTGCGACAGAACCCAATGGCTGAGTGCTTACGCTCACCCTCTTCATTGACTACTGCGCGAAATTACGCGGTGAAACGACGTCAGGCGGAGGGTCGAAACAGCGTAAGGAGAACGCTGAGCCAGAGAATCGCTCCCATACCGATCCCAATCGAGAAATTCCGCCAGATGGGTGTGGCGGCGGTTCCGGCAAAGGCTACCAGAGCCATCATCAGAACGCCCTCTGTGGCGAGGCGAGTGGCCAAAACGCCGCGGCGGCGAAAAACGAAACCCAAAGCTATGAAATGAAGTGCGACCACCGCGCCGGCGCCCACCAGAACCAGATCGATGCGATGACGAATCTCGGCGGCCCAGATGGCGAGGAAAACGAAGAGAAATTCCGCCATGGTGATGCGGCGCCACCAGACGCGCTCGCTGCGCTCCTGCGCCGCACCAGCCACGAGAGCGCCCCGGCGATCCCCAAAGCCAGAACGAGCGCCCAAAGCGGCCGGCGCGGAGCGAGCGCCAATCCGGCAATGATCCACATCGCACCCATGACAATCAGGAAATTCAATATGCGGTAGCGGAAATCGCCAGCGGGCATTCCCTTCCTCTCCTCGCGCGAGCCGACGGCCATGCTAGCACTGAACCGGGCGGCGCGAGGCGAGAAGGATGGTCTGGGCAGCCGCGGACGTCAGTGCGCGGAAGCGTGCCGTGGCCAATTCCAGGCGGCGAAAGCAGCCGAGCGGGCCGAGCCTGTGAACTGGCGATTCCCAAGGCGGTCGTGGTAGAGTACGCATCCGTGAAGGTGGTTTCGTCACGGTCATTATATTTACCCAAGGGCGACGGCCGGCGACGATACGAAACCGCAGCACCCGTTCGCAGCCCGGAGATTTCTCCGCTCAGGGA
>JAKASX010000124.1 GCA_021818865.1 Acidobacteriota bacterium
GGCATCACCACGCGCAAGCCGGGCTCGTGCGTGAAGATGGATTCGCCGCACTGGCTGTGGTAAATCGCGCCGCCGGAAAGATAGCCGCCCGTGGCCACGCGAACCACCGCGGGACATTTGAATTTCCCCGCCGAGCGCCAGCGCATGAGCGGCAATTCGTTGCGCAACTGCATCATCGCCGGCCAGATGTAATCGAAAAACTGGATTTCCACCACCGGTTTCAGCCCGCGCGTGGCCAGGCCTACGGCGCGGCCGACGATATTGGCCTCGGCGAGCGGCGAATTGAAGACGCGAAGGCCGCCGTGCTTGCGCTGCAACCCGCTGGTGGCCTTGAAAACGCCGCCTTTGCCCTTCACTTTGTCGAGAAATTGCTCGTGGCTGACGTCGGCGACGTCCTCGCCGAAGACGACGATCCGTTCGTCGCGCTCCATTTCGTCCATGAGCGTGGCGGAAACCATTTCCACCATGGTTTTCTCGCCGCCAGTGAATTGCGGCTCGGCGGCAAACGAATCCGAGCACGGATCGACGTCGGGCGAAGTGACCCACAGGCGCACGGAACCGGTGGCCGGGAGCTCGGCTTCGAGGGCGCGGTCGGCGGCTTCGCGGATTTCGCGGTCCACGTCGGCTTCGAGCGCCTCGATGTCGCGCTCCTTCAAGACGCCTTCGCGCAGCAGGAACAGGCTGAATTTCGGGAGCGGATCGCGCCGCGCTTCGTCTTCGCGCTCTTCGGCCGGCTTGTAGAGCTTTTCGTCGTCGGACAGGGAATGCGAATAGGGCCGAATCACGCGGGCGCGGACGAGCGCCGGGCCGCGGCGCTTGCGGCAGTGTTCGATGGCGCCGGAAAGCGCTGCGTAGCTTTCGATGGGATCGGTGCCGTCGCAATCCACCACATGGAAATCGGGGAAATTGCTCATCAAATGCGCGACGTTTCCGCCGGCCGTGTGGCGATCGGCGGGAACGGAAATGGCGTAGCCGTTGTCCTCGACGAGGAAAAGGACCGGCAGCTTTTTGAGCGACGCCGCGTTCAGCGATTCCCAGAATTCGCCTTCGCACGTGGTGCCGTCGCCGCCCGAAACGTAGACGACTTCATCGGCCTGGTGGCGCATCGCCTGGCCGAGCGGCGCGCGGCGCGCGGCGTCGAGCGCTTTGGGAAATTGCGAAAAATAGAGCGAGGCTTCCGCCGCGCCCACCGCCTGCAGCCACTGCGTTCCCGTGGGCGAAGACTGGCTGACGATGTTCAGGTCCTGATGGCCCCAATGGCTCGGCATCTGCCGGCCGCCGGAACTGGGATCGTCCTTCGCGCCAACGCCTTCGAGCAGCATTTCGTAGGGCGTCACACCGAGCGTGAGGCAGAGCGCGCGGTCGCGATAATAGGGATAAAACCAGTCGTAGCCGGGCTTGAGAAGCAGACCGGCGGCGACGAGCACCGCTTCGTGGCCCGCGCCGCTGATTTGGAAGAAGAGTTTGTTCAGGCGCTTGAGCTGAATTTCGCGGTCGTCGAGGCGGCGGGAAAGGAACATCGTGCGGTAAATGCGGATAAGCGCGTCGCGGTCGAGCCCATGGTATTTGGCGGGATCGAATGGCGCGGATTTGGTGCGCGCTTCTGCGGGCATCGGGTTCTCCTCGAGGGCGGAGTGCGACAAGGGGTCATTATATAGCCATATAAATAAAAATCTGTCATCGCAGCGGCGGTTTGCGACGGGTGGCGCGGCAGCGGGCGCGGCGCCCGAATCTACTCATAGCGCAGCGCCTCGATGGGATCGAGGTAGGCGGCTTTTCGCGCGGGATAATAGCCGAAACCGATGCCAACCAGCGCCGAGAAAAAGACCGCGAGCAGCACAGCGCCCGGCCCAACCACGGTTCTCCAGCCGGCAATTTGCGAAATGGCCACCGAAGCGGCCACGCCGAGCACGATGCCCACCATTCCGCCGGCAATCGAAAGCGTCGCCGCTTCGACGAGGAACTGAGTGAGGATGTCGCGCGTTTTCGCGCCGACGGCCTGCCGCAAGCCGATTTCGCGCGTGCGCTCGCGCACGGAAATCAGCATGATGTTCATGATGCCGATCCCGCCGACCACCAGCGAGACCGAGGCGACGGCGGCCAGCATGAACGCCATGATGCGCGAAGAGGCTTCCTGGGCCGCGAAAATTTCCTGCATGTTGCGAATCGAAAAATCGTCGAGTTCGGCGCGTTGCAAGTGGTGGCGCTGTCGCAGGAGCGCGGTGATTTCCTCCTGCGCGGCCGCAATCTGGCCGGCCGAGCGCGCCTGAATCAGGATCATGTTCACCGCGTCGGCATTGGCTGGATTGAAGCCGATCACTTTCCGCTTGGCCGTCGAGATGGGCAACAGGATCAGGTCGTCCTGATCCTGGCCGGTGGAGGATTGCCCTTTCGGCGTCAGCACGCCGACGACGGTAAACGGCACGTTTTTGATGCGGATCGGCTGCCCGACGGGGTTGGCCGCTCCGAACAGGTTATCCACAACGGTTTTGCCGAGGAGCGCGACTTTGTTCGCTCCGTCCACGTCGGATGTTGAAAATTCCTCGCCCTGGGCGACGGAAAGATCGCGCATGGCCAGGTAATCGGGCGTTACGCCGTAGATGATCGTGGCCCAGTTGTTGTTGCCGGCAACCACCTGCGCGCCGCCGCGAATCACCGGCGCGGCGTAGGCGACGGCCGGGCATTGCAACGGGATTTCACGTGCGTCCGATTCCGAAAGCGTGACGGCAAAACCCGTGCCCATGCGCAATCCGCCGGTCGTCAAGCTGCCGGGAAGCACCACGATCAGGTTGCTCCCGATGCTGGCAATTTGCTCCTGAATGCGCTCGGTGGCGCCCGAACCGACGGCGACCGTGGCGATCACCGAAGCCACGCCGATGACGATGCCCAGCATCGTGAGCGCGGAGCGCAGTTTGTTCATCGCCAGCGCGCGAAACGCAATCTTGACCGACGATCGCAGCTGCTTCACGGCCGCGCCTCCGCTTCCGCAGCCGCGCCGATTCCGGCCGGGCCAATGCGCAACGCGGCCAATTTCACCGGCGTATCGCTGACCACGCGGCCGTCGCGAAAGCCGATGATCCGCTCGGCGTAGGCGGCGATCTCGTCCGAGTGGGTGACCAGAACGATCGTGATCCCGCTTTCGCGATTCAGCCGCACGAAAATCTCCAGGATTTCGTTGCCCGTGCGCGAATCCAGCTGCCCGGTCGGTTCGTCGGCCAGCAGGATTTCCGGCTGGTTGATCAGCGCGCGCGCGATCGCCACGCGCTGCTGCTGGCCGCCGGAAAGCTGCGAAGGCAGGCTGCGCTCGCGCCCGGAGAGCCCCACCGAAACGAGTGCGCGGCGGGCGAGCGCGGCCGCATTCGGCGTTTCACCGCTCTTGTAGAGCAGCGGCAGCTCGACGTTTTCGAGTGCGGTCATTCGCGGGAGCAGATTGAAGGTCTGGAAGATGAAGCCGATTTTCCGGTTGCGAATATCCGCGAGTCGATCGCGATCGAGGCTTTCGACCGCGACGCCGTCGAGAAAATAGCGGCCGGAGGTGGGCCTGTCGAGACAGCCGACGAGGTTCATGAACGTGGATTTGCCCGAGCCCGAAGGCCCCATCACCGCGACGAACGATCCTCGCTCGATCGTCAGCGTCACGCCCTGCAGCGCGCGCACGGTCACCTCGCCCAGGCTGTACGTCTTGGTCAGGTTCCGGACGTCGATCAGCGGCGGCACGGTGTGCGCCTCAAAACCTGGGCCCGCGCATCGCGCCCGGCTGCGTGCTCGTCGAACTTGCCGGCGCCTGCGCGATGAATCGCGAAACCACGCGGTCGCCCTCGCGCAAATCGCCGGAAGCGATCGCGGTGAATTTGCCGTCGGAAATGCCGTAGGTCACCGTCACTGCCTTGAGTTTCCCGTCCGCCAACACGTAGAGCTGCGGTTTGCCGGCCTCGGGCGTCGGCAGGCGCAGTTGCGTCAGCGTTTCCGCCGATGGCCGCAGGCGCAGGACGGAATTGGGCACTTTCAGCGCGTTTTCCGCGCGGGCCGTGAGGATGCGGGCGTTGGCCGTCATGCCGGGAAACAGCTTCAGGTCGGGATTCGAGACGCCAATGACGACGTCGTAAGTGACCACGTTTTGCGTGGAAATCGGCGCCTTGCGCACGTCGGTCACCGTGCCGCGAAAGGTGGTGCCGGGATACGCGTCCACGGTGAAAGTCGCCCTTTGACCCACCCTCACGCCTCCGATATCGGATTCGTCCACGTTCGTATCCACCTGCATTTTCGTCAGGTCCTGCGCGATCTCGAAGATGGTGGGCGGATTCAGCGTGGAGGCCACCGTCTGCCCGACATCCATGCGCCGCGCGATGATCGTGCCGTCCACCGGGGCCAGAATTCGCGTGTGGTCCAGGTTGATTTGCGCCTGCTGAAGGGCGGCTCGCGTTTGGCGTTCCTGCGATTGGGCGGAGGCGAGCTGGCTGGCGGCCACGCGCACCTGCGCCTGCGCCGATTGCGCGTTCTGGCGGGCAGCGTCGATTTGCGCCTCGTCCGCGGCGACCTGGGCGCGGCTGGCGTCGTAATTGGCCTTGGCGGTGTCGTGGTCCTGCTGGGAGGCGATGCCGGCGCGGAAGAGTTCCTCCGACCTCTGCCATTGGATTTGAGCGTTCAGTTCGTTGGCGCGGTCCTTGGCCATCGTGGATTCCGCCGCTTTTTGCGTGGCGACGGCCGCGGCCAGATCGGCTTTCGCCTTTTCCACCTGCGCACCGGCCGTCAGCGACACGGCATGAGCGGAATTCGTCGCGGCCTGCGCCTGATCCACTTGCGCCTGGAAAATCTGCGGATCGATCAGGGCGACCAGTTGGCCTTTTTTCACCTTACTGTTCCAATCGGCGTAGAGGGCCTTGATATTGCCGGAGACCTGGCTGCTGACGAGCACGTCAATCACGGCGTTGAGCGTGCCGGTGGCCGTCACGCTGGCCTGAATCGGGCCGCGAGCAATAGCGACCGTTTCGTAGCGAATCGCGGCGCGCGATCCCGCGATCCATCGCTGGGCCACGACGCCCGCCACAGCCAGCAGCGCCGCCGCAATCGCCCATTTCATCCATTTCGGCCGGCGCTTGCGCAGTGCTGGCGCGGCCTGCTCCTGCCCGGGAGCCTCGATTTCCTTCAAATCCAAATGATTGGTCGCAGCCATGGAAGTCTGCTCCCTTGCGCCGCTGAAATACCGCGCCGCTTATGGCGGCGAGGAGCTGCGCGCAAGACGCCTTCCTTTGCCCGGAATCGCCTTTGCTTTGAATACCGCAAGAACGCTACCAACCGACGGCGCCATCACCGCGCAGCAACCACCTTTTAAATGAGCCAGTTGCGCAAGCGCCCGGGTGCGGAGAGCCGGGGCGTGGAACGGCGTGGGAGTTTTGGCGCTAGCCGGTGGGTCTTTTGGGAAATTCCGCGGCACGGGCGCGGGGGCCGCGTTCATGCTAACCCTCTGCGCAGCAACAACCTGGAGTCTGGCTAGAAGCGTTCCGTTTTGGCGTGACGGTTGCACTTGAGCAAGGCAAAAGCCTGGGGAGCCGTGCCCGGGCCATCGGCGGGCCAAAGGCCCGATGTCGAGGAGGGCCCATGGACGTTGGCACCCGAATCGAGTACTTCCACAAGCAACACAAGGATTTCCTCCGACTGCTCGATGAATGGGAGGGTGTGGTTGAACTTGCCGGGAGCGCGGACAGCGAGCAGTGCGTTCGCGGGCTCACGCGCATGCGGGACCTGCAGCCGGATCTGCAGGAGATCGAAAATCACTGCATGTCGGAAGAGCGGAACGTCGAGAGCCCCTACCGGAAATACCTGGAAGCAGGGCAGCTCGAAACGCTCGAAAAGGAACATCGGGACCTGGCTCGGCTGCTGGCAGGTCTCTTCGCCGAGCTGCGCTTTGCCACGCTCTACCAGACCGATCGCGCTCGCCAGGCAGGCCGCGAAGCCGCGGCGCTGGCGCGGCGCCATATCCAGTTCGAGGAAAAACTGCTCGAGGAGATCGAACAAAAACTGGCCGACGAGGCCGAGCAGAAAATCCTGTTGCGCTACACCCAGGCGCCGGAATGACCGGCCTGCGCGGCGCCACGCGTGCGCCGCGGGAGATCGCCGATGTTTGAAAATCGCGAGGAAGCGGGCCGCCGGTTGGCGGAAAGACTGAAATCGTACGCCGGCCGCGAAAACACGATCGTCCTCGGCGTGCCGCGCGGCGGCGTGGTCGTCGCCTACGAAGTGGCCAAGGTGCTCGACGCTCCGCTCGACGTGCTGGTGCTGCGCAAGCTTGGCGTGCCGTGGCAGGAAGAGCTTGCCTTTGGCGCGATCGCGCACGGCGGCGTGCGCGTTCTGGACAGAGAAACGCTGGAGATGCTCAACCTGACCGAGGCGGATATCGAGCGCGTGGCGGCGCGGGAACAGGCGGAGCTCGATCGCCGTGAACGCACCTATCGCGCGGGAAAGCCCCCGCTCGATCTGCGAGGGAAAACAGTGATTCTGGTGGACGATGGCATCGCCACCGGATCGAGCGCGCGCGCGGCGCTGCGCGCGTTGCGCACGATGGGGCCGCAGCGGATCGTTCTGGCCGTGCCGGTGGCGCCTCGCGCCACGGCCGAACGGCTGCGCGCCGAAGCCGATGAAGTGGTTTGCGAGGAAACGCCGGATACTTTCTACGCTATCGGCCAATTTTACGGGGATTTCCTTCCCGTGGAGGACCGCGAAGTGATCGCTCTGCTGGCGCGTGCGGCCGCCGGAACGCCGGAAAACGCCGGCCGGAAGGGATGAAGGCCACGCCGGGCGGGGAAACGGAAAGACGCCATGAAAAACCAGAAAACCACGAAAAAGCCGACCGGTGACCGCAACGTCACGATCGGAGCCGGGGGCGTTGCGCTCGAAGGAATTCTGAACGTACCGCCGGGCGCGCGCGGAATCGTGCTGTTCGCACATGGCAGCGGCAGCAGCCGGCACAGTCCGCGCAATCGTTACGTGGCGGGCGTGCTGCAAGAGGCCGGCGTTGCCACGCTGCTATTCGACTTGCTCACGCGCGAGGAGGGCATTCGCGACGAAGTGACGCGCGAGCTGCGCTTCGATATTCGCCTGCTGGCCAAGCGCCTGGTGGACGCAACGAAATGGGTCGGACGCGATGCCGCGACGCGCGGACTCGCCATCGGCTATTTCGGCGCCAGCACCGGCGCAGCCGCAGCGCTGATCGCCGCGGCCGAGCTGCCGCAAATGGTGAAGGCCGTCGTTTCCCGCGGGGGACGGCCGGACCTGGCCGGCGAGAGGCTCGGCGCAGTCCACGCGCCCACGCTGCTCATCGTCGGCGAAAACGACGAGCCGGTCATCGGAATGAACCGCGAAGCCCTCGAACGCCTGGCCGCGCACGACAGCAAATTGGTGATCGTCGCCGGAGCGACGCACCTGTTCGAGGAGCCGGGAACGCTTGAAGAAGCGGCGCGGCTTGCCGCCAACTGGTTCACGGAACACCTGGCGCCGGCCGAGCAGCCGAGTCAGGGCCGGCGCGTCGCGTGACGTTCGATTACTGCCAGGCCGAGGGCGCGGCGGCCGAAGCAAGGAGGCTGCCATGTTGATGGAACTGGATATCGTTCCGATGGGCCGCGGGGAATCGGTCAGCGCCGATCTCGCCGACATCCTCAAAATCATCGATGCGAGCGGTCTGGATTATCGCCTGACCGCGACCTCGACGAACGTCGAGGGGAGTTGGGACCAATTGATGAACCTGGCGCGCAAGTGCCACGAAGAGGCGCGCAAAAAATCCAAGAGGGTCGTCACCAGCATAAAGATCGACGACTACGAGGAACGCACCGGCCGCCTGGCGGCGATGGTGAAGTCGGTCGAAAGCAAGGTCGGCAAACCGCTGCGGAAATAGGCCGGAACGCGGCAGCCGACGGCGGCTCGATTCGAAGCGACGGAAAGCGCGCCGCCCCAGGCACCCTGGAACGGAGGGTCGAAGATGGCGAGTAAGCGGCTGTTCTTCCGCTCGGCGGCGCGCGAGAAAATTCTGGCCGGGGCAACGGCGCTGGCCGATGCGATCCGCATCACGCTGGGGCCGAAATCCAAGTGCGTGCTGATTCAGAAAAAATGGGGCCGGCCGCTCGTCTGCAACGACGGAATCACCATCGCCAAGGAGATCGAACTGGAAGATCCCGAGGCCAACCTCGGCGCGCAGATGATTCGCGAGGCCGCCGAGCGCACCGGCGAAGCCGTGGGCGACGGCACGAGCACGTCTGCCATTCTGGCGCACGCCATTTTTTCCGAAGGCCTCCACAACGTCGCCGCGGGCGCGAGCGCCGTCGATTTGAAACGAGGGCTGGATCGCGGCCTGCGCGCCGGCGTGAAGACGCTGAAGGAACTCTCGCGTCCGGTGGCGAGCCGGCTGGAAAAAGCGCAGGTGGCAACGATTTCCGCGCACAACGAACCGAGCATCGGCGAACTGGTGGCCGACGCGTTCGAAAAAGTGGGACCGGAAGGCGTGATCACCGTGGAGGAATCGAAAACCACGGAATCCACGCTCGAAGTCGTCGAAGGGATGCAGTTCGATCGCGGCTTCATTTCGCCGTACTTCATCACGGATCCGGAAAAGATGGAGGTTGTGCTCGAAGAGCCGCTGATTCTGCTCCACGAAAAGCGGCTCGGCACGATGAAGGACGCGCTGCCGCTGCTCGAACAGGTGGCGAAGGGAGGGCGGCCGCTGCTCGTCATCGCGGAAGACGTGGAGGGCGAAGTGCTGGCGACGCTCGTCGTCAACAAGGTGCGTGGCACGCTGCTCTCCGCCGCGGTCAAGGCGCCGGGATTCGGCGATCGGCGCAAGGAAATCCTGCAGGATATCGCGATCCTCAGCGGCGGAAAGGTGATCGCGGAAGAACTGGGACTGAAACTGGAAAATCTCACGCTGCAGGATCTAGGCGGCGCCAAGCGCGTGGTGA
>JAKASX010000125.1 GCA_021818865.1 Acidobacteriota bacterium
CAGCGCGACCAAATAGGCCGATCCGGCGATGAAGAACGGAATCATGTAGCTGCCAGTCCATTGCAGCACGTATCCCACGATCTCGGCGATCAGCATCCCGCCGACCGCGCCCGCCATGCCGCCGATGCCCACCACCGAAGCGACCGCTTCGCCGGGGAACATGTCGGAAGGCAACGTGAAGAGGTTCGCGGAAAATCCCTGATGGCCCGCGGCGGCGAGCCCGATCAGGAGCACCGCCGTCCAGGTGTCCGTGACGCGGTAGGCGAAGACGATCGGAACAACGCTCAACGCGCAAATCAGCATGGCGAATTTCCGGGATGCGTTCACGCTGCGGCCGCGCGCGATCAGCGCCGAAGAGATCCATCCGCCGGCGACGCTGCCGACGTCTGAAATCACATAAATCACCGCAATCGGCAGGGCGAGCTGCATCAGATTCAATCCGTGCACCCGTTGCAGAAAATCCGGCACCCAAAAAAGGTAGAACCACCAGATGGGATCGGTGAGAAATTTCCCCAGCACGAAAGCCCAGGTTTGGCGGTGGGGAAACAGGCGCTTCCATGGGATTTTCGTCGCCGGTTCCTGCGGGTCGCTGCGAATGTAGCGCAGTTCGGCGGGAGTTACGCGCGGATGCTCTTCCGGCTTGCGATACGCCCACAGCCACAGCACCAGCCAGAGGAATCCCAGCGCGCCGATGAAAAGAAATGCCCATCGCCATCCCAACCGCTCGGTGATCCACGGCACGATGAGCGGGGCGAGAATGGCGCCGAAATTGGTTCCCGCGTTGAAAATGCCGGTGGCGAGGGCGCGCTCTTTTTTCGGAAACCATTCGGAAACCGCCTTCATGCTGGCGGGGAAAACGCCCGCTTCGCCGAAGCCGAGAGCCGCGCGCGCGGCGATGAAGCCGCCCAGCGAGCCGGCCAGCGCGTGCGCCATCGCGGCCAGGCTCCAAAATGTCATGGCAATCGTGTAGCCGACTCGCGTTCCGACGCGGTCGACCAGCCAGCCCATCGCGAGCATGCCCGCGGCGTAGGCCGCTTCGAACGCGAAGACGATGTTGCCGTAGTCGATTTCATCCCAGCCGAAGTGATGCTGGAGCGTGTTTTTCAAAATGCCCAGCACCTGGCGGTCCATGTAGTTTTTCGTGACGCCAAAAAGTAGGACCGCGCAAATCACCCAGCGGAACTGACCGGCGAAAAGAGAAAAAAGCGGCCGCGGACGCACTTCGGAAGCGCCAGCGGCTGGCGCTGGCAATTGGGAACTCGGAGCGGTGGAATCGTTTTGGGCCATGGGGCGAGCGGTTTGGCTCGATCGTTCCTTTCAGCCATTCCAATGAAAAATCCGGTGATCGCCGAAACCAAAATGCTTCTGACAGTGCGTCCGCACGGGGGCGATTCCGCCGCTCAGCGGCGTTTTGCTGCCGCGGCGCGCGATTTTGTCCCGGCCGCGACGGACAAGCCGAAAAAGTCACGCGCGTTTCCGTAGCATACGCCTTGAATCATTTCGCCAAGCCATTTTTCGTCGCCGGGCAAGAGTCCCTTTTCCACTTCCTCGCCGAGCAGGTTGCAGAGAACGCGCCGGAAATATTCGTGGCGGGGAAAGGAAAGGAACGAACGGGAATCGGTGACCATTCCGACGAACCGCGAGAGAAGGCCGCAGTTTGATAGCGCGTTGAGCTGGAGTTCGATGCCTTCTTTTTGATCGAGGAACCACCAGCCGCTGCCAAACTGGATTTTGCCGGCCACGCCTCCGCCCTGGAAATTGCCGGCCATCGTCGCGAAAAGATAGTTGTCGGCGGGATTGGCGTTGAAGAGGATTACTTTCGGGAGGCTGTTTTCGCGCTCGAGACCGTCGAGAAACGCCGCGAGCGCGGGTGCTTGCGCCCAGTCGCCGATCGAATCGAAGCCGGTGTCCGGCCCCAGCAGATCGAGCATGCGCGCGTTTGCATTGCGCAGCGCACCCAGATGCAACTGCTTCGTCCATCCCTTTTCCGCGTCCAGACGGCCGAAGAAGAGCATCAGAAAACCGGCGAATTTCGAGGCTTCCTCGGGCGTCACGCGCCCGCCGCGGCGCAGGTTCGCGAAACTTGCCGCCGCCTGGCGTTCGCTTGCCGCCGCGGGATAACAGACGTTCAGGCCGTGATCGGACAAGCGGCAGCCGCGTTCGTGAAAAGCGTCGTGGCGCTTGCGAAGTGCGTCGAGAAATCCGTTGAAGCTGCGGATCTCGACGTTCGCGCTGGCCGCCAGGCAGTTCGTCCATTCGTTGAACGCCTTCGGATCGTGCACCTGGAATGCCTTGTCGGGCCGGAAAGCCGGCAGGACGCGCGCCGATAGTTTCGACTGGGCGAGCCGCTCGTGATACTCGAGCGAAGCCGTCGGATCCTCCGTCGTGCAGACGGTGACCACGTGAAATTTTTCCAGGATTCCCTGCGCCGAAAATTCTTCCTTGGCCAGTTCCCGGCCCGTTTTTTCCCAAATCGCCGGAGCGGTTGTTTCGTCCAGCAAATCGAAAATTCCGAAATAGCGAGCGAGCTCCAGATGAGTCCAGTGATAGAGCGGATTGCGCAGGGTGTGCGGCACGGTGCGCGCCCAAGCGAGAAATTTCTCGTAAGGACCGGCGTCGCCGGTGCAGTAGCGCTCGGAGATTCCGTTCGCGCGCATCGCCCGCCATTTGTAATGGTCGCCCTCAAGTCCGATTTCGGTGAGATTCCGAAAGCGGCGATTTTCGGCGATTTCGCGGACGGGCAGATGACAGTGGAAGTCGAGAATCGGCTGGTCTTCGGCATAGCCATGATAGAGCCGGCGAGCAGTTTCGTTCTGGAGCAGGAATTCGGGGTGAATGAACGACATGAGTTTCCTCGTTATCTATTCCGTCGCATGCGATTGACCGTGACGGGCGGGAGATCCGGCAAGTTTGCCATTGATGCGCACGTTGCTGAGCGTCAATCCCTTGACGAATTGCACGACGCTAGGCCGGGCGACGTGCGGGAAATTGCAATCCACCAGGCGAACGTTTTCGATGGGGGCGTTCGCGAGGCCGCGCAACTCGATCGCGTAGCGCGAGCGACCGACGTCGAGATTGCGCACTTCGACATTGCGAATCACCGGAATGAACGTGCCGCCGTCGCTCTTTCCATAATGATCGTCAATCGAAAGGCCGGCGATCAAGACTTCGTCGGCGCGGATATCGCGAGCGTAAATATTTTCCAGATGACCGCCGCGAAGCATGTTGTTCTTGATCCGCAACGCGTCGAAAAGCTCGGGGCCGGTCATGTGGCACTTCTCGGCGAAGACGCCGCGAACACCGCCGGAAATTTCGCTGCCGACAGTCACGCCGCCGTGGCCGCGCAGCATCCGGCAATTGCGGATCACGATATTTTCCGACGGCGTGTGGAGTCGGCGGCCGTCATTATCGCGGCCGGATTTGATGGCGATGCAATCGTCGCCGGTATCGAAAAGGCAATTTTCGATCAGAACGTTTTTCGACGATTCCGGATCGCAACCGTCCGTGTTCGGGCCGGAACTGCGAAGCGTGACGCCGCGCACGGTGACGTTTTCGCAGAGCGTTGGGTGCAGATTCCACATCGGCGAATTCACCACCGTGACGTCCTCGATCAGCACGTTTTTCGAGCGGTACGGCTCGACGAATTGCGGCCGCAGATAATGTCCTTCGCCAAAAATTCGCTCGCGAACCGGGACTCCTTTCGCGCCCATTTCATGCAGCCGTTCGCGGTCTTTGTTTTGATCGGGCTCGCCCGGTAGCCAGCCGAATTTTTCCGATCCTTTCCACGGCCACCAATGTTTCAGGTTTGCGCCGCCATCGAGCGTGCCGCGGCCGGTGACGGCGATATCCTCCTGCTCGAACGCGTAAATGAGAGGGGAGAAATTCACCAACTCGATTCCCTCCCAGCGCGTGAAGACGAGCGGATATTTTCGCGAATCGGCGCTGAAACGAATCGTCGCGCCTGCGAGCAGATGGAGATTCACGCGGCTGAGCAGGCGAATCGCTCCGGTGAGAAAATCGCCTGGCGGGACAACGACTCTGCCGCCACCCGCGCGATGGCACGCTTCGATCGCATCGCGAAACGCCGCAGTGCAATCGGTTTTTCCGTCGCCGGCGGCGCCGAATTTGCGAATTTCGAAATCGCGAGCGGGAAATTCGGGCGGACGGATGCGGCTGAGAATTTGCGGGAGTTGCGACCAAGGATCGGGAGACTGCGTCGCGGGATTCGACAACGAACAGAAAATCGAGGAACCGGCCGCAGCAAAGGCCGCGCGACCGCCCAGCGACGCGGCACCGGCGATGGCAACGGTTTTCAGGAAGTCGCGGCGAGTGCTCATGGACGGTTGGCCCTCCTGATTTCGGTCCGCGGGAGGGGACGCGGAGGGGCGGCAAAGGGCGCCGATTTCAGGCGCGCGACGAGCGGCCGTGGCCGGGAAACCGGGCGAAAGGCTCGGCGGGAGGGTGGGCCGGGGTGGGTAGGCACCGATGGTGCGAAGAGCGATATTTTGCAGCGATTTACGGGCAGAGTGAGCATTGCGAGAGCCACTAAAACACAAGGCGGGCGCGGAGTCAAGAAAATTTGCTTGTAAATACTGTAAATTTTCAGGATGATGAGCAGGCTTTGAAAACAAGGGGGTTTCCCCATGATTTCGCCCGATTTCTGGCGATTCCGGGCTGTCTTTTTGTTTGTGCTGGCGCTGGGAGCGGCCGGCGCGGCGGGACTGGCTGCTTCGCGGCCGGCGAGACGGACGATACGAGTCGTAGTGGCGGCGAATGGGAGCGGGGATTTTCGGACGGTGCAGGAAGCGATCGATCACGCTCCGGCGGAGGGTCGCGGGCGACTCATCATCGCGATACGGCCGGGCGTTTACCGGGAACGAGTGAAGATTCCGCAGACGCGGCCGAGAGTGACGCTCGTGGGATTGGGCAAAGACCCGAGCGATACGACGATCACTTACAACATGAGCGCGAAGGCGGCGGGAGGAACGTTTTTCAGCAGCACGGTTGACGTGCAGGGAGCGGGATTCGAGGCTTCCAATTTGACGATCGAGAATTCCTACGGGCCCGGTTCCCAGGCCGTGGCGCTGGCGGTGCAATCGGATCGGGCGGTGCTGCGGAATTGCCGGCTGATCGGCTGGCAAGACACTCTTTACGCGGAATCGGGACGGCAATATTACGACCGGTGCTTCATCCGAGGCGCGGTGGATTTCATTTTCGGGGACGCGCGAGCGGTTTTCGATCGTTGCACGATCGAAAGTGGGGGACGCGGGTACGTGACGGCGGAGGGGCGGGCGGTTGCGAATGGGCCGGGAGGGTACGTTTTTTACCATTCGAGGCTGACGGCGACGGCGGGCGTGAGTCACGTGTATCTGGGACGGCCGTGGCGGCGATACGCGCGCGTGATTTACCTCGATTGCTGGATGGGCGGGCAGATTCTGCCGGTGGGGTGGGAAAACTGGCATGGGACCGATTACGACAAAACGGCGTGGTTTGCGGAATACCATTCGACGGGGCCGGGCGCACATTCGGGCGAGCGCGTGCCGTGGGCGAAGAAGTTGACGAAGGCGGAAGCAGCGCGATTTTTGCCGCGAATGTTTCTGGCTGGGAAGGATGGGTGGAATCCGGCGGACAGCGGGCGGCCCTAAGAGGTCGCGCGGCGCTGGCGCGTGTTGCGGCGGGTTGTCTTCTCTCTGGAGGGGGGATCTCTCGGGCACTTCGGGCCGATGGCGCGTCGGATTCGCCGAGTGCGTGGCAGGCTCGAGAGTTTGTGTGACGAACTGCAGGCGCTGTCCCCAGCGGCTGAAGCCGGATTGATGTACAGATGGTTACGGCACGGCTCAAGCCGTACCCTTCCGAAAAAACGTGGTTGCCAGACAGGTTCTGAAGCTCGGCGCTGGAGGTACGGTTCTGGGGGTTCAGCGTTTGGGGAATGGGAGAAATTTGGAGGAGCAGGAGGTGGGGTGGGCGTTGGCGGGTTTGCCGAGGATTTGGACGTCGGGCCCGGATGGGCGGAAATTTACGGGGCCTGGCCCCAGCGTGATTTGGGCGTTGCGAGCGAGGATTTTGACGGCGAATGGATCGGCTAGGGTGACGTTATCGAAATGGATTTTTAGCGGGAGTTGGGGACTGTAGCCGTCGAGGGTGATTTTGCCGGGTCCGATGATGCGGACGCCGCTGAGAGTGATGTCGCGGAAATCGGGGAAAAGATCACGGGCTTTGCCGTAGAAGGGGTAGTGCGTATCCATCAGAATCGGATTGCGGGTATCGCGAATGCAGACGTCGCGATAGACGACGTCGCGAACGAGGCCGCCGCGACTGATATTGGACTTGATGCGAATGCCGTTGTCGGCGCCGTCGATCGTGAGACCCGAGACGCGGACGTGGCTGACGCCGCCGTTGGTGTCGCTGCCGATGGACATGCCGTGGCCGGTGTAGAAATGATTGTCCGAGACGGTGATGTGCGAGGAGGGTCCGGCCGAGCCGGCTTTGATGGCGACATCGTCGTCGCCATCGTGGATGAAACAGTGAGTGATGGTGACGTCCGAGGCGGAGGAAGGATCGATGCCGTCGGTATTGCGGGCGGTTTTGGGCGTATCGATGACGACGCCCCAGGCGGTGAAACCATCGCCGCCGGAATAGAAGACGTGGAAATTGGGTGAGTTTTTCAGTTCGATGCGATAGAGCGTGAAATTATCGGAATCGAATGCCTGAATGAGACGCGGACAATTCTGATTGAGCTTTTCGTATTTCGCCTGTTGCGCCAAACCCCACCAGGAGACTTTCTGCCCCAAGACATTCGCCCAGCCGCGGCCGTCTATGACGCCTTGGCCCATGACGCCGGCGTTGGCGGCGCGATCGAGATTGATGAGCGCCTTGCAGCCGTGGCCGTGGCGATTGACGACGCCGCAACTGCCGGGCGAACGGTCGTAATCGCGCGGGTTGCGGGAAGCGAAGAGAATCGCGCCGCGAGCGACGAGAAGCGTGACGCCGGAGCGAAGATCGAGCGGGCCGGAAAGAAACGAGTTGCGCGAGCCGTCGGGCGCGAGTTCGACGGCATGGCCGGCGGGACAGGAATCGAGCGCGTGCTGGATGCGGAGGGTATCGGGTTTTGTTTCATCCGAGGGCGGGATGGTTTTGCTGTGGCGCGTGGAGGTGAGAGCGGCATGGAGCGTGACGCAGACGGGAGGGTAGACGGGCCGGGTGACGTGGCGGCGATCCTGGGCGCGAAGGACGGCGGGGAGGGCGGCGAAGAAGAAAGCGCAGAGCAGGAACTTTGGCGCGAGGCTGCGAAAGAACGCGGGGAGCGGGGACGGGTTATGGAGAGCGGTGGGCATGGAGGGTTTTTCCGGCGTGGCGCTGCGCGGCGCGTGAAAGGAGGGCCCGGCGTGAAGCTTTGGGCCGGGCCCTGGCTGGCGGACGCGCGGTTACCAGACGAAGCGTGCTCCGAGCTGAATCTGGCGGGAGTAGTTCGCCTGCTTGTTGATGACGCCGAAGCTGCTGCTGGTGGGGCTATTGACTTGCGGCGCTTCGAATTGCGGACGATTGAAGGTGTTGAAAGCTTCGAAACGCAATTGGAAATAGGCGCCTTCGGTGACGTTGAAATTTTTCAGGATCGAGGAATCGAAGTTGTTGATGCTTTCGGCGCGGAGATTGGGGAAGGTGGTGGAGAAGGTACGGATGTGATACTCGAACTGCTGTTTGGAGTTGGTGTCGAAGGCTGCGGTGTTGAAAGCCGGTAGCGGTTGGTATTTTCCTTTGACGAGCGTCTGATCCGTTTCGCTATTGTTCAGGTCGAGCGGCTGATTGAGATAGACGTAGTCGCTGGCGTTCCAATCGATCGGGGCGCCGGTCTGATAGGTGTAGATGCCGTTGAGGACCCAGCCGCCGAAGACTTCGTTGGCCCAGCGGGAGCGGAGATTGACGAGCTGGCCGCGTCCGAACGGGAGATCGTAGCTGAAGGCGAAGACGAAGTGGTTGGTGTGGTCGAAGGGCGAGATGCGATTTTCGAGGAGGGCGTCGGTGGCGTTGAGGTAGGTATCGCGCTCGATCAGTTTGGAGAACATGTAGTTGCTGATGATCGAGAGGCCGTGGGAGAAACGCTTTTCGACGCGGACGTCGAGGGCGTTGAAATTGGAGCTGCCGACGGTGTTGTTGTCCATGACGACGCCGGAGGTGCCACTGCCGCTTTCGCCGGGGAATTGCGGGAAGGCGGAGAGGAGCTGGGCGACCGTGGTTTTCGAGCCGTTGAGGCTGGTCCCGGGCAGCAGACCGGCGAAGGGATTGGCGACGGTTGCGGTGAGGGTGTTGATGACGGTCTGATCGCGCGAGGAGAGCGTGCTGAGATATTGAACGGGGATGGTATTGAGCTGGGTGGTTTGCACCGGAATATTATTGGCGTGGTTGCCGATGTAATCCACTTCCAGGAGAAGATTCGCCGCGAGCGAGCGCTGAATGCCGAAATTCCAACGCATGGAATAGGGATCGTTGACGGTGGGCGCGAGGAACGCGACGTTCTGACCCATGAAGGTGCCGAGACCGTCAGCCGATCCCACCGGCGCATTGATGCCGCCCGGGAACGGATCGGAGAGCGTGGTGGCGGGAGTCAAATAATTGTTGGTGGTGGCGACGTAGGGGGTGCTGGCGCTGAACCCTTCCTGATTGAGGATGGGGTTGGAAGACCAGGAGCCGTTGGTATCGAGATTGGCGACGGTGACCGGAGAAACGTAGAGGCCGAAGCCGCCGCGGAGAACGGTTTCGTGGCCGAGGAAGCCAGGCGTCCAGGCGAAGCCGAGACGCGGGCTGGCGATGAAAGAGCTCTGGCTGTAGACGGCGCCGGGCGAGGAATTGGGGAAGGTCAGGCCACCGAGAACCTTGAAATCGCTCGCCGGAAGCTGCGCGATGGGATGCAGTGCGTAGGCGGCTTCGGCGGCAGTGGCGATGGGAC
>JAKASX010000126.1 GCA_021818865.1 Acidobacteriota bacterium
TCCGAGCCGGTTCGGAACGCCGGCAGCACAAAAATACCGCGGTAAAACCCGCTCAGCATCCCCAAATCAGCCCAAAAGAAAAGAAAAACAGCCACCCAAAGCGATTTTTCAGCAGCCTGCTAGGCAATCAAGAGGAATCCTACGCCGCTTCTCTCGATTGTCAAGAGGAAAGAAGCGGCAAGCCGCCAGCGTCTGCGGGCGCGGAGAAGAAGTCAGAGGTGGCCGTCGTCTTCGCGGGCGCTACGAGCCGCAATTGCCCTGCACCGCTCGGCCGATTCCTTCCACGCGCTGGTTTGCCAGTTATCGGAGCGATGCGGCTCGGGCGTCCAGGGTGGGAGCGGCAGGCGGAAATAGGCAGCGAGCGAAGAAATATACGGTTCGTAGAGGCGGCGAAGTTCCGCGAGGCGATGCTCGGCGGTTTCCGGCTCGCGCAGGCGCAGGCCGGCGGTTTCGAGATGGCGCACGAGCGCGGTGAAGCGCTCCGGCGGAAGACGATCGGCAGACGGCTGGCGCGGCGGAACGCTGAAGACCTGCGAAAGATCGACGACGGCGTGGCGCGCGATGGCAAACGTCAATTCGGCCTGGCGTTCGCAGGCGCCTTCGAGGCCGACCCGCACGATCGCGCAGGCATCCAAAATCGCCGCGAGCGCCGCGATCCACGATTGATTGCTGTGCTGCGAGCGGTAGTAGCCGATGATCGGGTAGGAAATGTGGCTTTCGAGGAGCTCGGCCGACCAGCGCTCCCATTCGCGCAGCAATTCGTAGAGTGCCTGCTGGCCGTGGGAATCGGCGTGGCGGCGCAACAATTCGCCCGCTGATGGCGGCGAGCCGGCGCGCGCGTCGAGCAGCGATACGGCCACTTCGCGCCGCGAAAATGACTGGTAAATCACCGGACCGTAGCCGATGACGAGGGCCAAGAAGCCCAGGCCAGTGCCCGCCTCCGCGACGGTGATGAATTTTCCGAAATGGGTGAGCGGAACGACGTCGCCGAGGCCCAGCGTGAAGAGCGTGGTGCCGCTGTAATACAACGCGTGCATCAGCCGTATCGGCTCGCGTGCGGCGCCGCTGATTCCCGCGACCCACTCGATGAGGCCGAAACCAACCACGAGGCCGATCGCCCACAACACGAGCAGCATCAACAACGAGAGCGGGCCGAAATAGCTGAGGAATGCCTCGCGCCTCCGCGCCGGCAGCAGTCTTGCGGCCCAATTCCATGGGCGCCAGGTGGTGCGATAGAAAAAGCGAGTGAACCGGAACCGGCGAGCGACGCGTCGCGGCAAGACGATCGAATCGAAGGCGTCGCGCAGCACCATCACGATCAGGGACAGTCCAAGGATGATGGCCAGCGCCTTCATTCCGGAAATCCTCGCATCCGTTTGCCGAATCACGCACCGGCGCCAAAACGCCAGTTTCGCGAGCCGGGACCGGGGTCACCGCTTCTGCTTAGATGAGCGAAGCCGGCCCGCGACTCGCCGTCCACCGGGCGGCAAGGAACCAGCTGCGCACGGAGAAACTTGCCGCACTATAGAATCGGAGGCGCGACAAGGCAACCGGGAAAGTGGCGCGGGGTGCGGCGTGCGTTGGTGATTAACGCTTGCGGCGGAACGGCGCTTGTGTTTATATCGGCCGCAACCTAAGCTGCGTTACGGAGGCGAGGATGGCGACGATGGATCTGCGCCCGATGACGCTCGGCGAGGTGCTCGACCGCACGTTCACGGTCTATAAGGAAAATTTTTGGCTGTTTGCCGGAATTATCGGAATTCCGTATCTGATCGTGGTGGCATTCAGTTGGGTGTACGGCCAGTTTCTCGGCTCGGCAACGCCCGTGCCGACGCCCGGCGTGACGATGACTCCGGCGGTGATGGGCCAGCTTTTGGGCGAAACCCTGGTGAGCGGCGGTTTGCTGATGATTGTTTTCCTGCTCGTGCTGGCCGCGGCGCAAGCCGCGACGGTCGCGGCGGTTTCCGACCTGTATTTGGGCCGCCCCGCGGCCATCGGGCAATCGTACCGGCAGATTCGCGGGCGATTTTTGACCGTTCTGCTGGCGATGATTTTGACGATGGTGCTCTCCGCGTTTGCGGCTGCGGCGCCGATGTTTCTGGGCGGGGCGTTGCTGGCTCTGCTCGCGCGAACGCCATGGGCGGTGTTGGCCGTTTTGTTCATGTTCGTCGGCACGCTCGCGGTCGCGATCGGGATGTATTGCCGGATGGCATTGGCGGTGCCGGCTGCCACGCTGGAGCCGGTGGGCGCGGGCGGTGCGGTGTCGAGAAGCTTCGAATTGACGAAAGGAAGCGCGCTCGAAGTCTTCGCGGTGCTGGTGCTGATGATTTTTCTGGAAATTATCGCGGTGGTGATTTTCCAGGCGCCGTTCCTTTTCGCGATGGGCTCGCTGACGAAGCCGCACGCGCTGCCGCTGTGGTTGGGGATACTGCAAAGTTTGGCGAGTTGGGTGTCGGGGGTTCTGGTCGCGCCGATCGGCACGATCGCGTTTTCGTTGATTTATTACAATCAGCGGGTGCGAAAAGAAGCGTTCGATCTGGAAAAGCTGATGGCTGCTCTGGAACCCGGCCAAACGCCGCCGTCGCCGACTGCGGTCTGAGTTCGCTATTCTTGGGCCGATGACGAGGCCGGTTTCATTAAAGTGGCTGGCGGCATTGTGCGCGCTGGCCTGCATCCTCCGCGCGCAGCCGCGCGCGGCCGCGGCGCAACATCCGCCCCGGGCCGACACACAGACTCCGGCAAGAATCGAAACGAGCGGGCCGAGCGCGGCTGCCGACGGTGCGCCGGCGGACACGCTGGCCGACTATCGCGCGGCGCTCGCTCGCTGCGCGCGCGAAACCCCCGCGCTCGAGCGAGATCCCCGCGGAATTGCCGCATTCCTCAACTCCCTTCCCGCTGCATGGACCGTGGACGCGCAAGGCAAGACGTTCACGGTTTCCACGGCGTGGCTGAGAGCCGCACTCGAGAAGCTGCAAAAGCAGCCGACCGACGCCGAGCTTTGGCGCCAAATCGGCGAACGGCTGCAATTTCTTGATCGTCAGGCGTCCGGGCTCGAGGCGCAGGCGAGCGAGCCGCAAACCGGTGAGGCGCGGGCGCAACTGAAGGAGATTTTCGCGCGACGCGAATTCAAGGGGCTCGCGGGACCGGGCGGGCTTGCGCTGTGGTGGCAGCGCGTGACCACGTGGATCGGCGATCGGATTGCCGCGTTTCTCGCGCGGCTGCACATCGGCCAGAAAACGGGAAACGTGGTGGCGTACGCGGCGATCGGGCTGGCGCTGGTGATTTTGTCACTCTGGCTATGGCGCATTCTCGCGAGCCGGTCGCGCGGTTTGGAACTCGAAACTGAAGCGCACCGGCCGGCGATCGGCATGCGGGCGTGGCTCGGCGAAGCGAGCGCGGCGGCCGAGCGAGGCGACTATCGCGAAGCGATCCATTGCGCGTATTGGGCAGCGGTCGAACGACTGGAAATTCTGGGCGCGTTGCCGCGCGACAGGTCGCGAACTCCGCGGGAACTCGAGCGGCTGGGCGAAACGCGGGTCGCGGCGGGCGGAACGTTTCGCGAACTTTCGCGCCGATTCGAGCGCGTCTGGTACGGGACGCGCACGGCTTCGGCGGAGGATTGGGCGAGCACGAAAACGGAACTGGAAGAAATGGGATGCCTACAGCTTTCGAGAGCGAAGACCGAAAACTACTGATCGGCGCTGGCGTGCTGATGCTCGTGCTGGTGGCGCTGGCAGCCGCGCTGGGACCGGCGCAGGTAACCGGATCGGCAGCGGTGCCATCAAGCTATTCGCCGGCCTGGGGCGGCGCGAAAGCGGCCTACTTGCTGCTCGAAAAGCTCGGGTATCCCGTGGAGCGATGGACGAAACCTGCGAAGGACCTGACCGGCGACGGCAGCGGAAAATTGCTCGTTCTGGCGGATCCAACCACCGCGCCGAACGGAGAAGATGAGGCGGCGATTCACCGGTTCCTCGAGACTGGCGGGCGCGTTTTGGCCACGGGACCCACGGCGGCGCTGTTTCTCCCGAGCGCGGCGCCGTTCACCGGCGGATACGCGTGGCAAGGGACGAAACCGTTCGGGCCGCTCGTGCCTTCGCGCCTGGGCCGCGGCGTGCGCGAAATCGAATTGGTCGGACCGGAAAAGTGGGAGCCGAAATCGGTGAATCAGGTTCCCATTTATGGCGACGCGCAGACGGCGGCCGTGGTGAGCTGGCCGGTGGGCAAAGGCGAAGTGATCTGGTGGGCCGAAGCGACGCCGCTGACGAACGGTGGGATACGCAGGAAGGACAATCTGGCGTTTTTTCTGGATTCGGTGGGCGAGCCGGGAACGCGCGTGCTGTGGGACGAGTATTACCATGGCGTGCGGGCATCGTTGTGGTCGTATTTCGCGGAGACGCCGGCGCCGTGTGCGCTCGCGCAATTCGGTCTGATTTTCCTGGCGCTGCTTTTCACCTATTCGCGCAGGCAAGCGCCGGCACGCGCGCCGGCCGAGGTTTCGCGCCTGGCGCCGCTGGAATTCGTCGATACGCTCGGCGATCTCTATTATTCGGCGAAAGCGGCACCGGCCGCGGTGAGCATCGCGCTGGGGCGATTGCGGTTTCTGCTGGCGCGGCAATTGGGACTCGGCTCGAACGCCAGCGCGCGGGAAATCAGCCACGCGGCTGGCGGACGAATGGGATGGGATGAAGCGGGGCTGGCCGACCTGTTTGCGCGCGCCGAGCGCGCTTCGCGCAGCATCGGCTTGGCCCACGCCGACGCGTTGGCGCTGGTGCGCGAAATTCACGACTGGATCACCCGGCTCGAAGCCGGATCCGCGAAAGGACGAAAGGCGGCGAGATGACGAACAAAGCGGCGCAAGTTGCCGGGCACGTACGGCAGGAAATGAGCAAGGTGATCGTCGGCCAGCGCGAGGCGGTGGATGAATTGCTGCTGGTGCTGCTCGCGGGCGGCCACGCATTGGTGGAAGGCGTGCCAGGCCTGGCGAAAACGCTGGCCGTGAAAACGCTGGCGCACCTGTTTCAGCTCCAGTTTCAACGCGTGCAATGCACGCCGGACCTGATGCCGGCGGACGTGCTGGGAGCGAACGTTTTCGAGCTGGGAAGCGGAAAATTCCACCTGCATCGCGGCCCGATCTTCACCGATCTGCTGCTGGTGGACGAAATCAATCGCACGCCGCCGCGAACGCAATCGGCGCTGCTCGAAGCGATGGAAGAGAGACAGGTGACGATCGACGGCTCGACGCAGGCGCTTTCGGCCTATTTTTCCGTTTTCGCCACGGAAAATCCGGTGGAATTCGAAGGCACGTATCCGCTGCCTGAAGCGCAGCTGGATCGCTTTCTGGTGAAAATCCGGATCGGGTATCCCGAGCCGGAGCAGGAATCGGAAATTTTGCGGAAATTCCAGGCCGGGTTCGATCCGCACGCGCTCGATCGCGCCGGGCTCGTGCCGCTGGGGCCGGAAGCGTTGCGCGAGGCGCGGGCGGAAATCCAGGCGGTGAAGATCGAGCCTTCGCTATTTCCCTACATTGTGCAGATCGTCGCGCGGACGCGAAGCTGGCCGGCGGTGAGCCTGGGCGCGAGCCCGCGCGCCACGGTGAACCTGATGCAATTCGCCAAAGCGACGGCGGCGATCGAAGACCGGGATTTCGTGATTCCCGACGACGTGAAAAACGCCGCGGCACCGGTGCTGCGGCATCGGCTGATCCTGAAACCGGAAGCCGACCTGGAAGGCGTGACGCCGGAACAGGTGGTTCGCGACGTGGTCGCATCGGTTGAGATTCCGCAATAGCCAGGAATGACGGAACGCCTGATTCCCGCAACCGCCCGCGCGACGGCGCAGCCTTCCGGCCGCGCGCCATTCGCCTTTGGCCGGCGCTTTTTCCTCGCACTGGCGCTGGGATTGGTGTGGCTCGGGCCGGCGTGGTGGGACGCGCGGTATTTGTGGGGCATGGCGGCGTGGGATCTGGTGGTGCTCGCGGCGTGGGCGTGGGATTTGGCGCGGCTGCCGCGGCCGAAAGAACTCGAAGCGGCCAGAATCTGGGAATCGGCGATTTCGCTGGGAGCGGAAAGCCGCGTGAGCCTGGAACTGACGAATCGCGGAACGACGACCGTGCTGGCGAGCGTGCGCGATGATTCCGCGCGAACGCTGCGGGCCGAAACCGCCATCCTCGAATCGATCGTAAAGCCAAAGGCGAGCGCCCGGGCGAGCTATGCGATTCGGCCCGAGGAACGCGGCGATACGCGGCTGGGCGATATTTTTCTCCGCTACCGCAGCCCGTGGCAACTGGCCGAGCGATGGGCCATGGTGCGCGCCGCGCAAACCGTTCGCGTCTATCCCGATCTCGAAGAGGCGAAGCGCGCTCCGCTCTACCTGATCCGCAGCCGCCAGATCGTGATGGAAAAACGCGTGCGGCACATGCGCGGACGCGGACGCGAGTTCGAAAGCCTGCGCGATTACCGGCAGGGCGATGAGTGGCGCGACATCTGCTGGACGGCAACGGCGCGCCGCGCAAAACCCATCACCAAGATTTATCAGGTGGAACGCAGCCAGACGGTCTGGCTGGTGCTCGATTGCGGCCGATTGCTACGCGCGCGTGTGGGCGCCTGGAGCAAGCTCGACTACGCGTCGAGCGCCGCGCTGAGCCTCGCGAACGTGGCGCTGCACGGCGGCGACACCGTCGGCTTGATCGCGTACGGCCGAAAAGTGCAACAGCGCGTGCCGCCCGGGCGCGGGCGCGAACATCTGCGCGCGATGGTGGAATCGCTGGCGCAGGTGAAAGGCGAAGCGGTGGAAGCGAACCACTGGCAGGCGGCCGAGGCGCTGCTTTCCTGGCAGAAGCGGAGGAGTCTGGTGGTGTGGCTGACGGACCTGGCGGAAACGGCGACGACGCCGGAAGTGGTGGAAAGCGCGGGACGCATGGCGCGGCGGCATCTGGTGCTCGTCGCGGTGGTTGGCCAGCCGGAAATGCGCGAGCGGCTGGCGCACAATCCGGAAACGCCGCAGGAAATGTACCGCTACGCCGCTGCGCAGGAAATCGTGCAGCGCCGCGATCTGCTGCTGCGCGGTCTAAGGCAGCAAGGCGCGCTCGCGCTCGAACTCGATCCAGCGGAGCTTTCGTTCGGCCTGGTGAATCAATACCTCGAAGCCAAAGACCGCAGCCTGATCTGAAGCCCGAGACCCACGCGAAGCGGCGCGAAACCGCCGGGCGGGTGTAGACTCGCCATGGCTGGAAAAACGGCAGGACTTCCGGCAAAATCTTCCGGAATTCTTCGAGGGGTATCTATGAAACGATCTCTTGTCTTGAAAGTTGCAGTCTTTCTGGCGTTTTTCGCCGTTCCGGTGATGGCAGCCGCGCCCAGCTCGAAGTCGGCGCAGCCGCCGATCCCGGTGCCAAAACCGCGCACGGTGGTGACGCACGCAAGCGTGACGATCGGCGGGCAAACGATTCCCTACACCACGACGACGGGTACGCTGCTGCTCTACAATAAGAAACACCAGGCGACCGCGAGCGTCTTCTACATCGCCTACACCGAAGACGGCGCGAAAAATATCGCCGATCGGCCGATCACCTTCTCCTACAACGGCGGACCCGGATTCGCCTCGGCGCTGGTGGATATCGGCGGGTTCGGTCCGCGGCGCATCATCTGGCCGGGCGTCGACGACATTTCCGCGGAACAACCGCCCTACCAGTTGGTGAATAACGATTACAGCGTCCTGAAGAGCACCGACCTCGTGTTTATCGATGCGGTGGGAACGGGCTACAGCCGAATCGTGGGCTACGGCAAGCCGAAAATGTTCTACGGCTTCACCGCTGATGGCTCGGCGTTTTCGCAATTCATTCAGCGTTACATCACGCGCTTCGGCCGCTGGGAATCGCCCAAATTCCTGCTCGGTGAAAGCTACGGCACCACGCGTAATGCCGTGCTGGCGCGGGATCTGGTGGCGAAAGGCGTTTATCTGGATGGCGTGATCATGTGCTCCACGGTTCTCGATTTCCCGACGATCAATTTCACCGCGGGAAACGATCTGCCCTACGCGCTCTACCTGCCTTCCTACGCCGCGGTCGCCTGGTATCACCATAAAGTGAATCCGCGGCCGGCGAGCCTTTCGGCATTCGTCGAACAGGCACGGCAGTTTGCCGCGGGACCGTACGTTCAGGCTCTTTTTGCGGGCGACGCTCTGTCCGCGGCGCAAAAGCAGCAAATCGCGCAGAAGCTTTCCCAGTTCACCGGCATTTCCACGAGCCTGTGGCTCGAAGCGAATCTGCGGATGACGCTTCCCGTCTTCATGCGCCGCCTGATGGGCTCGGCCTATCTGACCACAGGACGCTACGACGCCCGATTCACCTCGCCCGAATTGCAGCCGCTGCTCACGCGCCGTGGGCGCACCCCCGCCGGGGCCACCACAACGGCGATTTGGGGCGCGCTAACCTCCAGCTTCGATAATTACGTGAGCCAAACGCTGGGATTCAAAAGCAGTCGCCTTTACGTGCAGAGCAGCGGCACGGTGTTTCGCGACTGGAGCTGGACGTATCGTTCCCCGCTCAATGGCGTGGGCGCCGGAGTCGGCAACCTGCAATCGCGCAACGTCGCGCCGTCGCTCAGCCGGGCGATGAACAACGATCCGGGGATGCAAGTGATGTTCAACAACGGGTATTACGATATGGCGACGCCGTTTTACGCCACCGAATACACCGTGGCGCACATGGGCCTGCCCGCGTCGCTCCAGAGCAACGTCCACTTTTACTACTATCCCGTGGGCCACATGCTCTACGTGAACCCGAAGGCGCTGCCGACGCTGGCGCGCAACATCGACAGCTTCATCGCGTCGGCAACCGCACGCAACGGCAAAAGCTGAGGTTTACCAGCCGAGATACCGCGCGGCGCACGGATTTACGCCGGGCGCCGCGCGTGGTATTAGACTCTTGTAGATTTAGCGGG
>JAKASX010000127.1 GCA_021818865.1 Acidobacteriota bacterium
GGGAACGGCGAGGATTTTCTGGTCCACGCCGTTTTCGTCGCTCATATCGAGCAGGCCGATCGGGCGAACTTCGATCAGGCAGCCGGTGAAGCTCGGCTCGTCGACCATCGCCAGGACGTCCATGGGGTCGCCGTCCTCGGCGAGCGTGCCGGGAATGAAGCCGTAATCGCCCGGATAGTGCATGGGTGAATAGAGCGGCCGATCCAGGCGAAAAACGCCGAGTTCGGTGTCGAATTCGTATTTGTTGGCGGAATTTTTGGGGATTTCCACGATCATCCGCACGATTTCCGGACAATCGGGCCCGGCGTCCATTTCGTGGAGCTTCATCGCGCGATCTCCCGCGGTGGTGGCTGGAAGCTCGATGCTACACGCGGCCGGAGCCAAATTCAAACCTGGCAAGGTCCTACGGCATTGGCGACGGAGTGGCTGCGGCTTGAATTTTTCGCCGCAACCGTCCTTATCTCGACCATTTCGCCGGTGATTTCGGGCCGAAATCGGCTTGCGGGTGATTTCCCTGGCGCAGCATGGCCCCTCCAGCAGGGGTGGTCACGCCGACCCGGGGACCTCCCGCCGACCGTGACGCCATGTCGATTTCCCATCGGCTTGACGGGCCCGACTGGTGTATACTCGTTCGCGTATCGTGACTCCAAACGGCCATCCCGGCTCACCGTGCTCGCTCGGATTCCCGTTCTTCGGCGCAGCGACCGCTTCTTCCATCCTTTGACTTCATCCGGAACCATAGCGTCTCGCGGAAACGGCGCCTCGCCGCAATCAGGAGGGACGAGTCCGCGTCCACGGTTCAACTCTTCGAGGAGAGGACATGAAGAATCTTTTTGTGGGTAACCTCAGCTTTCGAACCACCGAAACCGAGCTGAGAACCATGTTCGAGCCGTTCGGCCAGATCACTCGCATTCACATCGCCATGGATCGCGACACCGGGCGCTCCCGCGGTTTCGCGTTCGTGGATATGCCGAATGACGAGGAAGCTTCCCGCGCCATGACGGCTCTCAACGGCAAGGAGCTCGACGGTCGCGCGTTGCGGGTGAATGAAGCACGTCCGAAGGAAGGCGGAGGGCCGCATTCCGGTTCTGGCGGACGCCCGTCCGGCGGGCGCGGCTCCGGCGGCCACGGATCGGGCCGCGGGCGCTTCGAGGAATATCCCGATTTCCCGATGGGCAAGCGCGAACCGCGCTGGTAGCAGGCTCGGAGCCGGCCATCGGCGACAGGCGTAGCGCGCCGCGCTTTCGCCCGGCTTGCCTCGCGTCCCGGTGTTGATTCCCAGTTGCGTTGTTTCGGCATCCGCCACGGCCATTCTCGCTCCGGCATGCGCCGTGGCTGGCAGCGGCAACCGGCGCAACTTGCGAAGCGGCGGAATTCGCGCCAGTCGAAAACCGCGTGGGTGAATTGGCCGTACTGTTCCGGAACGAAACTTCCCTGCTGCATTCCTGGCACTTCGCAAATTCACCGACAATCCTGCCATTTGCGCTTGCCGGTATACTGACCGCATGGACCAGCGAAAGCTTTTCTGGCTGCTGGTGTCGGCGATAAGCACGGTGGTGGGATTTGCGCTGCCGCTGATTTGGGGATTGGTGGCGACCATACCGATTCTGGCGCTCTGCTGGTGGATCGTTTACCGCAGCGACTGGTTTTGAGCCTTCCTGAAAATTTCCTTCCAGGCGAATGAAACGAAGCAGCGCCTACGCTGCGCGCGAACTGCCCGCAGGCGTGCGCGATGATAGGATGAACCCTGGATGGGCGGCAGCGCGGCGAAAGCGCAGGGGGAAAGCGACATGATGCCAGATAGCGAAGCGATTCTTGCGCGGCTCGAAAGCCTCGAGCGCGAAAACCGGCGCTGGCGGCGAATCGCCATCGCCGCGCTGGCACTGGTCGCCGGCGTCGTCGTGCTGGGCGCGGCGCGTCCCGCGCCGAGCACGATTACCGCGCACCAGATCCTCCTCACCGACAACGCGGGAAACCTGCGCGGGAAGCTGACCGCGATTGACGGCAAATTCCCCTCCCTGACGCTCTACGACGGGCGGGGACAGGCGATGCTTTCGCTGAAGGGCGGAGGGCCGCAGCCGGGACTTGCCGTCAGCGACGCCTCCGGCAAAACGAGCGTCATGCTGGGAGGATTGAGCCCCAACCTGTCGTTTTACGACGACGCCGGCGATACCACCGTTTCGCTGGATGGCGATGCGCTGGGCCCGCGGTTGCTCCTTTTCGACGAAGCCGGCAAAATGCGCGTGCACCTGGGAGGGCCGGAACCTTCGCTCGATTTGATGGATCGCTCCGGCTACGAAACCGATATCGGGGTGAGCGATGCACCGAACCGGGTCACCGGCGACATACAGCGGACGTCCGCGGCTTCGATTGTGATGTTCAAACGCGAGGGCGAAGGGCGAAAAGTGATCTGGCGTGCCCCGTAGCGGAACAAGCGATATATCGCTACTGTTAACGTGTAGAGCAATACCTCTAAATATATAGCCTCGACAGGCACTCTCTTGCCATAGACTGTCCTCAACCGTCGGGGTCGCCCGCAGGCCCGTAAACCCCGGGCTGGGCGCGTCGCACGAGCGGCGCAGGACCCCATCGCTGGCCCTCGGGCATCCGAAGAACGTTTCGGAGCCGCAAACACCCGAACTGGTTTGGCCCTCGAGGAGGATGTAAGAGATGTCCGCGATAGGCGCACGCCTGAGGGCGCTGCGAGAAAGCAAGAGAATGCCGCAAAGCGAGATCGAACGTCGCACGGGACTGCTCCGATGCTACGTTTCTCGCGTCGAAAACGGCCATACGATCCCCTCGATCGAGACGCTGGAAAAACTGGCGCGAGCGCTCGAGGTGCCGCTCTACCAACTGTTTTACGATTTCGATCAGCCGCCGGAAACCGCGTTGCTTCCCGACCGCGTGACCGCCGAGGAACTCGTGATGGCCACGACGCCGGAGCAGACCCGGTTCATGAACCGGATGGCGCGGCTGCTCGAGCGGCTCAGCGAAACCGACCGCCAATTGCTGCTGCACGTCGCGCAGCGGATGGCGGAAGAATAACGCAGCGCGCCGGCGATAAAGCCCTCGCGCCGTGAACCTGCTCGCCTGGCGCGGCGTTGCCGCGGCGAGGCGTGGCTGCTACCGTAGTCGAGCCGATGACGCTCGCCACGCCTCGCCTGATTCTTCGCCGTTGGCGCCAGGAAGATCGCCTGCCCTTTGCCCGCCTGAACGTCGACCCCGCGGTGATGGAGTTCTTCCCTGCCCGTCTTTCCGCTGAAGAGACTGACCGTTTCATCGATGCGATTGAAGCCTATTTCGAGCGATACGGCTTCAGCCTGTGGGCCGTGGAATTGCGCGAAAGCCCCGGTTTCATCGGATACGTCGGGCTATGGACGGTCGGTTTTCACGCGCATTTCACGCCGGCCGTGGAAATCGGCTGGCGGCTCGCCGCGGAGCATTGGGGACACGGGTTTGCAACCGAAGGGGCGCGGGAAGTCTTGCGCTTCGGCTTTGAAGAAGCGGGACTTGATGAAATCGTTTCGTTCACCGCACCAGCAAATGTCCGTTCGCGCCGCGTGATGGAAAAAATCGGCCTGACGCACGATCCTCGCGACGATTTCGACCACCCGAATCTCCCCGCGGGCCATCCGCTGGGGAAGCACGTGCTGTATCGGATCCGGCGGCAGGAGTGGACGGAAGGGCATCGGGTCAGATAGAGGCCTTTGGCGACCCGTCGGTTTGGCGTCGGGCGACCAGGGCGGCTGGCGGACTTCCACACGGACATACAACCGGACGTATTTCGCGTGGAATTTAGTCTATCCTTTTGATATAGAAAGAATTGCCATGGATGAAAAAGAGGACATACGGACGGACATGCAACTGGCAGAGGATCGGGACGAAGCGGTTTCGTTGATGGAACCGTTGACGATTGCCGAGGGGTCTCGTCATCGCGGCGCGTTGACGGATCTTGCTCTGGAACTGGCGCGGAAGTCTGCCGGTTTTCTCCGGAGTTTGCCCAAGAGTCTGCTCCCATCGGTTGCCGACCTGGTGCGGGCGATGAATTGCTACTACAGCAATCTGATCGAGGGGCACGACACTCACCCGGTGGATATAGAACGAGCGCTCAAAAACGACTTCAGCAAAGATGCCCGCAAGCGGAACCTGCAACTTGAAGCGAAAGCGCACATTGCCGTCCAGAAATGGATTGATGATGGCGGGCTTGGAGGACGGGCGACGACGAGCGCAGGTATCCGCGAAATTCACCGCCGGTTCTGCGAGGAACTACCCGAAGATTTGCGTTGGGTCGAGGACCCCGCGACCAACGAGCGCGTCCGGGTGGCGCCCGGGGCATTCCGGAGCAGGGATGTTGCGGTTGGCAAGCACGTCGCTATTAGCCCGGGCGCGGTGCCGCGCTTTTTGGAACGTTTCGACGATGTGTATTCGCACCTGGGCAAGACGGAGACGCTTCTGAATTTGGCGGCGGCGCATCACCGCCTCGTCTGGATTCATCCATTCCTTGACGGCAATGGCCGCGTGGCGCGGTTGATGTCGCATGCGGCTCTGCTGGAGACGCTGGATACAGGGGCGATTTGGTCCGTGGCACGCGGTCTTGCGCGAAACGTCGAGGAGTACAAATGGCACCTGGCGGCTTGCGACGTGATTCGCCGTAACGATCTTGACGGGCGCGGACACTTGAGTGAAGAAGCGCTGGCCGAGTTCACGAAATTTTTTCTAGGAACGTGCCTCGATCAGGTGACATTCATGGAAGGTCTGATGCAGCCGGACCGGCTGCGAACGCGCATCCTTCTCTGGGCGGAGGAAGAGATCAGGCTCGGCACGTTACCGGCGAAATCGGGCAACATCCTCGAAGCGGTGCTCTACCGGGGAGAACTGCCACGTGCCGACGCAGCCGTTGCGCTAGGCGTGGGCGCGCGGCATGCAAGACGCATCGTATCGGCGCTGATCGAGCGCGAGGTGCTGACCGCAGACGGTCCGCGTGCGCCGCTTCGCCTTGTTTTTCCCGCTGCGTTGGCGTCGCGCTGGATGCCAGGACTATTTCCCGAAAAGACCCGCTAGAAGAGTCTGCATAGCGCACGACCGCTTTCAAGTCGACAAGGCGGCGAATTTGACGTGGCCGTGCCGCTTGCATACATTCTTGCGAATGACCGCGCCCACTTTGCAGGAACAGTTCGGCCAGATCGATATCTACCTTTTCGACCAGATTCTGAAAGGCCACATAACGCCCGGCATGCGAATCCTCGACGCCGGCTGCGGCTACGGCCGAAACCTCGTTTACTTTCTTCGTGAAGGCTACGAAGTCTTCGCCGCGGATGAGGACGCGCAGGCCATGGAAAGCGTTCGTGCGCTCGCACGCAGGCTCGCGCCCGCGCTTCCGGAATCGAATTTTCGCGTCGAACCCGTCGAGCGAATGTCTTTCGGCGACGCCTGCGCGGACGTGGTCATCAGCAATACGGTCCTGCATTTGTCTCGCGACGATGCGCAATTCGAGGCCATGCTGCACGGAACCTGGCGCGTTTTGCGGCCCGGCGGGCTCTTCTTTTGCCGGCTCGCTTCGACGATCGGAATGGAAGGCCAATTCAAACGCATCGAAGGCCGCCGCTACCATCTGCTCGACGGCACCGATCGCTATCTGGTGGACGCAGCGTTGCTCGAATCGCTCACCCAGCAGCTAGGCGGCGAAATGATCGAGACGCTCAAAACCACCGTCGTTCACAATCAGCGTTCGATGACCACCTGGGTCCTGAGGAAAAAAACGCCGTAAAACACAGACGAGTTTCGCCGGCGAATTAGGCTATTGAAAAGCCTTGCGTCGCGCGGGTCGACAGGCTTGGGTGGGGGCGCGGCGGCGAGGTCTGCGCAGCCACGCGCACATGCGATATGGACCTAAGGTCGCAGCCGGTGCTAGCATTCGGCGTGTCGGTGGCGCCTAATGAGGCGATTCCCCAGCCAATTCGTATCAAAGCTTTCCCCCGAACAGGGATCCTCCCGGATCTATCTGCCAAGTCGCCGTGAATTTTTCTTGCGGTTGGCGGCGAGCACTGCGGGTGCCGGCGTTCTCGTGCTGGAGGGGTGCGGCGGCGGTGGCGGCGGCTCGGTTCCGAGCACCGGAACGAGCGGGGGTGGGAGTGGCGGGGGCGGGACAGGTGCTGGCAACGCGCCGGCGCTGTCTCTGTTATCGCCGTCGGCGGTTATGGCGCCATCAGGCCAAGGCGTCACCTTGGACGTGTTCGGCTCTGGTTTCACGGCAGCGTCTGTTGTGACGATCAACCAGGAGCCTGCAAACACCTCCTACGTGAGCGCGACCCATCTTCAGGCCACGCCGTCCTCATCGCAGGTGGCCTCCGTCGGCAATTACACAATTGCGGTGACCGACGGTGGACTTACTTCCGGAACCCTGATTTTCGTTGTCTACCTTCCGGCCCAGGGCATCCAGCCATTCCTGGCCGCTTCCGGCTATTTTGTTGGGAGCCTCAAGTCCCCCGCCGCAGTCGCCGTGGCCGACCTTGACGGCGACGGCCTTGCCGAGGTGATCATCAACGGACCCCCTACCAGCTCGAACAGCCCAACGACGGCAATTTTGAAGGGGCAAAGCAACGGCAGCTTGGCGGCGTTTCAGGTCATCCCGGGGGTTGGCGGGGCGGCGTACGCCGTCGGCGACGTAAACGGAGACGGAACTCCCGATATCGTGGCGGTGATTGGCGGCTCGTTCACCGTCCTTCTGAACGAGGGAAAGGGGAACTTTGTCTCCGGGCAGACGGTGTCCTTCAACGGAATATTTCCAACCGCGGCTGTGGTGGCTGACTTTATGGGCTCGGGCCTCAACGACCTGATCGTAGGCGTTAAGCTGGACACTACGGGGGCCCTCTACCTGTTCCCGAACCAGGGGAACGGGAACTTCGGGGCTCCGCTCACGCTCGCTTCCACCGGGCCAGTTCCCACGTTCGCAGTCGCTGATTTCAATGGGGACGGCAAACCCGACATCGCGTATAGCGGCGACAACGACAGCAGCACCGGCGCCCATCTGCTTCTCAACCAGGGGGGCGGAACGTTTAACGAGGTCACGCCCGCCGCGTTGGCAAATGTGGCGGGATGCCTCGTCGCGGGCGATTTTAACAATGACGAGCTTCCTGACCTTGTGATTGAATCCACCGCGGAAACTGCGCCCATCACGGTGCAAGCTTTCTTGAACCAGGGCAACGCCGTCTTCCAGGCGGCTACCTCGCCCATCACCATAGCTCCCGCAGGCGCCAATGTGCCCGTCCTTGTCGCCGCTGATTTTGATCGCGATGGCAACCTGGATATCGCCGGGTCTGGGGACGGCTTCGACTACCCGGCGCAAGTTCTCTTCCTTTGGGGTGACGGTACGGGAAATTTCGCGGTTCAAAAAGTGACAGGCCCCGACCCGTTCGTGGTGGCTGCCGGAGACATCAACGGCGACGGTTTCCCTGACGTTGTCGCGCCAACTCCGGGAAACGAGTCTATCGATATCGCTGATGTAGTGCTGGGCAACGCGACGCGCACATTTCCTCAGCCGTATGTCATCCGAACGGATGCCGGGGGCGAATTTTCCATCGGGGATGTGGATGGGGACGGTTACCCCGATCTCTTCTTCAAAGGGGACACCCTAAACCAGATCGCCAGCGCCGTCTTCCTGAACCAACGAAACGGAACGTTCCTGCTTGCCGGGCGGCCTTCCTACTGGGGCGTCAGTTTGGTAGATCTGAACGGTGACGGTAAGGCTGAGCTCTTCGGCAACGAGGCCGATACGTTTATGATTTGGCCGGGAACGGGTGATCCCAACTACGGCTCTTCGCCCATTACATTCCCGGCGCCTTCCTTCGCCGGCTCCGTTGGCGGCATCCTGTTCGCCGATCTCGACGGGGACGGCCTGAATGACATAGTCGGCCCCAACTACATCGGGTGGAATCAGGGGAATTTCCAATTCGATTTCGTCGAGATTGCCTCCAATGCGGTGCTTGCGATCGGAGATGCCGATGGTGACGGTCGCCCGGATCTGATCGCGCAAACCGGGACATTTCTGAATCAGGGCAACCGCCAGTTCACGCAAGTTCAGGACAACGGCTTGCCGATCGGTGGCGGGGCCGTAGCGTGTCTCGGGGATTTCAACGGCGACGGCGTTCTCGACGCGGCTCTCGCGTATCCAGGACAAAGCTCCGGCGAGGTCATTGTGGCTTTCGGACGCGGAGATGGGACCTTTTACGTTCAGTCCTACCTGAACGGGACAATCAGCCCGTCGGGAACGGTAAGCTCCGCCGGCAGCAACAACATCAGCGGGCTCCTCGTCGGCGATTTCAACGGCGATGGGCTCGCCGATATCATCACGCCAATACAGAGCACCGTGCAGGTTTTGCTTTATACCAACAGCGGTAACGGCCAATTCAAAACTTCCTACTTCGTGGGTGGGGTAGACGCTTTCTGGATGGCAGCCGCGGATCTGAACAACGACGGCAAACTGGAGCTCATTTTGTTGCCGAGCCAGCCAAATGCCGGCCCGAACACGGCCGTCGTGATCTCACTGGCATAGGTAGAATTGTGGGCTTCCCGGGAAGGCGAGATTCGAGCTGTGTACGAATGCAACTGCCCGCTCCCCCAAGGGAAATACGGCTTCGATGCGGTTGCGGGCGAGGACAACACGGGCTTGGTGCCGGAGGAGGGGGTCGAACCCACACGGTGCTAAGCACCACGAGATTTTGAGTCTCGCGCGTCTGCCAGTTCCGCCACTCCGGCCAAGTGCCCTATCATTCTACAGGAAACGCCGTGGCTGGACACTCGAACCGCCGCGTCGCGCGAACGGCCGCGTTACTGCCCGCATG
>JAKASX010000128.1 GCA_021818865.1 Acidobacteriota bacterium
TTGGGGCTTTTGAGAGCCCATGGGGATGGAGGACAAACATGTTGGCCACGAAAAAAGCGCGCGGGGCTAATAAAGCCGAGTTCGCCAAGTTGCTGAAAACCAAGAGGAACGAACTGCTCCTGCAGATCGAAGGACTGCGGCAGGGCGTTCAAGTGGAGCGCGTAACAGAAGACGAGGTTGGGCAGGCAAGCTGGGCGCAGATGGAGCACCTGGCCTTCGTCACGCTCGAGCAGGGGCAAAAAACGCTGAAGGAAGTGGACGCGGCCCTAACTCGTATGGACCGTGAAACTTACGGTGTGTGCGAGAGCTGCGAGCAGCCGATCCCGGAGGCGCGGCTTCGCGCGCTGCCTTGGGCGCGCTACTGCGTCAAATGCACCGAGCGGCTGCGTCGAAATTAAGCGCCTTCCCCCGATTGCCTTTGGTACTCACCCGTGCCTGAATCAAAGAGTACTGGTGCGTGCCGACGGCGCTACGGTTGCGCGCGCCGGCGCATCTTGTGCCGGGGGTGCGGGAACGAGCGGCGTTACTGCCCGGAACGCAGGAACTCGTAGCGGTCGATGGCCGCAGCCACCTTGAAGTGAGCGCTCTCGTGCGAGCGCGACCGCAGAACCCTCCCCAGGCAGCGCACGCGCACCGGGCCGACCAGCGTGATTTCGTGAGGAAGGGTCATCACGATTTCGACGAGCGAACCCGCTTCGATCGGTTTCGGCAAGAGGAACGAAACGCCTCGGGAACTAACGTCTTTCGAGACGCTCAGCGCTTCGCCGGAGCCTGCTCCGTCGGTCCAATGGATGGAAAGGGGTAATTGCATTCGAAAACGGCGCGCCGTCCGGCGCTCTCCCGAAGCCACGTAGGTTCACCTCCTCCGAGAAATGCAGGCTAACAGCAAGCGGCAGCGCTCTCAATAGGCGGAAAGTCAGGCGCGATCAGGGTACCGAGGAGCTAGAACCATGCTCGGCGTCGGTGCTGGTCTCGCGATAGGTTTCCAGAATGTCCTTGAGCGTTAGTACCCCTTCCAGCTTTCCCGGATCCATCCGGCTGACGACCGGCACGATGGACCGCTCCTGGGCGAAGCCGATGGCGGCTTCGAGCGGCTGGTCGGGGTGAACCGTGGGCAGCCAGTCTCTCGCCAGGACCTCGGCGAGGCGCCGACGCCCATCCTCTCCGCTCAGCCGCTCCAGATCGGCTCGTTCGAGCACCAGCCAGCGGCCAGTGGAGAAACGCACGAGCATCGTGCGCGCGTTCGAGGAATTCGCGACGGCCATCGCTTCGGAAACCAGGCTGCTCGACCGCAAGACGGGAAACGACGGCGGGTTCATCGCGTGTTCGATGCGCAACACCGGCTGTTCTCGAAGCTCTTCAAGCGAAGGCAACTCGATTCCATCCTGCCGCGACAGCAGATCGAACAGCGGCACGCTCTGATAGCGGCGGGAAATCAGATAAGCGATCGTATTGGAAATCATGACCGGCAGAATGATGGAATAATTGCCGCTCAGCTCCATCACCATGAACACGGAAGTGATCGGCGTGCGCAGGAAGCCGGCGAAGAGCGTGCCCATGCCGACCAGGGCGAACGCGCCAATCGATCCGGTGAGATGGTGGAAAATCAACTGCTCGACTCCACCCACCGCGCCGCCCAGCGCCGCGCCGATGAACAGCACGGGAGCGAACAAACCGCCAGGCGTTCCGCTGACGAAAGAGAGCCCCGTCGCTGCAATCTTCACGCCGCTCAGGATTCCCATCGTTTGCCAGCTGAATTGCCCATGGATCGTCTCGTCGATGTATACGTAGCCGGCGCCCATCACCTGCGGATAAGCCAGGCCGATCGTGCCGATCAGCAACCCGGCGGCGGCGGGTTGCACGTAAAGCGTCCAGCGGGGCAACCGGCGCACGCGCGGACGCACATAGGCCAGAAATTTCAAAAACGCCAGCGACGCGAAGCCGCCGAAAACACCCAGCACCGCGTAGCCGAACAGCTCCAAGGGACTTCCCAGATGGTACGGCGGGACGCGGAAAAACGGTTCGCTGCCAAGAAAGACGCGCATCACCATCACGCTCGAAGCCGCCGCCAGGACGATGGCGCCCAGCCCGCCCGCGCTCCAGGTCCCAATCACTTCCTCGATGACGAACAGGACGGCGGCAATCGGAGCGTTGAAGGCCGCGGCCAGACCGGCCGCCGCGCCGACGGGAGCCAGCAGACGCGCCTTGTCCTTCGAAAGCCGCAGGCGCCTGCCCATCGCGGACGCGATTCCCGCGCCGATCTGCAACGAAGGATCTTCCGGGCCCAACGAAAATCCGCCGCCGATCGCCAGCGCGCAAACGATGAATTTCCCGACGACGGTGCGAAAGGGGATGTAGCCGTCGGAAATGTAGACGGCCGATTTCGTTTGATTCACACCGCTGCCGCGCGCTTCCGGAAACACCCAGATGACGAGCAGGGAGATGGCGACGCCGGTGAGAGTCGGCACGAGCAGCGTGGGCAGCCACGGCGGCGCCAGCGCCGAACCGAGCAGCCAGATGCGCGTCATGTCGTAGGCAACGTGGAAACAGACAACCGTCAGGCCCGCGAGCAGGCCCACCACGATGGCGAGAAACAGGAAGAAATAAGACTCTTGCAGCGTCAGCTTGGCAGCCAGCTGGCGCATCCGAGCGACCGCTTCCGACACCTTTGCCGTCAGAGCGGTCAGTGGGTTGCTTGGTTGCTCACTTTCGTCAGACGATGTTCCTTGCCGATCAGCCACAGGGCTTTGTCCTTCCCTTCGAGCGGACCACATTCGTCGGCGACCAGATTTTCCGCCGCATAGACAAAACTCATAAACTGAAGCACGTTTTGCGGCTGGCCGCGCAGGTGCGTCACCAGCGGCCGGAGCGACTTGCCGCGCGTCCAGATCTGCTGGAACGCGTTCTGCGGACCAGCCCCTTCGGGCGGCTCGACGCTCACCTGCTGCTGGGTCGCGCAGGCGGCCAGACTCGCCTGGCCAGCGAGAAAAGCGTCGATCGTCCGAGCGTCGCGCTCTTCCGGGCTCAGTCCGATTTCAAAAGGATCGCTCGCCAAAACGAGCTGTGCGAGTTTCAGGCCGGCGGCGGCCTGGGCGTCTCGCGAATTGAGCCGGAGTGCCCCTCGCAAATAGGGGATCGCGTCGCGGTATTGCCCGATGGCGATTTCGGCGGCGCCCGCGCCTCCGAGCGCCTGTTCGTAGCGCGAATTCACCCGCAAAGCCGCCTGGAACTGTTCGAGCGCGTGCCGCGGATCGCCCGCCTGCATCTGCCACTCGCCGATCTGGGCGAGATGCCCAAAATCCGTTTCGGGCGTTTCGGCCGCCAGCGCCAGCAACGTGGCCTGCGCCTGCGGCTGGTTGCCATGGTCCAGCCAGTAGTGAAAGAGGTCGACGCGCGTTTCAAAACGGTGCTCGATCGGATGGGAAACCCAACTGCCGTAGATGGCGTTATCGAAATAACGCACCGCGTCCGGATTTCCCTTGCGCGCCTCCAGCCGTCCCAACTCCAGATTGATCTCGCCGCTGCCAGGCTCGCGGCTCCAAAGGTCGAACAGGTAGAATTCGGCGGAATCGATCTGGTTATCGGCGGCGAGCGCCTGAGCCAGGCGCAATTGAAAGGTCGAATTATTGGGAGCGAAACTCAGCGCGTTGCGGAGATCCTCGATCGCCTGACGCGGGTGATTCGCTTTCAAGGCCGCATTGCCGCGCTCGAACCACATCGCCGCCAGACCGCTCTGTTTGCCACGATAGTAGCTGACCGCCAGACCGGTAAGCGCAAACATACCGGCCAGCGCGACCACCGAAGCGACGAGCCAAGCTTCGCGCGACCAGACGCTTTGCCCTCGCGTCTTTTTCTTCTTCACCTCTTCCATCGGGGATCGTTTTCAGAATAAATCAGGACGCCGGTGCGCGCAAATGCCGCACGAAAAAAATGGCGGCGAGGCAAAAGCTTCGCAGGAGGAAATCAGGGAGTTTCGGTCAAGCGGTGATGAATGGCGTAAAGGGCCAGCTCGAGCCGGTCGGAAACGCCAAGTTTGTCGAAGATGTTGTGCAGGTGATTTTTCACCGTCTGCTCGCTGATGAAGAGCTTTTCCGCAATCTCCCGGTTCCGGAATCCCTGCGCCACCAGATGCACGATTTCCTTTTCGCGTGGGCTCAGCAGCGGCTTTTCGCGCCGCGCGCCCGAATCCGACGACTTCTTGAACGCGTCGATCACCTCGGCGGTCATCCGGTTGTCCAGCCAGATCTCTCCGGCGTTCACCTTGCGAATGCTCTTGAGCAGCAGCGAGCTGGCCGACTGCTTCCAGACCACCCCCCGCGCCCCCAGCCGCATCGCCCGCACCACGTCGTGCTCGTTCTCGCCCTCGGTCACCAGGATGACGCGGGTTTGCGCGGAATCGCCGTTCATTTCCTCCAGCACGCCCAGGCCATCCTTCACCGGCATCCGCAGGTCCAGCAGAAGAACGTCCGGCTTCAGCTTGTGGAGCAGGCGTACGGTTTCGTCGCCGTCGCCGGCCTCGCCTACGACGGAAATATCTCCAGCACCCTCGAGGAGCTTGCGCAGCCCCTCCCGGAAAATAGCGTGATCGTCTGCTACAAGGACGCGAATATTCGAGTTTGTCTTGCCTTTAGTCATGGCGCAACGGTCCTACGCCTGGAATGTAGAACACGTTGCTATCCAAACCAGTACGCTCTTCACAAAATGACGCGGGAGGGTAACCCCGTTGTAACACCCGCATAAACATTGACGTTTCCGCAATTTCCAGGCATTATCATATTAGTTAATAACTAGACAAGCCGAAACAGGCCGTTCTCTTTTTCTCTCTACAGCGTATGGAAAAAGAGACAGCCCTGTTTCAGTACCGTTCGCTCATCTTCGTTTCCGGTACACATCGATCAACCTGACAACCCAGGCTCGACGCAAAAACCGTTGCGCCAGAGACCCGAAAACGCAGGCCCTCCGGCGCAGCGGATAGAATGCTGAGCGATCAGGTGACGTTTAGTGTTCCAGAGCCGGTTACGGTCTGGCTCCCGCTGGTTCCCGTTACGGTAATCGTGTACTTGCCGGGTGTCGTTTTCGGAGTCGTGCTGATGGTGAGAGTAGCGGTGCCGGGGCTTGTGGAGCTGACGGTAACCGAGGAAGAACTGAAGCTGCCGCTGGTGCGAGCTGGCAGGGTGCCAAGGCTGAGTGTGACCGTCCCCGAGAATCCGTTGACCGAGGCGACTGTAATCCCATAGCTGACGCTGGACTTCGTGGCAACGCTTTGCGAGGACGGGTTGAGGGTGATGGTGAAGCTGCCACTGCCTCCGGAACTTTGCACCGCCAGGCTCACCTGGGTGGTTTGCGTGATCGAGCCGGCGCTCCCGGTCACGGTGATGGTATAAGTGCCCGTCGCGGTGGTGGTAGCCGTGGGGACGGTGAGCGACGTGCTCGCGGAGCTCGAGGTTGTGATGTCAACGGAGCTCGCGCCGAGCGAAGGCGCTACGCCTGCTGGGCTTGCCGCAGCGGCCAGATTGACGGTACCCAGGAATCCGCCACTGGGCGTCACGGTGACTGTGTAATTTCCCGTTTGGCCGGGAGTGATGCTAGCCGAGCTCGGCGTCGCCGAAACGGTGAAGCTTGGCGTTGTCGCCGTCCCGATCGCGAAGGTCATGTCAGCGTACTGCTGGGTGCCGTTGCCGGAAGTCGGCGTTCCCGTGATCGTCAGCGTATAGGTTCCCTTTGGCGCTCGCTTGTTTGGCGATAGCGTCAGCGTGGATGATCCCTGGCCCGTAATCGAGGTGGTGCTGAAACTGGCGCTGGTGCGTGAAGGAACGCCGGAAACGCTCAGGCTTACCGTGCCGTTGTAGGGATCTCCAGACGTCGAGCCATTGACTGTGACCGTATAGCTGGCGCTCGAGCCGGGCTGCGCGGCGTTGTAGGCTGGGCTGACTCCGATGGTGAAATTCATGCTAGTCGGTTGTTGTACCGTCAGGCTGTCCTGAACCGAACTGGTCAACGAGGAGTTGACGCTATCGGTGCCCGTGACGGTGAACGGGTACGTCGCCGGCGAAATACCGGTCGTATTCACGGTGAGCGTGGTCGTCACCGTGGTCGTGCCGGTGACGTTGATCGAAGTGCTGCCAAACGACACGGCGCTCGATGGCAAGCCGGTCTGGCTCAAATTCACCGTCCCCGTATAACCATTCGTGGGGGTGATTCCGATCGTATACTTCGCGGATCCTCCTTCGGTCACCGTATTCGTGCCGGGCGAGCTTGAAATCGAGAAGCTGGGCGTGGGCGGAGCCTGGACGACGACGGCCACCGTTGTTGACGAACTGACCTGGCTGCCGGTGCTCGTGGTTCCCGTGCCGGTGACGGTGAGATCGTAGGTGTTCGCGGCGAGAGTGCTGAGGCTGCTGATGTTGAGCGTTGAAGAGACCGCGCTCGTTCCGGTGATGGAAACCGTATTGGTGCTGAAAGACGTGGTCATGCCCGTCGGCCCGCCCGTCACACTCAGCGTGACGCTGCCCGTGAAGTTTCCCGTCGGCGTGACGCTGACGTCGTCGGTCGTGCTATCCCCTGCGGTCAACGTCTCCGTCGGCGAGGCAGCCGAAAGCGAGATGCCGGGCGTACCGCAATTCGGGAATTTGAACGAGGCGATGCGCGTGCTCCAGTTGAACGATCCCGACGTTTGCACATACTCGGTCGTGTACCAGAACGTGCAGTCGTCGGTCGGATCAACGGATATATCGCTGTAGTCGCCCCAGCGGTTCGACGTCCCGGACTGATACCCGCTGCCGGTCACGATGCTGTTTTCGCTTTCCATCGTCCCGAGCGGATCGCTAGGAACTCGACCGGTAAAGCTGATGGAGGGAGACATCGTGCTGCTCGATACGCTGTAACCAAGCGCGATATCACCGGCTTCATCCTCGGCGATACTCGGCATCCAGCGGTAATTCGAATCGGGCGCGAACGTTCCTTGCTGGTAGACTGCGGGGCCCGTACTCGGGTTACGAATCTCGTACCAGCGAATGCCCGTGTTGCCGTTGCCCGTGTCCACCGACTGGCTCACCACCAGCGAACGATACGTGCCGAAATTGCGGTAGGCGAACCGGTACATCAGCCGGTCGCCCAGCGAATCGAGCTGGGTGTTCGTTCCCTCCTGAGGAATGCAAACGCCGCCGCCGCAGGCTTCGCTGAAGCTGTCCACGCCGGAGACTGAAACTGGCCCCGTGAAAGTGGAATTTGCCGGAGTGGTCCAATCCACGTGGAATTGCCACAGATTCAGCCCGCTCGTCGAGCTGAAATCAATGTAGTAGTCGGGCGAGCCGCTGGGCGGAGCCGCGGTTGTGCCAGGCGCGCCGCTATCGCCATCGAGATCGGAGGGGAGAATGCTGGCGTAGCCGCCTGCGCTGAAGCACTGCATCCCGGCACTGTTTCCGGCCAGCATCGCCGAACGATCGAGCGCGCAGGCGTAGGCGGAAATGAAGCTGTTTCCGTTGGGGCCGAAGTCGTTGTAGGAGACGTAGTAGCCGTCGGGCCACACCGCGAGTTTCGGGTAATCGGGGAAACCCCCGTCGGGAATCGAGAATTCATATTCGTTGTAGCTGCCCAAGGCGTCGGACGTAGTGGAAACGGCGACGCACAGCGCGTAGGGGCTGGTGAAAATCGGCTGCATCATCACCCAGCGGCCGGCCTGCTTGTCGTATTGCGCGATGATGTCGCCGCTGTTGCTCGTAGCACACGCACTGCCGCTGAGCGCGCTCCAGAGCGTATTGCCCTCGGCGGGGCCGTATTCGAGCGCGCCGTTGCTCTTATTGAAAACGGCGTATTCCAGGTTGACCCACTGGACGTACTGCGTAGCGCCCGCCGAACCGTTCGTATCGGGCGGCGCGGCCTGCATAGTGAAGCCGCTGAACCCATCGCCCAGCCCCAGAAAACCCAGTCCCGAAGTCGCTGCAACCAGCGGTCCGGATGACAGCTGGAGTGCCGGATCTTGTGGCACGGGACCCACGCGCGACTCCAGCGGCATCGGATGCCGCAGTGGAATCACTCGGCGCACACCGTAAGCCGGGGAATCGGCCTGATTGAGCGTAGTGGAGGGGAAACCACGTGCATGACGTCGCGCACAAAGATCACGTGCGGCGAGCTCTCTTGCTGTTGCCCTTGCTGCGCCTTCACCAGGCGGGTTCCGGCGAAACCCGCGAACGCGGCCACACCCGCAATCACCCACCCAACCGCCCATTGCCTCTTCAAGGCTGCTTCCCTCCGCCACACACCCCGCGAATTGGCTCGCACTCTCGCGGAGCGACACCGGCGCGCGAAGCGACAACGCGCACACCGGCGCCCACAGTGAGTTCCTCATGCTAATGGCCGAATTGTCCGCTGCGCCATGCTTTTTCCCGCGAAATCGCGTCTATCTGCATCTCCCGGCAAGACCAGTACCCGAAGCCGGCCAGCCGCGATTTTTTGCCGAAAGGGGCCCGATAACCGCGCTCATTGGGATTCCCGTATGGTGGGGGTATACTGTGGCAGCCGGAAGCCGCTCCCATGCCGATTGACTATGCCCGTCAGACGATTTCTTACGTGTGGGTGCTTTTTGTAGTGGTCTGGTTTTCCGCGGGGCTCACCACCAAGCCGCGCGAAAAATCGGCCGGCACGGGGCTGCGCCTGCCGCTTGGCCTGATCGTGGTCGCGGCCGTGCTCCTTTTCAACCGGCGCATTAACGACTCGTGGCTCTCGCTTCGCCTG
>JAKASX010000017.1 GCA_021818865.1 Acidobacteriota bacterium
GGCACGAACGACTTGGCTGAAGCCCTCGATCCGCTCATCGAGCACTACAACGCGATTCTTCTCGCCAATCACGGAGTGGTCACGTTCGGCCCCGATCTGCTCACCGCCTTTTTCCGCATGGAAACCACCGAGCACATCGCCCGCGTCAACCTCGTCACGGAACTCCTCGGCCGTCAGGTCCTTCTCACCGACCGCGATGTCGACCGTCTGCTCGCTTCGCGCCATCGCTCGCGCGGCGCCACTTCCGATCCTTGCTCTCGCACACGCACCGCCGATTCCCCCTCCGTCGACGACACCACCCGCAATCGCCGCGACCTCGAAGTGCTGCTCGCCGAAGCCCTTCGCACCCTCAACGACGACCTTTAACCCGTCCGTCCCTTCGCCCTCGTTGACAGCTTCGCCGCCCATGCCCAATAATCGCCGCGAATGATTGGACGCCTCTCCGGAACGCTCGTGGAAAAGCAGCCGAACCAGGTGATCGTGGACGTCGGCGGCGTTGGCTATCAGGTGCTCATCCCGCTGTCCACCTTCGCCGCGCTCGGCGCGCTGAACGATCCTGTCACCTTGCTCATCCACACCCACCTCCGCGAGGATCAGCTCCAGCTCTACGGTTTCCTCACTGCCCGCGAGCGACGCATGTTCGAGCTGCTCATTTCCGTCACCGGAATCGGCCCCGGCCTCGCCCTGCGCATCCTTTCCGGCAAATCGGCTGACGATCTTCTGGCCGCGATTCGCCGCGGCGAAGTCGAGCGGCTCGTCGGCATTCCCGGCATCGGCAAAAAAACCGCCGAGCGCATCGTCATGGAATTGCGCGACCGCGTCGCCGAACTCGCGCCCGAAATGCCGTCGGCCGCGCCTTTGGCCGGCGTTGGCGCCGACGTCGCTTCCGCGCTCTTGAATCTCGGCTACGACCGTCGCGAAGTGGACGACGTCATCGCCCGCACGCTCCGCGCCCATCCGGGAGCCCCGTTCGAATTCGTGTTCCGCGCCGCTCTTGCGGAACTTTCCACGGCGTCGCAGGCCGCTCCACGCCTGCGCGCGAAAGGCTGATCGGTGGACCAGAATCGTCAACGTATCGTTTCCGGCCAGGCGTTCGACGAGGACGCCCGCATCGAGGCCAGCGTCCGTCCGCGCCATTTCCAGGAATTCGTCGGCCAGTCCCGCGTGAAGGAGAATCTCTCCATCGCCGTCCAGGCCGCTCGCAGCCGCGGCGAAGCCCTCGATCACGTCCTGCTTTTCGGCCCTCCCGGCCTGGGCAAGACGACGCTCGCCCAGATTCTCGCCAACGAGCTGGGCGCCCCGATCAAATTCAGTTCCGGCCCCCTGCTCGAAAAAAAGGGCGACCTGACTGCCATCCTCACCTCGCTCGACGAGCGCGAAGTCCTCTTCCTCGATGAAATCCATCGCCTGCTTCCGGCGCTCGAGGAAGTGCTCTATCCCGCGATGGAGGATTACCGAGTCGATCTCATCATCGGCTCGGGGCCCGGCGCCCGCATCCATCCTTTTCGCTTGAATCGGTTCACCCTCGTCGGCGCCACCACGCGCGCCGGGCTGCTTACCGCGCCTTTGCGCTCGCGTTTCGGCATCGTCCACCGGCTCGATTTCTACACGCCCGACGAAATGAAAACGATCGTCACCCGCTCGGCCGGCATTCTGAATATTCCCATCGATGAGGGCGGAGCCGAGGAAATCGCGACGCGCGGCCGCGGCACGCCCCGCATCGGCAATCGCCTGCTTCGCCGCGTTCGCGATTTCGCCGAGGTTCGCGCCGATGGCCGCGTCAACCGCGAAATCGCCCGCGAAGCCATCGCCATGCTCGGCGTCGACGAGCGTGGCCTCGATGAACTCGATCGGAACCTCCTGCTCACCATCATCCAGAAATATTCCGGTGGTCCCGTCGGTCTCAATACGATTGCCGCTTCGCTAGGCGAGGAAGAAGACGCCATCGAGGAAATCTACGAACCCTACTTGATGCAGCTTGGCCTGCTCGACCGCACCCCGCGCGGCCGCGTCGCTACCGCTGGCGCCTACCAATATTTCGGCCTCGAACCGGGACGCCAGCAGGCGCGCATGTTCTGAATGCGTCCGCGCTCCGCGCCCGTTCCCGGTTCGCCGCATCCGAAATCGCCATGACCGCTTCACGCGTCATTTATCTCTCGCTCGGATCGAACGTCGGCGATCGCGCCGGCCAGATTGCCCGCACCGTCGAATCGCTTCCTGCCTCCGGCGTTCGCCCGCTGCGCCAATCCTCGCTTTACCTCACCGAACCTGTCGGCGGGATTTTCCAGCGCCCGTTCCTCAACGCCGCTCTCCAGGCCGAAACTCCGCTCATGCCGCTCGAGCTTCTTCACACGCTTCAGCGCCTCGAGCGCGCGCTCGGCCGCCGTCCCTCCGTTCCCCAGGGCCCCCGCTCGATTGATATCGACATCCTCTTTTATGGAACCAGCGTCATTCGCACGCCCGAACTCGAAATTCCCCATCCGCTCATCGCCCAGCGCCGTTTCGTCCTCGTCCCCTTGAACGAAATCGCGCCTGATCTCCGCCATCCGGTGCTTCAGCGCAGCATCGCCGAACTTCTGGGTTCAACCTCCGATCGCAGCTTCGTCCGCCTTTGGCGCGCAGGCGAAGAGCCTGCCGGCTGATCGTTTCGGCTTTCCCGCCGCCAGGCCCTATAGTAGTCGCATCTGCATTTTCATTTTCGTTTGCGAAAGGGTTGCTGGGCCAACATGAAAATCGTCATTACCGAAAGTATCTCCGAACGCGCCGCGGAAATCTTGCGCTCCGCCGATCCCTCCTGGCAGGTGATTAGCCTGGTCGGAACGAAGATCCCCGTCAGCGAAGCCGTTCGCGACGCCGACGCCCTGCTCATTCGCACCACGACGCGCGTCACTCCCGAACTCCTCGCCGAAGCCGCCCGTCTTCGCGTCGTCGGTCGCGCCGGCGTCGGCGTGGACAACGTGGACCTCGACGCGGCCACGCGGCGCGGCGTGGTCGTAATGAATACGCCCGGCGGCAACTCGGTCAGCGTCGCCGAGCACACCTTCTCGTTTCTCACCGCTCTCGCCCGCCACGTCCTCGACGCCAACACCTCGATGAAAAAAGGCCTCTGGGAAAAAAAGAAATTCACGGGAGTCGAATTGCGCGGCAAAACGCTCGGCATCGTCGGCCTGGGCCGCGTCGGTTCTGCCGTCGCGCGCCTGGGCCGCGCCTACGAAATGGATCTGATCGCGGCCGATCCTTACGTTTCCCCGCGCCTCGCCTCCGAACTCGGCGTCCGCCTCCTGCCCTTTGAAGACGTTCTCCGTTCCTGCGATTTCCTCACGCTCCACTGCTCCCTCACGTCCGAAACGCGCGGTATGATCAACGCGCGTTCCCTCGAGCTCACGCGGCCCGGCGTGCGCGTCGTCAATTGCTCGCGTGGCGAGGTCGTCGAATCCGAAGCCCTGCTCGCCGCGCTCGAAAGCGGCCACGTCGCGGGCGCCGCGCTCGACGTTTTCGATCCCGAGCCGCCCGGCGCTTCGCCGCTCGTCTGCCATCCCCGCGTCATCGTCACGCCCCACATCGCCGGCTCGACCGAGGAAGCCCAAACGCTTATCGGCGTCACCCTCGCCGAGCAAGTCCGCGATTTCCTCCTCGCCGGCATCCCGCGCAACGCCGTCAACCTTCCCTCGTTCACTCCCGAAGAACAGCGCCGCATGGAGCCGTATCTGCGCCTTGGCGAGCAACTCGGCTCTTTCCTCGCCCAGATTTCCGGCGAGCGGGTCGAGCAGGTGCGCATCAGCTACGACGGCGCTCTTGCAGAGCTGAACGCTTCGCCCATTCGCAACGCCGTTCTCGTCGGCATCCTTCGCCGCTCGCTCTCCGAGCGCGTCAATCGCATCAACGCCGGCGCCCTCGCCGCCGAGCGCGGCATCGAAGTCATCGAAGTCCACAGCGTTCGCCGCGCCGGTTTTTCGAATACGCTCGGCGTCGCGCTCCGCACCGATGCCGGCTCAACTTCCGCGCTGGGCATGGCGGGCCTGCGCGGTGGTGAATGGATTCTGGGTGTGGACGATATCGATATCGAGGCCCCGCTCCGCGGCCCGCTGCTCTTTCTGCGGAATCGGGACGTACCGGGCGTCATCGGCAAGGTAGGCACGCTGCTCGGTGGACGCAACATTAACATCGCCAATTTCGCCTTGGGCCGCGTCCCCGAGCGCGGCGAAGCAATTGGCCTCGTCAATCTGGATGAGCCGATTCCAGAATCGGTGCTCGCCGAGCTTCGCGCCGTTCCCGCGATCCGGCGCGCGGTTGTCATCGAACTCGGCGAAACGCGTGCGGGAACGTTGCTCTGATCGCGCTGGCCGCGCAGCCTACTGAAGAACCTCCTGCAGCCGCGTGGCCCAGCCTCGGCCCACGCGCGTGCGGCTCAGCTGAATGCTTTTCGCGCCACACGCCAGCGTGAAAATCCGGCCTTTGACGGCGCCCTCCTGGTAGGGCTTCGCGCTCAGCGTGCACGTGTTCCGGCCGGCGTCGGTGAATTCATCCGCCAAATCGTAAAGCCGCCCGGCCAGCAGTCCTGCCGAGTATTCGTTGCTCGCAAACCACGTCTTTGCCGCGCGGCTCAGCTTCCCCTGCGTAAAGGTAACCAGCGCCACCGTTTCTCCGTCCGGCTTGACCACCGCCCACGTGTCGCCCGCTCCTCGCGCGCGTTCCACATGGTAGTGTTGCTTTACCGTGGCCAGGGTCGAGTTCTCCGGAGCGCCGAGCGTGAGTGCCACCGGGCCCAACCTGAGCCGGCCCGTTGAGGGCGTCTGGGCCAAAGCTGCCGGCGCAAACAACGCCAGAATCAGCCAGCCGAAAAATCGCATGGAGATCCTCCTCTTCCGCCCTTCGCCACTCCCGAGTTAGAAAATGTGGATGGGTTTCTTGTTGAGCTGAGGGAGCGTAAGCATCAGCTTCAGCGTCAATAGGTCGGATCCGGAAGTGAGGCCAAATCCCACACCCACTTTGGTCACCAGGTCGGGACTGGTGTGCTGGAGCACGCCCCAGACTTCGTGGAACTGTTGGTTAAGAGGCGCGAATTGGTTGAACGATCCGAATCCGTCAAACCCCTCGCCACCCACGGCCCAAGTATTGTTGAAGTGATATTTGACCATTTCTTCGGGATTGAACTGCACCCCACCCAACCCCCCGGTGTAGTCCGTATCGACAACCGGATTGTAGACGAGTTCCCATTTGTGTAGGTACACACCCACAATAGGCCGCACCTCGGCCGATTCCGTGTGGGATTCCCAATATCCGTAATTGAAGCTGAATTCGAAATTGACACCGTAAAAAAGCGTATGCCGCTCGGCGTGCGGCCGCACGAATAATTCCCGAATCTTGAAGCCGTCAATCGTCCCGCCACGCCCTTGGGAGTACGCGGTAAAGATGGGAAGATATACACCCTGTTCCCACCACGACTTAATCCCGTACGCCCATTCCACCCCTCCGTTCCAGGAATGATTGGGAATGATGGCGCCAGGGAAAGCAGGTGTTGAGCGCCCGATGGGGGTGAAGTTCTGGTGGAGCGTGACGCCGAAGATGCCTTGGGGTTGGATCACGGCATTGTAGACTTGAATTTCGTCGGTTTGCGCAAATGCCGCTCTCGGCCCCACGATCAGAACGGCCGCGATCGCCAGCCCCGCGCAAATCCATGATGTGAACCGAAGGGTCCTTCGCTTTCCGCCCGGCGAAGGCTGCCCCTGCGCCCCGGCCGCTCTCGGCGTCTTGAAATCCACTGCGTCCGTCGAACGCCCCGCTGGCAGCGAGCCGTTCCCGGACGCCGAAAATTGGTCCATAGTTCCACGCCTCCTTCTCCCATGCTCGGTTTCGATGCACCACAAGCGCGGCGGGTACATCCGCGGAAAGCCTCGCGAAACTCGCTAAGTTCCCGCTCCCGCCCTCCACCAAGGAAATTTCGGAAAATCTCCCCGCTATGACCCACGCCACGGCCTGGAACAACCATCTCATCTTACACTGGTCCTCACGCGCCAGGCATTTCTCTTGGAACCCTCGCAAGCCCCATTTCACGCCGGTTTTGCCCATAGCTAAGGGGAAGGTGGAGTCCATCACCGCAAAAATTTTCGTGATTTTTCGATTTTCGAATTACGATTGCTCCCGACCACGCATCCAAGCCCGTGGCGTGCAATTCGTACCCGAACGCGCCAGATGCGTGGGGCCGGCCATCGGGGCCCTCATGATACGCCGGCTCGGAATTCCGCCAATTTCCGGCAAATACGGAGGCAGTCACGAAAGTTTCGCGGCTCACTCGCTCGACCTGTTTGCGCCTGGCAACCGCTTTGGCGGCCGTGATGCTGCCCGTGTGCGCGCAAGCCGCACCCGCCGGGGCGCCCCTCCGCGCATCGAAGCATCGCCGCTACCCCGCCACGCGTTTGAATTCGCCCCAAAAACCGCCCCACCCCCTCGGCCGGCATTCGCTCAACCGCAATGCCTGCCACGCACTGGCCGCCTCGTCTGTTCCGCCGCTTACGTCCTCCGGTCGGCTCTTCTCATTTCGGCGCGGCATCGCTTCATCCGCTTTCACCGCTCCGCTCTATTCCAGCCGCGCTCAGAATCCGTCCGCATCCGGCGCTCTCGCGCGGCGCTTCTGGATCGGCGGCCAGATCAACCTCATCGCGCAAGGCCACGCGCATTTCTACGCCGCCTATTCCGGTCCTAACAGTTTCCGCGCGTATCCCGAAGACGCCGTCACCAGCATCGAGGATTTTTTCTCGGGCTTCCGCGTCACGCGCCGTTTCTCCGTTCTCTTCGACGTCGAGGATGTTCGCGGCGGCGGCTTGAGCAGCGTGCTCGGCCTCGCCGGTTTCACCGATCTCGACGCGCAGAAAGCACCCAGCGCCGGCTCGCAGCCGAATACCTACATGTCCCGCTTCCTGCTCCAGTACGTTTTGCCCCTCGGCCACTCGGTCGAGCGGAACGATCCCAACTATCTCGAATTGGCTAACCAACTGCCCTCGCGTCGCCTCGAAATCTATTTCGGCAAATTCAGCCTCGCCGATTTCTTCGATCGCAATCGCTACGCCAACAGCAGCCATTCGCAATTCATGAACTGGACGACGGATCAGAACGGCGCCTGGGACTACGCCGCCAACACCCCCGGCTACACCTACGGCGCCTATCTCGAATTCGACAATGGCCCCTGGAGCCTTCGCTACGGCGAAGTCCTCATGACGCGCGTCCCGAACGGCCTTTACCTCAGCATGGATATTCCCAACACCCGCTCGGCCAACGGCCAGATCAATTGGGCCTACAGCCGGAATACGCACGGCAAATTCCGCTTGCTCGGTTTCGTGCAACAGGCGCCGATGGGCAGTTTCGCGAATGCCCTCGCCGCCTGGCGCGATGGCGTGACGCCCGTTCCCGAAGTTCCCGCCGTTCGCCGTCCCGATGCGCACGAATACGGTTTCGGCCTGAATTGGCAGCAGGGTTTGCCCGGTGGATTCGGCCTCTTCGCCCGCGCCGGCTGGAATAACGGCAAATACGAAAGCTATTCCTACACCGAGGTCAACAACACCGTGGAAACCGGCGTCCAGATCCCCGGCGACCTTTGGAAACGCGCGCAAGACCACGTCGGCCTCGCCTTCACTTCCAATGGCATTTCCCGTCTTCACCAGGAATATCTGGCTGCGGGCGGTCTCGGCTTCCAGCTCGGCGACGGCGCGCTCACCTATGGCAGGGAACAAATTCTCGAGGGGTATTACAACCTGCGTCTACCGCTCGGTCTTTCCCTCGCCCCGGATATCCAATACATCACCAATCCCGGCTATAACCAGGCCCGCGGCCCTGTCACCGTCTTCGGCCTGCGCCTTCACCTTCATCTGGGTTTCCATCGGATCGGCTGAAATCGGCGGTAAGGTCGGCTGCCACGCCGCATCGCATTTCCCGCGTTTACGCGCGCGGATGCGATTTGTCGTAGGTTTCCATCAATTGGCGAATCGAGACTTGCGTGTATCGCTGCGTCGTCGAAAGCGATTTGTGGCCCAGCAGTTCCTGAATCGTGCGCAAATCCGCCCCGTCGGCCAGCAGGTGAGTCGCGAACGCGTGCCGCAGCGAATGCGGGTGCAGATTCAAATCCACTTCCGCCTGCCGCGCGTAGCGTTTCACCAGCCGCCCAACCGACCGGCTGGTCAGCCGTCCGCCCTTGTGATTCAGAAACACGGCTTCCCGCGAAGTGCTTTTTCCCAGCAGGCTTTCCCGCGCCGGCCAATACGCTTCGAGCGCCGCGCGCGCCTTCGATCCTAACGGCACGATCCGCTCCTTGTTCCCTTTGCCGCGCACGCGCAGCGTTTCCCCGCGCCGGTCGATGTCCGCCAGATTCAATCCGGTCAGCTCGCTCACGCGCAGGCCCGATCCGTACAGAAATTCGAAAATGGCGCTGTCTCGCAGAATCAGCCACTGCGCTAGTTCCTGGTCCGTTTTCCCATCGGCCTTCGCTTCGAGCTTGCTCATCCAGTCGAGAAATCGGTTGATTTCTTCCGCCGTCAGCACGGCCGGCAATCGCTTCGGCACCGCCGGCGTCGAAACCAGCCGCGCGGGATTTTGCGAAATCATTCCTTCGCGCAGCGCAAACCGGAAAAGCGACCGCAAAGCCGCCAGTTTCCGCGCAATCGAGCTTTTTTCGAGTTTTTGATCGTGCAGGTGTCCCAGGTATTCGCGAATCAGCAGGTGATCCACTTCGGAGAGCGCAGGCGGCCGGCCGCCGGGCGGCTGGAGATACGCGGCGAACTGCTCGAGATCGGAAGCGTAATTGCGCAGGGTGTGCGCCGAGGCGTTGCGCTCGTAGCGCAAATGACGCAGGAACCGCTCGATCGCCTCGCGCAACGTCCCTCCCCGCGCTCGCTACCGCCCTTTAATCCTTAACTCTCGACTGGCGCTTCCGTTTCCGCTTTTGGCTCGCCCGCGCTCGTCGCTTCGCCTTCCCAGCCGCATTCCTCGCGCAGGCACGCCCGCTGGTTGCCCTGTTTGCCGCGCTTTTCCACCACGAGCGGCGCGTGGCATTTCGGGCAGGGTTCCGTGATCGGGTGGTGCGGCGTGGTGAAATCGCAATCGGGGTAGCGCGAGCAGCCGTAGAAAACACGGTTGCGCCCCTTCCGCGCCCGCCGTTCCACCAACTCCCCTTCGCCGCATTTCGGGCACGCGATTCCAAGCGTCTTCGCCTGCGTGTACCGGCATTTCGGATACGCCGAGCAGCCGATGAATTCTCCGTACCGCCCGTGCCGCTTCACCAGTTGCGCGCCGCACTCCGGGCATTTTTCTTCCAGCAGAACGTCCGGCTGCCGAGGCCGCTTCGTCCCTTCCACCAGCCGCCGAGTTGTTTTGCATTCCGGATACCCGCTGCACGCCAGAAACGCGCCGAACCGTCCGCGCTTCACCACCATTTCCCGCCCGCAATTCGGGCAGTATTCCGGTCCCGACTGGCTCTCCACTTCCTCGCCGGATCGTTCGGAAAGGTCGCGCGTGTAATCGCATTCGGGATAGCGCGAACAGCCCAGGAAAAATCCGTGCCGGCTGATCCGTTCGAGCAGTTCGCCCTCGCCGCACTTCGGGCATTTCTCCCCGGTCGCGATGCCCGCCTTGTAGGATTCCATCTCGCCCTTGGCCTGTTCGAGTTCGCCGCTGAACCGCTCGTAAAACTCGCGCACCGCCTGCCGCCAGGGCAGTTTTCCCTCTTCAATCTCGTCGAGCTCATCTTCCATCCGCGCCGTGAACCCGACGTCGAAAATCTCCTCGAAATTCTTCACCAGCAGGTCGCTCACTTTTTCGCCCAGCAGCGTCGGCTGAAATCGCCCCTGCTCCTTGCTCACGTAGTCGCGCTCGACGATCGTCGAAATGATGGTTGCGTAGGTCGAGGGCCGGCCGATTCCGCGTTCCTCGAGCTCCCGCACCAGCGTCGCTTCGGTATATCGCGGAGGCGGCTCGGTGAAATGCTGCAGCGGCCACAATTTTTCAAGCCGCAGCGTCTCACCCTCGGCCACGCGCGGCAGCCGCCGCTCTTCGTCGTCTTCATTCGCCTTGTCCGTGGCGCTTTCCTGTTCCGGCTGCTGGTAGACCGCCAGGAATCCGTCGAATTTCAGCACCGACCCCGTCGCGCGAAACACGCACGAAGCGGCTTCGATGTCGATCGTCGTCTGATCGAAAACCGCCGGTACCATCTGCGACGCGACGAATCGCAGCCAGATCAGCCGGTACAGCTTGTAAAGGTCGTCCTGCAGGTACGGCCGCACGTCCTCCGGCGTCCGCGAAACGTCGCTCGGCCGGATCGCTTCGTGCGCTTCTTGCGCTTCCTTTTTCGACCGGTAGGAATTCGGCTTTTCCGGCAGGTAGCTCGCGCCGAAGCTCGCCCGAATGTGCTTCCTCACGTCCTCGATCGCTTCCGGCGCCACGCGCACCGAATCCGTGCGCATGTAGGTGATCAGCCCGGCCGAGCCTTCCGCGCCCAGGTCCACGCCTTCGTAGAGTTGCTGCGCCAGCGCCATCGTTCGCTTCGCCGAAAACCGCAGCTTGTTGTACGCCTCCTGCTGCAACCGGGACGTCGTGAACGGGGCCGGCGGATTCCGCCGCTTTTCCTTTAGCTGCACCGACGCCACGCGCCAGCTCGCTCCGTCGAGTCCCGCCAGTATCTTTTCCGCTTCGCCCTGGTTGGGAATTTCCGCGTCCGCGCCGCCGCGCTTCCACAGCTTCGCTTCGAACGCCGGGCCTTCCCCGCCCGCGAGCATCGCGTGGATGGTCCAGTATTCCTGTGGCGTGAATGCCCGAATTTCCCGTTCCCGCTCGACGATCAGCCGCAGCGCCACCGTCTGCACGCGTCCCGCCGATAGCCCGCGCCGCACCTTGTCCCACAGCAGAGGCGAAATCTGATAGCCCACCAGGCGGTCGAGCACGCGCCGCGCCTGCTGCGCGTCCACCAGGTTCACGTTGATTTCACTCGGGTGCTGAAACGCCTCGCGAATCCCTTTCGCGGTGATCTCGTGGAAGAGCACTCGCCAGATGGGTTTCGCCTCTGCGGCGCCCGCGGCCTTCGCTCTTGCCGCCGGTTTCGCCGCCTTCTTCCCTTTGCCGCGCTTCTTTTTCCCGTCAGCTTCTCCAAGCGATTCCCGCAGAACCTGCGCCAGATGCGCCGAAATCGCCTCGCCTTCGCGGTCCGGGTCGGCCGCCAGGTAGATGGCGTCGGCTGTTTGCGCCGCGCCCTCGATTTCGCTCAGCACCTTCGCCTTGCCCGGAATCACCTGGTAGGTCGGTTCGAACGATTGATCCTCCACGCTGATTCCCAACTCGCGTTTCGGCAAATCCTTCACGTGGCCCAGCGACGCCTTCACCGTATAGCCGGAGCCCAGATATTTATTGATGGTCTTCGCCTTCGTCGGCGATTCCACGATAACGAGCGACTTTCCCATGGCCTATGCTTTCGCCTTCCTCACAGCAGCACTTTCACGAATTGTTTTCCCGGCAACTGCCGGATGTACCCTTTCATTTCCAGATCGAAGAGCGCCGCCAGCGCCTCCGACGAACTCAATCCCGATTCTTCCACTAGGTCGTCGATGTGCCGCGGCTCATCCGGCCGCAGCAGGTGGTAGAGCGTCAGCTGCGGCCCGAACAGGCTCTCGTTCACCAAGGATGCCCGTTCCGCCGCCGTCGTTGTCTCCACTGGAGCGAGCGCCGCACGCACCGCGGTCGGCAACTCCTCCACCACGTCCTGCCATCCGGTCACGAGTTTCGCGCCCTGCTTGATTAATTGATGCGGGCCGAAACTCGTTGGCTGCGTCGCGTTCCCCGGCACGCCATACACCTCGCGCCCGAATTCCATCCCCAGCCGCGCGGTGATCAGCGAGCCGGAATGCTCCGTCCCTTCCACCACCACCACGCCGAGTCCCAGCCCTGCGATGATCCTATTGCGCACCGGGAAATTCGCCGGCGTCGGCGGCGTGCCCATCGGCAGCTCGCTTAGAATCGCTCCTCGCCCTCCGGTGATTATCTGATCGAACAGTTTCCTGTTCTCCTTCGGATAAACCACATCGATCCCGCATCCCAGCACGCCGATCGTCATTCCCGCCGCGCTCTGGAGCGCTCCGCGGTGCGCCAGCGTGTCAATTCCTCGCGCCAGTCCGCTTGCCACCGCCAGTCCCTGCCCGGCCAGGTCGCGTCCCAGCCGTTCCGACATCTGAATGCCGTACGTCGTCGGTCTTCTCGTTCCCACGATCGAAATCGTCGGCCGGCCGAGCGCCTCCGGATTTCCCCGCAAATACAGCAGCGCCGGCGGATCGTAGATTTCCCGCAGCAGCGGCGGATAGGCGGCGTCGTTCCACGTCACCAGATGGCAGTCCGACGCCTTCACCCGCTCCAGCTCTTTTTCCGCGCGGCGCAGCGGTTCGCGCGAGTGAATGGACTGCGCGGCTTCTGCCGTCAGCCCCAGCGCCTCGAGTTCCGTCAGCGGCACCCGGAAAATCGCCTCCGGCTCGCCAAACATGCCAAGCAGCTTGGCCACGTTTCGCGATCCAAGCCCCGGCACCAGGCCGAGCGCCAGCCAGCCGAGATGGGAAGGGGAATCCGGCATCCAGCTCGCCTTGAGGGTAGGCAGAGCGGCGAACCAGTGTCAAGTAAGCCCTGAAAGCGAAGTTCTCAAAACGTCCAACCGGTCCGGCTACTCGAAACAAGCTAATCAACTGGAAAACAAGGAATTAATTCGCGTCTGCGGTGCCACTCTCGCGTGTTGAAAGATGCGAAACACGTCCCAGCCGCAAGGTCTTCGCCCACTCACCGGGGCGGCTTCACGCCGCCTCTTCCACTTCTTTCGCCGCGCGCACGCCCGACTGAATCGCGCCCTCCATCCATCCCGCCCATGCCGAGGTGTGCTCGCCGGCGAAATGCACTCGTCCCTCCGGCGTCGCCATATAAGGACCGTACGCGGTCATCTGTCCCGTATGAAACCATTGCCACGCCCCGCGCTCCCAGAAATCGTTGTCCCACGATTTCGTTACCGCGCCTTCGAAATTCTCCCGCGCGCCCGGGAAAATGGTTTCCACCTCGTTCTGCACCGTCACGATCCGCCGGTCTTCCGGCAACCCGGATACCCTCAGCGCCAAATTACCCGTCAGCGTCGCCGTCAGCAGCCCGCGCCGTCCCGGCTGGTCGAAGGTCGGCGAGGTCACTTCGATCGGCCAGTCCGAGCGCGCGAATCCGTTGTCTCCGCGCGAAAGCCAATAGCGCCGCTGCTCCTGGCTGATGACCAGCGCCGCGGACATATACGACGTGTTCGCCACCGCCGTCTGCTTGTAATCGGAAAGCAGCGGCGTGAACTGGACCCTCCGCAGCGCCGGAAACGGTATTGTGCAGATCAGGTAATCCGCCACGAGCGTCCGCAGCAGATTCCCCTGCAAATATCCGGCACGCACGCCGGTTTTGTCGTGCTCGATCGTTTGTACCGCCGCGCCGTACCGGATTCGGTCCGAGAGCCGTTCCGCCATCGCTCGTGGCAACCGGTCCATCCCTCCCACGATCTTGTATTGCGCCGTCACGTCGCCGTTCGCCGCCATCTCCGCCAGGACGCGCAGCGCGGAAACGTCGCCGTAATCCATCCCGAGCAGCATCACGCGCACCGCTCCGGCCGAAGCCCCGCGCCGCCGCAGAAATTGGGGAAACGCGATCGAATCGAGATCGGCAAACGACGCCGGCGACCACCCAGGCGCCGCCGGATTGCCCAATTGCTTCGCCTCGCGCGCCGCGTAGTGCTCCCACATCCCGATGCGGCCCATCCGCTCTTCCGCCGCTGTCAGTGCAACCGGCCAGTGCACGTGTCCACCCAACGGCGCCGCAGCGTCCAGCCCGCCCACCTGATTCACGAGATTCCCGCTCGTCGGAAAATATGGCCCGAGTTTCAACTGGAACTGGCGCGCGTACCGCAGTGTCAATTCGTGCGTGTTCAGAATGCGCGCCGCGCCCACTTCCGCGTGCAGCCCGTCGGAAAATTCCTGCCGCCAGGTCAGCACGCGCCCTCCCGGCCGCAATTGCGCTTCGAGCAGCACCACGTCGTGCCCCGCGCGGTCCAGTTCGTACGTCGCCACCAGGCCCGCCAGGCCCGCGCCCACCACGATGATCTTCTTCTTTTTTCGCTGCGCGCCCGTTTCGTTTGCTCGTGTCTGCGCCGCGGCCGTCGCAGCGCCTCCGGGCGCGCCCGGCAGCGCCAGCGCCGCGCTCGCCACGCCTGCCGTCTTCAGAAAGTCCCGTCGATTGATCTGCGACACGTCGTCTCGCTCCCTCGCGTCTGTGTTTTTCCTCCGCGCCTCGTCTATTCTACGGCAATCGTTCCCGCCGCCGTCCGCTTCGCATCGGCCTTGTCGCCCCATCGCCCGCGCTCCCGCCAGCCGGGCCAACGGCAGGCGAGGTCGCGAAAGGGTGTGTTATATTGGCTTTTTTCTGCCGAAACGGATTTTTCGAATGGCCAAACTCCGCGTTTCCGTCGTCGAATATCTCAATACGGCCCCGCTCGTGTGGGGATTCACCGATGGCCCGCTCGCCGGCCGCTACGACTTGAATTTCACCGTGCCTTCGCTTTGCGCCGAATCCGTTCGTCGCGGATCGTCCGATATCGGTATCATTCCCGCGATCGAATATCAGCGCATGGAAGGCGTCGTCGCCTTTGCCGATATGGCGATCGCCTCGAAGCGCGAAGTGCGCAGCCTTCTCGTCGTGTCGAAACGCCCCATCGACCGCGTCCGCACGATGGCCCTCGACACCAGTTCCCGTTCCACCGCCGCTCTCGTTCGCTTGCTCGCGAAGCACCGCTGGAAAATCGAGCCGGAATTTTTCGACGCCGCGCCCGATCCCTCCGCCATGCTCGAACGCGCCGATGCCGCGCTCGTCATCGGCGATCCCGCCCTCCGCGTCTCCGTGAAAATGGACGCGCTCCACGCGAAAACTCCATCGGCCGGCGACCCCTGCTGTACCGACGATCCCGACGCCGCGCCCGTTCCCGGCGTTCGCATGCTTTTCGTTTACGACGTCGTCTCGGAATGGCGCGCCTGGACCGGCCTTCCCGCCGTCCTTGCGTTCTGGGTCGCGCGCCGCGATGTGGCCACGCCGGAAATCGCCGCCGATTTTCTCGCTTCGAAACTCTACGGCACGAGCCGCATCCCCGAAATCGCCCGCCAGGCCTCGGACCAACTCCAGCTGCCCGAGGAGGCGATCGTCAGCTATTTGCGCGACAACATCAATTTCGATCTCGACGAGGAAAATCTCGCCAGCCTCGATCGTTACTATCGCGAATGCGCCGCGCTCGGCCTGATTGACCGCGTCCGTCCGCTCGATCTCGTCCACGCGCCCGGCGCTGCCGCCTCGCGCACCACCGGAGCCATTCGATGACTCTCACTCCTGGCGAAGCCCTCGACCTCCTCCAGTCTGACGATCTGGTCGGCATCGGTATGGCCGCTATGGAAGTCCGCCGCCGGAAAACCGATCCGCGCGTCGTCAGCTATCAGATCGATCGCAACATCAACTACACGAATTTCTGCACCGAATACTGTTCCTTCTGCGCCTTCTACCGCCCGCTCGGCCACGGCGAAGGCTATTTGCTTCCTTTCGAAACCATCCTCGAAAAAATCGAGGAAACTATCGCCCTCGGTGGCACCGGCATTCTCTTGCAGGGCGGCCTTCATCCCGATTTGCGCGTTGAGTACTACGAGAATCTGCTCACCACGATCAAGCGCCGTTTCCCGCGGATCCATCTCCACTGCTTTTCCGCGCCCGAAATCATCAATATTGCCGAAGTTTCCGGCCTCACCGTGCGCGATACCCTCGCCCGCCTGCGCGATGCCGGCCTCGATTCGGTTCCCGGCGGCGGCGCGGAAATCCTCGACGACGAAATCCGCCAGCGCATTTCCCGCCTCAAGTGCACTTCCGACGAATGGGAACAGATGCATCGCGACGCCCACTCGCTCGGCATGCGCACCACGGCGACGATGATGTTCGGCTGTGGCGAGGAATACCGTCACCGCGTGAATCACCTCGAGCGCATTCGCCGCATTCAGGAGGATACCGGCGGTTTCACCGCCTTCATTCCCTGGATTTTCGCGCCGGAAAATAGCCCCCTCGGCAAGAAAGTCCCGCAGACCACCGCGGTGGATTATTTGAAAACGCTCGCCATCAGCCGGATGGTTCTCGATGACATCGATCACGTCCAGTCCAGCTGGCTCACGCCGGGAATCAAGGTTTGCCAGATCGGCCTTCAGTTCGGCGCCGACGATGTCGGCAGCATCCTCATCGAGGAAAACGTCGTCTACGCCGCCGGCGTTCGCAACCGCACCAACGAAGCCGAATTGCGCCGCATCATCTCCGACGCCGGCTACATGCCCGTCCAGCGCGATACCCTCTACCGCTCCTATTTCCTGAAGTAATCGGGAAGGTTCCCGGCCGCCGCCGCCCGTTGACTTGTCCTCGGTCCCGCCATAATATGCCTGCGGCGTGGCTGAGCCCTCTTCACTCATCGGTAGGACTGTCTCCCATTACCGCGTCGTCGAACGGCTCGGTGGCGGCGGGATGGGTGTCGTCTACAAAGCCGAAGACACGCGGCTACACCGCTTCGTAGCCCTCAAGTTCCTTCCGGACGACCTGGCCCGCGACCCGCGCGCGCTCGAACGCTTTGAACGCGAAGCACAAGCCGCCTCTGCGCTCGACCATCCCAATATCTGCACGATTCACGAGATCGGCGAATTCGAGCGCCGTCCGTTTATCGCGATGCAGTGTCTCGAAGGCCAGACGCTCAAGCATCGCATTAACGGCCGGCCACTCCCGCTTGATCTGCTACTCGAACTCGGAGTCGAGATAGCCGAGGGTCTCGAAGCGGCGCATAGCAAAGGCATCGTCCACCGCGACATCAAACCGGCGAATATTTTCGTCACCACGCAAGGCCACGCGAAAATCCTCGATTTCGGTCTGGCGAAACAAACGGCCAAGCCAGCCTCGCCCTCCGACGCTACGCTCACGCACGACAATGCCGCGCCGACGGTCGGCCCGGAGCAACTCACCAGCCCCGGCACCGCAGTTGGCACCGTCGCCTATATGTCGCCCGAGCAGGTGCGCGGCGAAACGGTGGACGCACGGACGGACCTTTTCAGCTTTGGCGCAGTTCTCTATGAAATGGCGACGGGCGTCCTGCCCTTTCGCGGCGAAACGACCGGAGCGATTTTCGAGGCGATCCTGCACGGCGCGCCCACCGCTCCCGTGCGTCTGAATCCCGACGCGCCTGCCGAACTCGAACGAATCATTTCCAAGGCGCTCGAAAAGGATCGCCGCCTGCGCTGCCAATCCGCGGCCGAAATGCGCGCTGATCTCGCTCGGCTGAAGCGCGATACCGAATCCTCGCGCCACGCGATCACCATCACGCAACCCGCCGCGCCCGCTCCGTCATCGTCTTCCACTCCGGCAGCCCAGCCCGTCGCGGAGACCACAACACCATCCGCGCCGATTGCCCAACCGACTCCGTCCACTCCGTTTTCTGCGGCCGGTAGCGGCACGCTCACGCCTGATGTCGCGGCCCCGAGCGTTCCCGTCCGACGCGGCATTCCGCTCTGGGCAGCTGCAACCGGCCTCGTCATCCTCCTTGCCGCCGTCGGCGCCGGAGCCTATTTCTTCTGGCCGCGCAAGCCCGTGCTTACGTCGAAGGATTCCATCGTTCTCGCCGATTTCACGAACACCACCGGCCAATCGGTGTTCGACGGAACGATGAAGCAGGCGCTCGAAGTCCAACTCGCGCAATCGCCCTTTCTGAATATTCTGCCGAACCGCCAGGTGGAGGGAACGCTGCAGCTGATGGGCCGCGCGGCTAATTCGCCGATTACCGGGAGCGTGGCGCGGCAAATCTGCGAGCGGACCTCGAGCACGGCGACGATTGACGGCTCGATTTCGCTGATTGGCAGCGAATACGTGATCGGACTAAACGCCGTGGATTGCCAGAACGGAAATTCGATCGCGCAGGAGCAGGTGACGGCGAACCGGCCGGAAGACGTCCTCTCCGCGCTGGGAACGGCCGTCACCAAGCTGCGCGGAAAACTGGGCGAATCGCTCGCTTCGATCCGGAAATTCAATGCGCCGCTGGCCGAAGCGACAACGTCTTCGCTGCCGGCGCTCAAGGCTTACACCACCGGTCGAAAAATATCGCAACAGAGCGGCGACGCGGGCGCGATCCCGTATTTCCAGCAGGCGATCCAGCTTGATCCGAATTTTGCCATGGCCTACGCGGCAATGGGCATCTCGTATTCGAATCTGGGCGAATTGGCCCTTGCCGCTCAGAACCTCACCAAAGCCTACGACCTGCGCAATCGCGTTTCCGAGCGCGAGCGTTTCCATATCGAAGGCATGTACTTTTCGAATGCGCTGGGGGATTTGGACAAGGCGCGCCAAAGCCTCTTGCAATGGGAGCAAACCTATCCGCGCGATTACGTTCCCTACGTGGATCTAGGCAGCGTGGATGCCCAGACCGGGCACTACGACGCCGCGGTAAACCAAGAACTGGAGTCTCTTCGCCTCAATCCGGATGACGCCATTGCTTCCGGCGACCTTGCGGCCTCCTATCTCAGTCTTGGCCGTTTCGACGAAGCCCGGTCGACCGCGAATCAGGCATTATCGCGTGGCCTCGATGGGCCCCTTGTCCGTACCCCTCTTTACACGCTCGGTTTTCTTCAAAACGACTCCTCGCTGATGCAGAAGGTAGCGGCCTGGGCGGTGGGAAAAGTCGGCGCGGAAAGCGCGTTTCTCTCGGCGGAATCCGATACCGCGGCTTACGGCGGCCACTTGGCGCAGGCGCGAACGCTCGACGACCAAGCCGTTGCCACGGCCAGGCGCGACGGCCTGGACGAAGACGCCTGGCAGTGGAATCTGGACGCGGCGCTGCGCGAAGCGGAGATGGGCGATCCGGCCCTCGCACGCCAAATCGCTTCTTCGCTTCTCAAAACGCCCGGCCTCGATCGCTACACCGAGTCCGAGGCGTCCCTGGCGCTCGCTCTTGCTGGAGATGCGGCAGACGCGCAGCCCGTCGCCGACAGTCTGGCGAAGCAATATCCCAGGGACACTATCCTGAACAATTACTGGCTGCCGTGCCTCCGCGCCGCTATCGCGCTCGATCATCACGACGCCGCTCAGGCGCTCCAAACGCTCCAGCCCGCTGCGGGCTACTCTCTCGGCAACTTGGGGCCAATGTATCCCGTTTATCTTCGCGGACTGGCGTTGCTGCAGGAAAAGAGGGGAGCTGAGGCGGCCGCCGCGTTCCAGCAGATGGTTGACCATCGCGGCGTCGTTGGAAACTCCCCGATTGGCGCGCTTGCCCAACTCGATTTAGCGCGGGCGCAGGCCATCGCGGGCGAAAGCGGCTCTGCGCGGACTTCCTATCAGAATTTCCTCGCGCTTTGGCACACAGCCGATCCCAATCTCGCGCTCCTCCAGCAAGCCAAATCCGAATACGCCAAATTGCAGTAAAGATCGCTGTCACCCTGAGGCCCGCTGTTGGGCCGAAGGGTCCCGCAAATGGTGCCACGCGGCAAGTCCAGTGAGGAGAGGCAGCGGAGGAGCGTGGACTGAATTGGCGAGGAGGGTCGGTTCGTTCGCGCAGAGTGGGCTGGCGCTCGCTGGAGCGCCTACTGGTTTCCCGTTTCAGCGGCGCTGGCTTCTGGAGCAGCCTCGGCAGTCGCGGCAGCCGGCTTTTCGACGAAATAAAGGATGCGAGTGCACGTCTCGCAATGGAAGATTTCCTGTCCTTCGGATTGGCGTAGCAACTGCATTACGTGCGGCCGAATCCGCACGCTGCACATCGAGCAGGCTTCATCCCGCACCGCCGCGACGGCGATTCCGCCGTGCCTGCGCGCGATCCGGTGGTAGTGGTCCACCAGGTCCTGCGGCAATTCGGCCAGGCGCGCCTGCGACGCCGCCTGCATTTCCGCCATCTCCTTTTCGACCTGCTCCCGTTCCGCCTGCACTCTCTCCCGCCGGAGGCGGGCCGCTGTTTCCGCTTCGGCCAGAGCCGCTTCCGCGCGCTTCACGTCTTTCTCGGCCTGCTCTCCGCCCACCATCTGTTCGAGCAGCCGGTCCTCGGCCTTCCCGAGTTCCGCTTCCGCGCCGCGGATTTCCTCTTGCAGCGCCCGGTACGCGTCGTTGCTCTTCACCTGCAGGACCTGATCCTTGTATTTGAGGATTTTCCCGCGCCAGTCCTCGATGTCGAGTTCGTGTTTTTTGCGGCCTTTGTGCAGGTCGAGGACGCGCTGTTTCGCCGAGGCCAGCGCCGTGCGCGCGGCTTCGCTGCTTCGCTCGATCTCGGCGAGTTGCTGCGGGAAGGCGTCCACTTGCCGGCGAAGCTGGGCGATGTGCAGATCGAGCTCTTGCAGCTCGATCAATTTTTGGATCCGTTCGTTCATCCGAGGTTCGATTCTAGCACAGCGGCCGAATGCTCCCCGCGCTGGCATTGGATTGACGGAGGCGTTTTCGCCGCGTACCATCGGGGAACCCTTTGGCTGTGGCGCAAAGCGCCGCGATTCGCATCCCTGGCTCGCCATGGGCGAGCGCCGTCCATAGGCGATCTTTTCGGGAACGACTGTGGGGATTTGCGCGGAGGATGGTGTCATGAAGAGCGTTCGCGGCTTAGCTGCCTGCGGCTTGGCGATTGGATTGTGCTTGTTCATGCTCATCGGCGTGACGCGCGGCCACGCCGCGCCGGCGAATCCCGCGCGGAAACCTCCTTCGGCGCGGATTCCCGCGAACTTCAGCGCCAAGCCCACGCCTCAGCGCATGGCTCGCGGACGTTACCTCGTCGAAACGGTCGCCGGATGTTTCGATTGCCACAGCCCGCACGAATATGTGCGCGGCCAATGGATCGCGCGAAAAGGGCTCAAGGGCGCCGGCCAGATTTTCCCCGGAAATATGATTCCGCTGCCTCCTCATTCGCTGGTCGTTGCTCCGAATATCACTCCCGATCGCGCGACCGGAATCGGCTCCTGGACCGACGCCGAAATCGCGCGCGCGATCGGCGATGGCGTGGCCAAGGGCGGTCGCCTGCTTTTCAGCTTGATGCCCTACGCCTCCTTTCACGCGCTCACCACCGAAGACCTCAAATCCATCGTCGTTTATCTGCGTTCCTTGAAACCCGTGCATCACGCCCTGCCGACCACGCGCATGCCGTTTCCGGTTCAGGTTCAGTTGAACCAGGTCACCGCGCTCCCTCCTCCGGCGCACGCCTCGGCCGAAGTGCGCCGCGGCTGGTATTTGACCCGCATGGCCGGCTGCGCCGATTGCCACACGCCCATTTTGGCCAACGGAACCCGCCCGGCTTCCATGGTCCTTGCCGGTGGATTGCACTTTCAGGGTCCGTTCGGCAACGTTTTCAGCCTCAACATCACGCCTGATCCTTCGGGCATCAGTTTCATGACCGAAATGATGTTCGCGCGAACCCTGCAAACCGGCCGAGTGAATGGCACCGGCCGCCGTCTCAATCCGATCATGCCGTTTGGCGACCTTCGGAATTTGCGCCCCGCCGATTTGCGCGATATGTACCTCTACCTGCGCACCGTGCCGAAGGTTCGCCACGAAATCGACAACACCGATCCGCCCACCCACTGCCCTCTGGACGGCGAAATGCACGGCCTGGGCGATCTCAACTCAGTCCCCTCGAAACGGGGTTTGCACAAAACTGGCGGCCTGTGACCGCGTTGAAGCCGCGCGGACAATAGCTCCGCGTGGGTCTCAACCGCCGCAAGGTGCCTCTTCCTCAGGTTTCTTCGTTCCCGAATGCCCGTGACGCCGCTGTGCGGCCGCGCCAAGCCCGCTTTTGCCTTCCTGCCGCAGTTGTCCTAGACTATAGCCCTCAACATGATTCGTCTTCTTTGGGGTCTTTTTTTCTCGTTTCTGTCGGTTTCCACGCCATCGCTTTCGCCCCGTCTGGGCTCCGCACCGCCTCCGGAGCAGGTTCAGCCGTCGCCGGTGCTCAAAGCGATGGAACTCGAACTTGATCCTTCCATCCAGGCGCTGCGCAAGGCGGATCCGCCGGCGTATTTCATCGGCTACGCCGTCACCGATCAGACTCTCGTCACTGTCGAAGGGTCGAATGGCGCGTTGCTCGAAAGCGACAGCCAGCACAATCGCGTCCTGCAGACGCAGGTTCGCGTGGGCAGCTACCAGCTCGACAATACGCACAATATCGGCGACCGCAGCATGTCGCAATCGAGCGATCCGACGCTGCTTCCGCTTGACGACAACATTCCCGCCATTCGCCGCGCGATCTGGATATCCACGAACACGCAATACCGCCGATCTGCCGCCCAGTACATTCGCGTGAAAACCAGCCGCCAGGTCCAGATCGAAAACGCGGAAACCACCGCGCCCGATTTCTCGCACGAGCAGCCGGTCGTCTCTTATCTGCCGCTGGTTTCCTTCAAGGTGGACCGCCTTCCCTGGGAGCAGCGCGTGCGCCGCTATACCGCCGCGTTCAGCGCTTCGCCCGCGGTGATGAATTCCATCGCCACGTTCACCGCCAGCGCCACCAACCAGTTCTTCGTTTCGAGCGAAGGCACCCGCGAGCAATTCGGCCAGATTCGCTACCGCCTGGAACTCTACGTTCAGGCCAAGGCGCCCGACGGCATGAACCTGTATCGCTACGCGAATTTCGACTGGGTGAATCCGGCCGATGCGCCGTCGGAACAGAAGGTGATGGCCAAGGTTCACCAGCTCATCGTGCAGATTCAGGATCTGCAAAAGGCCCCGGTCGTTCAGCCTTACGTCGGACCGGTGCTGCTTAGCGGCCGGGCCGCCGCCGTGTTCTTCCATGAAGTTCTCGGCCATCGGCTGGAGGGTTTCCGCCAAAAAGAGCTCACCGAAGGGCAGACGTTCACCGGAAAAGTCGGTCAGCAGATCATGCCGAGCTTCCTCTCCGTTTACGACGATCCCACGCTCAAGGAAATCAACGGCCAGGCCTTGCTCGGCTACTACCCGTTCGACGACGAAGGTGTTCCCGCGCAGCGCGTCACGTTGGTCAAGGACGGCATCCTGAAAAATTTCCTGATGTCGCGCTCGCCGCTGCCCGGATTCCCCCATTCGAATGGCCACGGACGCCGTCAGATCGGTTTCCAGCCGATTTCGCGGATGGGCAATACGATCGTGGAAAGCTCGAAAGGCGTGCCGTTCGCGGAACTGCGCAAGATGCTTGTCGAGATGCTGCGCCGCGAGCACAAACCGTTCGGTTTGCTGATCGATGATCTCTCCGGCGGATTCACCATCACCGGGCGCGCCGAGCCGCAAGCCTTTCAGCTCGAGCCGCTGATCGTCTACAAGGTGTTTCCAGACGGTCGGCCCGATCAGCTTGTCCGCGGCGTCAATATCGTCGGCACTCCGCTTACCGTTCTGACCAAGATCGTCGCCACGGGCGACAAGGAAGCGGTGTTCAACGGATACTGCGTCGCCGAATCCGGCGCCGTGCCGGTTTCCGCCGACGCGCCGGCGATGCTGCTTTCCGAGCTCGAAGTGGCCAAGAAGGAAACCTCCGCCGATAAGCCCCCGATCCTGCCGCCGCCCGCGCACGACCCGCTCGACCCTGAGCCGAAGGGCATCAAGCCGACTCCCTGGGGGCAATCGCGATGATCCGCCGCGCGTTCGCCGTTCTCGCGTTCCTCTCTTTCCTGGCGCTGCCCGGCGGCCTCTTTGCCGCGCAGCCGATCAGCTCCGCGCGCCCCGCCGGGGCCAAGGGCTCTGTCCGCACAATTTCCATTCCCGCCGCCGGCAATTTTCCGGCGCTGAAAGTATCCGTCGCTCCCGGCCAGGCGCAATCGCCCGAGGACGATACGCTCCGCGCGATGAAAGCGGAAATGGCGCGCTCGCTTGCGCGGTTGCAAACGGCGCAACTCGGGAAGCCTTATTTCATTGCGTATCGCCTGCTCGACGTTCAAGTCCGCACCATCACCGCGGATCTGGGCTCGATCGTCAACTCTTCCACCACGCGCCAGCGCTTCATGCTCGTCCAGGTGCGGATGGGCAATTACCACATCGACAGTTCGAATTTCATTTCGAGCGGCGGCTTCCAGGGCTCGATTGGCAACGCCGGCCAGGTAGGGATTGACGGCGATTACTATTCGCTTCGCCAGGACCTCTGGCTCGCCACCGATCAGGCCTACAAGCAGGCTGCCGACAAACTCGCCGCCAAGCAGGCTTTCCTCAATAGCCTCGCCAAGCCGCCCGAAATCGACGATTTTGCCCGCATCCAGCAGCCGGTTGTTCTGATCGAACCACACGCGGTGCCCGACTGGACTTCGCGCGATTGGGGTAAGGAAGCCGAGCAGGCTTCCGCCGTGTTCCGTTCCTATCCCGATCTTTACGACGGCCGAGTCACCTATTACATGATTTATCAGACGTACTATCTGCTCACGAGCGAAGGCACCGAGCTGCGTGTTCCCTCGAGTTTCGCCGCCATTGAGGCCGCCGCCGAAACGCAGGCGCCCGATGGCATGCCGCTTCACAATTTTTACTCCTTCTACGCGACCACGCCTTCCGGTCTGCCACCGATCGGCGAGGTGACGCAGCACATCGCGCACATCAGCCAGCAGCTCGAGGCGCTTCGCTCGGCGCCCTCCGTCGCCGATTACGATGGTCCGGTGCTGTTCGAACCCCAGGCGGCCGGTTCGCTGCTCGCGCAGCTTCTTGCTCCGTCGGTTTCCGGAGCGCGTCCGCCGCTCGCCTCGGTTGCCCAGTACGAACGCATCTATAGCGAATTGGGCGGTCGCAGTGACTGGACCGGGCGAATTGGCCAGCGCGTTTTGCCCACCAGCGTCACGCTGTTCGACGACCCTTCCGCCACGTCATTCGATGGCCATCCGCTGGTCGGCACTTATCAGGTGGATGCCGAGGGCGTTCGCGGGCAGAAAGTCACGCTGGTCCAGAACGGTTTGCTCGAAGGCCTGTTGATGTCGCGGCGTCCGGGCCCCGATTTCAGCACGTCCAACGGTCATGGCCGCGCCGCGGGATTGGGCACGCCCACGCCGGCGATCAGCAACCTGTTTTTACAATCCAACGACGGCCTGTCAAATCAGGCGATGAAGCAAAAGCTTCTCGATATCTGTAAGAGCGACGGCATGCCGTGGTGCCTGGTGGTGACGCGCATGGATAATCCGGCGCTCGCCGCGATCCATCACGGCGAATTCGATTCCATGCTGGCCGGGATGCTCAGCGGCGTTTCGAATGGCGACCGTGCGCCGCTCATCGTCTATCGGATTTGGACGAACGACGGGCACGAAGACCTGGTTCGCGGCGCGCGGATCATCGGTCTCACCGTGCGCAATCTGCGGAACATGGCCGCCGTCGGCGACAAACCCGAAGTCTTCAATTTCATGCAGAATCCCCAGTTCATGGCCACCGCGTTCGCGGCGTTCGGCTCGGCCGGCGGCGGCTTGCCCAGTTCCGTCATTACGCCTTCGCTCTTGATTCGCGACGTTCAGATCAACGGGCCTCACGGCGGGGAACAGCGCCTTCCGCTCATTCCCATGCCGCCGATTCAGTAACCGAGCCGCGTTTTCCCGGCGCGCCGAGCTCGCACGCATCGGCGTATAATCCTTTACTCGATGCTGGGGGAGGAAAACGCCAAATGTCCGAACCGTCGTACGAGGAACTGAAAAAGCGCGTTGCGGAACTCGAAAAGCAGTCGGGCCGCCGCTCCGGCAAACTCGAATTCAAAGTCGGTGAAAAAGGCGGCGTCAGCGTATATGGCCTCGGCCGCTTTCCGGTCACTCTCTATTACGAGCAGTGGATTCGCCTTCTGGATAACGCAGGGGAACTGCGCGGATTCCTCGAGGAAAACAAGGCCGAGGGCCGCCTGAAGCTGAAAGAGAAATAGACTGCGGCGCCGCTTGACCCTCGCGGCAGCCCATCGTAGTATGCAGCGACGATTCAGGCGATGGAACTGGTCGGGAGAACTTTCTCTCATTACCGCATCCTCGAACCGCTCGGCGCGGGCGGTATGGGTGTGGTTTACAAGGCGGAAGATACCCGCCTGCAGCGTCTGGTCGCCCTGAAATTTCTTCCCGAAGACGTCGCGCACAATCCCGCCGCTCTGGAGCGATTCCAGCGTGAGGCCCGCGCGGCCAGCGCGCTGAACCACCCCAATATTTGCACCATTTACGACATTGGCGAGGACCACGGGCGCCGTTTCATTGCGATGGAGTATCTGGAAGGCCGGACGCTCAAGCATCGCATCGAAAGCGGCCCGCTTCCGCTCGAGCAGCTGCTCGGTTTGGGCATCGAGATTGCCGACGCGCTCGACGCCGCGCACGCCAAGGGCATCGTTCACCGCGACATCAAGCCGGCGAACATCTTCCTCACCGACCGCAACCACGCGAAGCTGCTCGATTTCGGCCTCGCCAAGCAGACCCTCGGCCAGGGTAATTCCACCGCAACCGCGGCCACGCTTCCCAGCGTCACCGAGGCTCTGCTCACCAGCCCGGGCACGGCCGTGGGCACCGTCGCCTACATGTCGCCCGAGCAGGCGCGCGGCGAGCAGCTCGACGCGCGCACCGACGTCTTCAGCCTTGGCGCGGTGCTCTACGAAATGGCCACCGGCCTGGCGCCGTTCAGCGGTTCCACTGCCGCGGTCATCTTCAACGGAATCCTGGAGCGCGACCCGGAACCTCCCAGCCAGCGCAACGCCAAGCTGCCACCGAAACTCGACGAAATCATCGCCAAGACGCTCGAAAAGGACCGCGAACTGCGCTGCCAAACCGCCGCGGAGCTGCGCGCCGAGCTGAAGCGTCTGAAGCGGGATATCGATACCGGGCGAGCTGCGGCACGCACGTCCACCATGCCCGTCTCCGCGGCTCCAGAGTCAACTGCCTCGGCCGTCGCCGCGGCAGACCTGGGCTCGACACCCGGTTCCGGCACGCCGGCAGCCGCCGTAACGCCGCCGGCTGCGCCCGTTTCGCCGGGCAGCGGCCCGATTTCCGCAGCGGCCACTCCCGCTGCCTCCAAAAGCCGCTGGCCACTGGTTGCCGCTGCCGTCGTTGTCATTGGAGCCATCGGCGCCGGCGCCTATTTCTTCCTGAATCGCGCGCCCAAGCTCACCTCCAAGGACACGATCGTCCTCGCCGATTTCTCCAATACCACCGGCCAGTCGGTATTCGACGGTACGCTCAAGCAGGCGCTCGAAGTCCAGCTGGAGCAGTCGCCATTCCTGAACGTCCTGCCCGATCCGCAGGTGCAGGAGACGCTGAGGCTCATGGGCCGTCCGGCCAATTCGGCGATTACCGGCGGCGTGGCGCGGGAAATCTGCGAACGGACGTCAAGCACGGCGACGATTGACGGCTCGATCTCCATGCTCGGCAGCGAATACGTCCTCGGGCTCAACGCCATCGATTGTCAGACCGGAAGTCCGATCGCGCAGGAGCAGGTGACCGCCAGCCGTCCCGAAGATGTTCTCTCGGCGCTCGGCACCGCCGTCACCAAGCTCCGGCAGCGCCTTGGCGAATCGCTCGCTTCGATCCAGAAATTCAATATGCCGCTCGCCGAGGCGACCACTTCCTCGCTTCCCGCCCTCAAGGCTTTCAGCATGGGCCAGAAAGCGGAACTTGAAACCGGTGATGCCAGCGCGATTCCCTATTTTCAGCAGGCGATCCAGCTCGATCCGAATTTCGCGCTGGCGTACGCGCAGATAGGAATTTCCTACGGGAATCTGGGCGAATTCGGGCTTTCTACGCAGGACCTGACCAAGGCGTATGAGCTGCGCAATCGAGTCTCCGAGCGCGAGCGATTTCACATCGAGAGCATGTATTACCTGAACGCGCTGGGCGACCTGGATCGGGCGCGCCAATCCCTGCTGCAATGGCAGCAGACCTACCCGCGCGATTTCATCCCCTACGTGGATCTGGGCAGCGTCGATGGGCAGGCGGGCGAGTGGAACAAATCGGTAGATCAAAGCCTAATGGCACTGCGATTGAATCCCGATGACGTGATTGCTTTCGGAAATCTGGCCCAGTCCTACATTATGTTGGGCCGGTTCGGCGAGGCTGGTTCGACGCTCGATCAAGCGGCAAAGCGCCATCTCGATGCGGCCTACATACATGCTTATCGCTATCTGCTCGCTTTTCTCCAGAACGATCCGGCGACGATGAAGCAACAAGCGGCCTGGGCCGTGGGAAAGGTTGGCGCGGAAGACGCGTTCCTGTCACTTGAATCGGATACGGCGGCCTACGCCGGCCATCTCTCCCAGGCGCGCACGCTCGACGACCAGGCTGTTGCCACGGCTCAACGCGACGGCATGGCGGAAGACGCCTGGCTCTGGAATCTCGACGCCGCTTTGCGCGAAGCCGAAATGGGCGATCCTGCCCGCGCCCGCCAGATCGCCGGCGCTTTACTGAAAACACCTGGACTCGATCGTTATACGCAAGCCGTCGCCGCGCTGGCGCTGGCTCGCGCGGGCGACGCCGCGGGCGCTCAGACCGTTGCCGACAGCCTGGCGAAGGCGTATCCGAACGACACGACGATGAGCGATTATTGGCTGCCTTCGATCCGCGCCGCCATCTCGCTCGATCACAATGACGCCGCGCAGGCGCTTCAGGATCTCCAGCCGTCGAAGCCGTACGAAGCAGGGCTGGAGCCCCCTTTCACGAATACGATTACCATGTATCCGGTTTATTTGCGTGGATTGGCGCTGCTCCAGGAAAAGCAGGGGCAGCAAGCCGCCGAGGTATTCCAGGAGCTCCTCGATCATCGGGGCGTCATTGCGAATTTTCCGATTGGCGCGCTCGCTCAGCTCGATCTGGCTCGCGCGCAGGCGATGGCTGGCGACGCGGCTGCCGCTCGCACTTCCTATCAGAACTTCCTCGCGCTCTGGCACACCGCCGATCCCAATCTCGCGCTGCTCCTGCAAGCCCGCTCGGAGTATGCACGCCTGAAGTAATCAACTCGCAGATCTATTTTTCCTGCCGCAGAGTTTTGAGGGTCATCCCCCTTGAGCCGCAGGGCAAAGGCGCCTCTAACCTTCCTTCGTCAAGCGGAAAACTGCGAATTCGGCCGGAAATGAGCCGGGCCCTCGGCTTTGAGAGCCAAGGGCCTGGCGGCATGCGTTTGCTAGAACTGGAAGCTGATCGTGCCGTAGGTGGAAAGCGGCGCGCCGGGGTAGCCGAGAATCGCTCCCGCGGATGCGCCGGTGATGGGCGTGAAATAGCCACCGGAAGTGATGTACTCATATGCGTTGTACTTCTTGTTGAACAAGTTCGTCATGGTGACGCTCAAGTTTAGGTATTTTTCGATTGGCGCGACGAAGGAAAGATTGGCCGTCCCGTATCCCGGCATCGTCATGCTGTCCGGCGCACCGGTCACGTTGCTCCACAGGTGCTGTGAGCCCGTATAGCTGTAGGAAAAACGCGGCTCGATCACCACTCGCTCGTGATGGGTGATTCCGTAATAGACGCCGAAATTGATCGTCGTGTTGGGCGTGTAGGAAACCGGGAGGTTGTTGTAGCAGCTGCCGCCCTGCGCCGGCGAGATGCAAGGGGCGCTCGGAGGCTCACCCTCATTAAAGGTTACGAAGTGAGCGGCTTCGCCGTTAAAGTTGGAAAAAATGTGGAGATTGTAGAGTGGATCGTCGTCGAAAAAGATGTTGACGCCGTGAAAGGTCGAGCTGCCACCCGAGGTGTATTCGTTGCCGTTGGCCGTTTCGTAGTCGATTTCCTGATTGTTGTAATCGAGATGGTAATAGGCGAGGCCGAAGATGGTGTTCTTCAGCACGGGCGCGTTTGCGAAATGCAGCTTGAAACCGACCTGCGCGTACTTGCCTTCGGCCAACAGGTAAGCCGTCGGATTGATTTTCTGGAACATCCCGCCGCCGCCGCCGACCGAAGGCGAATGATACTCGGTGCTGTATCCACCGTAGATGCTCAGCCAGTGGACCGGCATCACCGCCGCGCTGATCGATGGCTCGACGCCCGTCCGGCTTTCATGCGAGCTGCAAATCGAGCCCTGATCGGTTGCGTTCCCCGGCGCGAGAAATGGATCGGTCGACTTGGGATAGAGCGAGCAGTGCCGGCTCAGCACCACGTTGTTCGCCGCCAGGTTGAAAACTCGGTACGCTTGGTCGCTGTAGCTGGTTTGGAACGCGACGAAGCGGATGCCGGGTGTGATATTCAGTTGCGGTATCGGATGGAAGGTGTCCTGGGCGTAGAGAGCTACATCGTCCTGATCGAAGTAGCCGGACCGGATCTTGCTGCCCTGGTTCGGAGTCATCGCTGGTCCGTTGCCGCCCAAGCTGGGATCGTAGAAATTGTTCTGGGTGTTATAGAGCTCATGGATGAAATAGGTTCCGAGGTCTACCGTGTTCATCGGCAGGACCTTCGAGAGCCCGATCTCATCCCCGAAGGTGTCGCTGTGAGGATTGTTCCACTCGTTGATCTGTCCCGAGCCCGGCGGCCCGGCGAAGACGTCAGCGAGGCGATTGTGCAGCCTGTGGATGGCCGAGTACCAGGTCATATTCGTGAGCGTGGTGGTGGAATTCAGCAGAAGATTTTCACGCCCGTAGATCATCCACAATGCGTTCGTATCGTACTTGTTGTAGCAATTGTAAGGCAGACCGCTGTAAAAGCCGCTCGAATCTTCGGCGTAGTTGGTGCCTTGGCCATACGTATCGACGGCGCAGGACCCCGTTGAGGGATCATAGGTGTAGTAGACGCCCGCAGTCTGGTTCAGCGGAATCGTCTGGTTGCGGAAGCCACCAGCCTTTGAGTAATAGCCACCCAGTTCGAAGCTCCCGGACGAAAACATGCGCACCGTCTTGGCGAACACCGCTCCGTCCTTGGAGTGGTTGTTAAAGCCATCGGGGGCCGAGCGGAAGCTGTCGCCGCTGCCAACTCCGCCGGAAATGACCGTCGACCAGCCGTGGAAGCCGCCGGTATTCAGGACAAACGCAATGTTCTTCTGGTTGAAGCTCCCATAGGTTCCCTGAACGCTGAGGTGGGTGCCGATGGTCGGTTGGATCGGGGTGAATTCCACGCCGCCGCCAACGTTATCGTAGAAGCGGTCCTTCGGATTTCCTGGCCCATACGTGACCGCCAGATTCTGGATGAGTAGGTTTTGCGGCATCGTGGCCGATTGCCACAAGCCGGTGGCTACGTCCGAAACCGGTACGCCGTCAAACGTGATGCCGAGCGAGCCGGGCGATATGAACCCGGAAGCCTCGCCGCCCCACCCCTGATTGATTCCATTGAGTTGGATCGTGTATTTCGTCGCTCCCGTCTGCCCGTAGCCAAACACGTTGGCTCCCGGAGTAGAGGAGATCATTTGCGCACCACCGGCCATCGGGCCGGCCGCGTCTATTTGCTTCCGATCAATTATTCGAATCGTCTGAGCGGATTTGAGCACCTGTTCTCGGGTGGGCTGCGGCCTTGCGCCCGGCAGGACGGTGCCGCGAACTACGACCGTCTGCGACAGCGTCATCACCGTCAATTTCACCGCCAGTGTGGCGGTTTCCTGCCTCGTCAGCGAAACTCGCTCGGAAAATGGCTCGAAACCACCTTTTTCCACTGTGACGAGATAATGATCCCGGGCCAGCCCGCGGGCCGTGAAAGAGCCATCGGCGGCGGTTTGGGTGTGCGTCACTGCGCCGGAAGCGAGATCGGTGACGGTGATCGTGGCGCCGCCAACCGCGCTTCCCGAAACGTCCATTACCCTCCCTTTGATCTGGCCTGTCATCTGAGCGCGCGCCACAACCGCGCTGCTCAAGACGAACAGGAATAGCAGAATCAGTTTTCGAGTCACGAAGGCCTCCTCAATCTCAGCTCTATAAACAAGTAATGGGTCGCCCCACGCGGGCGTGATTTTCCTTCTCCGAGTGGTAAGAGGGTTTACTCCAAGGTGAAAATCCCATGAACGAACTAGGGTTGAGGAAAACTCGGATCTGTGCCGGGAACCCGATAGAGGTGATTCAATTTTCAGGCTTTGCGCGACCGGAGGGGAATCGAAATCCGTTACAGCTTTGTGAATGCACGATGTCTTTCCGTCGCGGCGGTTTTCACCTGGCCATTCCGATACTCTCTGCTCGGATCGCCTCTGTGGCGCCCGGCGCAAGAGTCTGCTTTGTTTCCGAGGACTTTTAATGACCAATCGTGATGATCGGGATTTCCGGCGGGCAATTCAGGCGTATCGGCACGTGCGACCATCCGATTCCCCGGCTCACGTACATGCGCGAGCCACGTTCTTCATACCATCCCGCGAGGAAGCGGCCGGAGCCGCCCGGCAGCCAAAAGGGACGAATGAACGGCAGCCTCAATTGGCCTCCGTGCGTGTGCCCGGCAAGGCCAAGATCGTAGCGGCCGGCGGTTTCGTCGAAAAATTCGGGCGAATGAAAAAGGACAATTGTGTAAGCTCCCGGCGGCGCGCCGCGCAGTGCCGCGTCCAGATCGGCGTGGCCGCTCCAGGGATCGTCCAGTCCCGCAAGCCACACGCCGGGCCGCACGAGCGCTCCCTGATTCAAGAGGAAGTGCACTCCCGCGGTCCGATAGAAAAGCCGTTCGTGAGGAACCGGATGCCAATTCTCCCAATTCCCGCGAACCACCCACACTCCGAGCGGTGGGTGCGTGGAAGCAATCGCTGAAAGCACCTGATGCACGCGGTCGTAATGAACTCCCATGCCCACCGAATCGCCGGTAATCACGACCAGGTCAGGCCGCTCGCGCTTCAGAATCGCCACCACTTTGCGTTCGCGCTCGCCAAAATGCACCACGTGCATGTCGCTCAACTGCGCGATTTTCAGGGGAGGGGAGACCGGTGCGGCGATGTGCCAATGGGTAACTTGAACCGAGTTGGGCTCGATCCAGAAACCGTCGAGAGCAAGCAGGCAGAGCGCGGCAGCCAGCAAACCCCAGCCAACCCGGCTCCACGTCCGCCGTTTCAGTTTCGCCCCCTTGCCCGCTTCCTTTTTTTCGCCCGGAATACGCGGAAGCGACGAGTGTAAGCCAGCGCGAAAGCCTTCGCCAAGCGCGGCCCGCGCACGTGCCACGAGCCTGCTCGCTGCCCTATAATGCCTTCGAGCGATGGAATCCGCCGCGCACGCCGAGCGGGAAAAGAAGCTGGCCGCGCTGGGTTCCGTGTTTGCGGCGATCGTCCTGGTTTCCCTCAAAGTCTTCCTCGCCGCGGAAACTGGCAGCCTCGGCATTCTTTCCGAAGCGCTGCATTCGGGCCTCGATCTGGTGGCCGCCGTCTTCACCTATCTCTCCGTTCGCGTTTCCGACAAGCCGGCCGATACCATCCACACCTACGGCCATGGCAAGGTGGAAAATTTTTCCGCGCTGTTCGAAACCGGCCTTCTGCTGCTCACCGCGGTTTACGTCATCTGGGAAGCGTTCCAGCGGCTGCTGTTCGTCCGCGTGACGCTGCGGCCGAGCCTCGCCGCCGTTTTCATTCTGGCGCTGGCCATGCTGATTGATTGGACCCGCTCGCGGGCGCTCTCTCGCGTGGCGCGGCGCCACGAAAGCGACGCGCTCGAAGCCGATGCGCTCCATTTTTCCACCGACGTCTGGAGCACGCTCGCCGTGCTCATCGGCATGTCGGCGGTGTGGCTCGGCCACAGGCTGGGCATCACATGGCTCCGGTTCGCCGATCCGCTTTCCGCGCTGGTTGTGGCGGGAGTGATCGTCTGGATCGGCTCGCGCCTGGGCAAGCGGACGGTGGACGCGCTGCTGGACGCCGCGCCAACCGGCCTGGTTGAGCGCATCCGCGAATCCGTGGAAGCCGGCGAGGGCATGCTGGCCGTTGAGCGGGTGCGGGTGCGGCGCGCGGGCAACCGCCATTTCGTGGATGTCACCATCACCGTTCCGCGCCAGTTGAGCATCGAGCAGGCGCACGATCTGAGCGTCGAGGTGGAAGCGCGCGTGCAGCGCGTGGTGAGCGGCGAGGTGATGGTCCACGTTGAGCCGCGCCGCGATTCCGCCGAGGGAATCTTCGACCGCGTTCGCGTCGTCGCCCAGCGCGCCGGCATGCCCATCCATGAAATCTCCGCGCAGCAGCTCGACGGCCGGCTCCTGGTGGATCTTCACCTCGAAGTGGACGAGCGGCTTTCGCTCGCCGACGCTCACCGCCGCGCCACCGATCTCGAGGAGAACCTGCGCGGCGAGCTCGACCCGCAGGCCGAAATCAACATTCACATCGAACCGCTCGGGCTGCTCGTCGCTGGCGCCGAGGAAAACAAGGAACTCGAGGCGGCGATCCAGGAACGGCTCGACCGGCTCCGCGCGGACTATCCCGAACTGGCCGATTGTCATCAGATTCACGCGCGCCGCGTGGAACACCGTGTCCAGGTTTCCTGTCACTGCTCCTTCGAAGGGAATTTGCCGATCACTCGCGTCCACGACATCACCGTGGCGCTCGAAGGCCGCCTGCGCCGCGATTTTCCGGAAATCGATCGCATCACGATCCATCCCGAACCGCTCGGCGAAGCGTGAAACCGCGCCTGCCCTGCGATCTTGCACCTGTCGCTTTTTTCGCACCCCTCCCGCACTCGCTGTGCTAGCATGAAATCGCTGGGCTGTACCCGAGCAGCTATCGGGACGGCACCGGAGGGTCCCATGAGCGCTGTTTCCTCCGCGGGCAACGGCCGCGTCACCGTGCCCGACATTCTCTCCCGCAAAGTTCGTCTCCCCGGCGGCTCCGAAACGCGGGGAAAAATCACCTGCCTCACCGCTTACGATTTTCCCACCGCGCGCCTACTCGATTCGGCCGGCGTGGATATTTTGCTGGTGGGAGATTCGCTGGGCATGGTCGTGCTCGGCTACGAAAACACGATTCCCGTCTCGCTCGAAGAGATGCTGCACCACACGCGGGCGGTTTCGCGTGGGGCGCGCCGCGCGCTCGTCGTGGGAGATATGCCTTACGGCAGCTATCACGTTTCGCCGGAAGAGGGAGTGCGAAACGCGTTGCGATTCATCAAGGAAGCGGGTGCCGCGGCGGTGAAGCTCGAAGGCGGCGAACGGCGGCTGGATCTGATTTCGCGCCTGGTGGACGCCGAAATCCCCGTCATGGGCCACATCGGCCTCACGCCGCAATCCGTACACCGTTTCGGCGGATTCAAGGTGCAGGGCAAAACCGCGGAAGCGGCGAAGGAACTCCTGCGCGACGCCCGCGCGATCGAAGCGGCGGGTGCGTTCTCGCTGGTGCTCGAATCCATTCCTCGCGAAATCGCCGCCGAAATCACCGCCGAATTGCGCATCCCGACCATCGGCATCGGCGCCGGACCGGATTGCGACGGCCAGGTGCTCGTCTTCCACGATCTGGTCGGCTTGACCGTGGAGCGCACGCCAAAATTCGCCCGGCGCTACGCCGATCTTTCGAGCGCCATCACGCAGGCCGCGCGCGCGTTTTTCGACGACGTTCGCTCCGGCGGCTTCCCATCCGACGCCGAATCCTTTCACCTCTCGCCGGAATCTGCTAAGGAAGCCGTCCGCCAGATAAAATAGTGAGCTTCGCGGACGCTTGGCCCGGCCGCGGCTTCCGCCGCTCAAAAAGGGGATCGCTTTGACGCCAGAGGATTTCCGCACGCTCTTCGAATACAACGCCTGGGCCAATCGCCGGATCCTCGAGGCCTGCGTCGCGCTGCCATCGGAACAATTCACTCGGCCGCTCGGTTCGAGTTTCCCTTCGATTCGCGATACGCTCGCGCACGTCACCGCCGCCGAATGGATCTGGACCGAGCGGTGGCGCGGCGAATCGCCCGCGGCGCCGCCCGAGTGGGTGAAGTCGGCCGATGGAAAAGCTCTCGACGAGCGGCTGAGCGCGCTCGATCGCGAACTTCTGGAATTTGCCTCTCGGTTGAGCGGCGACGATCTCTCGCATCCGATCGCGTACCGCAATTTGTCGGGTGAATCCTCGTCGCAGCCGCTTTGGCAACCGCTGCAGCACCTGGCCAATCATTCCACCTATCATCGCGGACAGATCGTCACCATGCTTCGCCATGTTGGCGCGCAGGCGCCGCATACCGATCTGATCGTTTTCTACCGCGGGCGCGCGAAGTAGCAGCCCAGGCGAATCGCACCGTGGAATTGATCCATACCGTTGACTGGATGAAGCAAGTGGCGCGGCAGGCACGCGAGGAGGGCGCGATCGTGGGCCTGGTTCCGACGATGGGAGCGCTGCACGAAGGCCACCTGTCGCTCGTCCGCGCGGCGCGCGAACGGTGCTCGCGCGTGACGGTTTCGATTTTCGTCAATCCGAAACAGTTCGGGCCGAAGGAGGATTTTGGGCGCTATCCGCGCACGCTCGATCGCGATCGCGACCTGCTCGAATCGCTTCGCGTTGACGATTTGTTCGCGCCGCCAGCTGAAGAGATGTATCCGCGCGGGTTTTCCACCAACGTTGTCGTGGAGGGCCTGAGCGAACGGCTCGAGGGCCGATCGCGCCCCGGCCATTTCACCGGCGTCACGACCGTGGTTCTGAAGCTTCTTGAAATCGTCCAGCCCGCGTTCGCCTATTTCGGCCGGAAAGACGCACAGCAGGCGCGGATCGTGCGGCAGATGGCGCGGGATCTGAATCTCGACGCCGAAATCGTCGTTTGCCCGATCGTGCGCGAAGCCGATGGACTGGCCCTCAGTTCGCGCAACGCCTATCTTGGCGAGGCCGAACGCCGCGCCGCCACCGTTCTCTCGCGTTCTCTCGGGGCCGCGCGGCAGATGATCGAGCGGGGTGAGCGCAAGACGGCGCCGCTCGTCGAGCGAATCTCGGCAGAGCTCGCCGTCGAGCCGCTCGCAGCGGTGGATTATGCGGAAATTGTGGACGCGGAAACGTTCGAGCCGGTCGAGCGGTTGGGCCGGCCGGCCCTCGCCGTGCTCGCCGTTTTCATCGGCGCAACGCGGCTGATCGATAACATGCTGATCGAGGAACGCGCCGGCGGGATCGTTTGCGAGCTGTAACGTCGATTTCCAGCAAGCGGGCGTTGCTGGCTGGTTCTTCGAAGCCCGACGCGCCGGTGTGCTTCACTTGGCCAGGTTTTTCAGCACTTCCAGCACTTCGGCGGCGTGGCCCTTCGATGGCGCCGATTCCCAAATGTGCCGCACCTTGCCGTCGGGACCGATGAGCGTGGTGGAGCGCACGATGCCAAGCGCCGTTTTGCCCATGAAGTGCTTCAGCCGCCGCGCGCCGTAGGGTTCAATCGCCTGAAAGTCCGGATCGCTGAGCAGCATGAAATTCAGCTTGTATTTGTCGCGGAAGCGCGCCTGCGTTTCCACCTTGTCGCCGCTGCAGCCGGCGATCGCCGCGTTCAGCTTGGCGAATTCGGGTTTGGCGTCGCGAAACTCGGACGCTTCGTTGATTCAACCCGGCGTCAGGGCTTTGGGAAAGAAATAGAGCACCAGCCAGCGGCCGCGGAAATCGCGCAGGCCGATCTCCTGGCCGTCGGCGTCCTTCAGCCGGAAATCGGGCGCTGGATCGCCGGGCTTGAGTTTTTGTCCCATGGCGTTTCTCCCGCTCGCTCGGCGCGCGGCTATTCGGCCAGCAGGCGCCTGAGCGTTTCATTCACCTGTTGAGGATTCGCCTGTCCGCGCGTCGCACGCATCACCTGGCCGACGAAAAATTTGAAAACGCCCTCGTTTCCCGCGCGGTATTTCGCCAGATTCGCCGGATCGCGCTCGATGATTTCCCGCACGATCCGCTCGATTTCGTCGGTGTTGCTGATTTGCGCGAGTCCCTCTGCAGCGATCACCTGCGCTGCGGACTCGCCGGTTTCGAACATCCGGGCGAAGGCGCGTTTGGCTCCAGCCGCGGTGATTTCTGCGCCTTCCACGCGGCCGATCAGCGCGGCAAGCTCCCGGGGCGCGATCCGCGCGGCCGGTTGGTCCGCTCCCGTTTCTTTCAGCCGGCGCAGCAATTCGCCCTGAATCCAGTTGGCGGCGGGTTTCGCCGCCGCTCCCGCCGCGACCACCGCTTCGAAATATTCCGCCAGCGCGCGCGTTCCGGTCAGCACGCACGCGTCGTAAGGCGTCAGGCCGTAGGCTTCGACGAAGCGCGCGCGGCGCGCCGCGGGCAATTCGGGCATCGTTGCGCGGATTTCTTCTTGCCAGGCCGCGCGGATTTCCACCGGCAGCAAATCCGGCTCGGGGAAATAGCGGTAATCGTGCGCGTGTTCTTTCGAGCGCATCGGCTCGGTGCGCCCGGCGGCGACGTTCCACAGCCGCGTTTCCTGCGTCACGCGGCCGCCCTGTTCGGTCGTCGCGATCTGCCGCTCGATTTCGAATTCGAGCGCGCGCGCCAGGTAGCGGAATGAGTTCAGATTTTTTACTTCGGTTTTCGTGCCGAATTTCCCGTCTCCGCGCAGGCGCACGCTGACGTTGGCGTCGCAGCGCAACGAACCTTCTTCCATGTTGCAATCGCTCACATCTAGATATTCCAGAATCTGCTTCAATTCTTCCAGATACGCCTGCGCTTCGGCCGACGTGCGCAGGTCCGGCTCGGAAACGATTTCCACCAGGGGAGTGCCGCAGCGGTTGAAATCCACGTAGGTCGAGCGGTCGGAATCGGGAAAGCCTTCGTGCAGCGCCTTCGCGGCGTCTTCCTCGAGGTGCAGCCGCGTGACGCCGATACGCTTTCGCTCGCCGTCGAGCTCGATTTCGAGCGCGCCGCCGGTCGCCAGCGGCAGCTCGTACATGGAAATCTGATAGCCCTTGGGCAGGTCGGGATAGAAATAGTTTTTGCGGGCGAAGCGCGAGCGCGGATGCACCGTTGCGCCAAGCGCGAGCGAAGCGCGAATCCCGAGTTCCACCGCGCGGCGATTGATCACCGGCAGCGTGCCGGGCAATCCCAGGCACACGGGACACACGTTCGTATTCGGAGCGTCGCCAAAACGCGTGGAACAGCGGCAAAACATCTTGCTCGCCGTTTTCAGCTGCGCGTGCACTTCGAGCCCGATGATCGCTTCGTAGCGCGCCAGCACGTCTGGCGCAACGCCGGATTCGAGCGTTCGATTCATCACAGTTTTCCGATTATATCATCCGGTCAATCACGGCCACGCTGGGAGGCATGGGCTCTGCTTTCCGTCTCAAAACGGTGCTATCATCTAGTCGGTGCAGGGCCGACCCCTCCGAGCCGTCGCGACGTGCCCAGGCCCATTAGGCGTCGTTCGCCAAACCGCTGAGCTCGCAGGGGGAGGAGCGAAAGCGATTGACTCGCAAGCGCAGAGTGGCGATCAGCCTTCTCATCCTGGCGGCCATGGTGCTGCTTCTCGCGTTAAACCTGGACTACCTTACCGACATTGCGCTGGAGGTTTCCGTGCTGGCCTTCAGCGCCTATGCGGTTGCGATCTGGATATACCGGCGCAGCAAGGGCGAAAAGTCTGTGCCCTTCGAACGCTATTCCAAGAGCTTCCTCCGGTTTGCGCTCGATGAGGATGAAGAAAAACCGGAAAAAGCAAACGACGTTCCGCAGTCCAAGAAATAGAAGGAAAAGCGCATGAGGGGGGCAGCCATCCGGCCGCTCCCTGCAACAGACGGTGCCCTCTGCGCCCCTCCACGGCTCCAAAGCTAGAAATGAAACACCACCCCCTGGGCTCAGCACAAGCATGGGCGGGTTCAAAACGCCCCTTTTGCGTCCCGGATGGACTTACCGGACCCGCCCTTACGATGGCCGAGGCAGAAGAGGGTGATCAGAACCTTTGCTCAGATTCATCTCCCTCCGCCCCAGCTATAGCGCAGTCCCACGCGATACGACACCGCGAGCGCCGGATAACCGAGCACGATTTGGTAGCGACGGTCGAACACATTGTCCACGCGCGCGTAGCTGCTCAGCCCGTTGCCCAGGCGCCAACTGGCGCCGAGGTTCACGATGAAATAGCTCGGCACGCTCGTCAATCCGAGTCCCAGGAAATCGCTGTCTGTTCGCCGGCCCACGTATTGCGCTTCGGCGTTCCAGTTCGTGCGTCCCACGGAAACGTTTGCCACCACGTTTGCAGCGTTCAGCGGACGCAAGAACAGCCGGTTGCCGGGCAATTCGGTGGGATCGGTCGCATTGGGGCTTCGTAAGACGAGCGTATTGTCGTAAGTGTAGTTCGCGTCGACGAGGAGCCAATGCGCCGGCTGCGATTCCACTCTCGCATTCGCCCCATAGGCGCGCGAGCGGTCCGTATTGAAGAACGTTCCCGTCCCATACGGGCAGGCCGAAGTGATCGAGCCGAAGCCGAAACTCACGATGTCGTAGAACTCGTTGCGAAAGCCGTTGAGGCTAACGTGCACGCGGTCGGCCGCAAGCGTTTGATCCACGCCAGCGTCGAGCGTTTGGCTGCGCTCGGGCCGCAGCAGGGGATTACCGGGAAAACAGGGATCGTTCGAAAACGTATCGAGAAACGACGGCGCCTTGATGCCCCAACCGTAAGAGGCATACGCGCGCGTCGGGCCCCATTCGCGGCCGCCTTCGCGCAGCGCGTAGGAAAGGCCCATGCGCGGCACCACGCGCGTGCCGAAGCTGGCGTTGGCGTCGGCGCGAGCGCCAAGGACGGCGGTCAGCCGGCGCGTCGCCTGCACTTCGGCCTCGAAATAGCCGGCTTGGTTATTGCGCCGCGCGTGGACGCCGCCAAAATAGCCGTTTTCAATCTCGTATTCGTACCCGGCAGTCAGCGCGCCATCGCCGAAGAGGTAACTCGATTGCTCTTCGAAATCGAGCCGATTGTATTCGTTCCGCGTGGTGTAGATGGGCGGATCGGCGTAGGTTTCTCCCAGATAGGATTCGGCGGCGTCCAGATGGTGGTGCCAACGGCTTCCCGTCTGGAAGTCCCAGGCCAGATTCGCGGAAACGTCTTTCAGTGCGTCGTGCTGGTTCTGGTCGTAGGGCAAAAAAAGCGTTTGGCCGGCCACGCCGGCGTCGCTCGCGCTCGAGCGAGCGGCCAGGCGCAGGGTATCGGTCGGCGAGAAATGCCAGCCGAAATCGCCGGAAAGCGAATTGTCGCGGTAACGATCGTTCGGTCCCTGCCCCTGTGTTTCAAAGGACGCGATTCCCGCCGAATAATCCAGTTTCCCCGCGAGTCCGCTCAGGTTCGCGCCGGCATGCCAGGTGGAAAACTTGCCGCCGTCGGCGAACAGGTTGATACGCGGGCGCCGCGTCGTGCCGCGGCGCGTCAAAATCTGGATCACGCCGCTCATCGCGTCCGAGCCGAAAAGCGCGCTCGCGGCTCCGTGCACCACTTCCACTTTTTCCACGTTATCGAGCGTGAAATTCGAGAAATCCACCGCGCCGCCCGGCTCGTTCACCGGCGAGCCGTCCACGAGCACCTTGGTGAAATTGGAATTTCCGCCATCGAGGAAAAGAGACGTCGCGCCGCCCATCGGCCCAAGCTGCGAAATCGAGACGCCGGCAAGCGACGTGAGGAGCGGTGCGAGCCACGCATCGTGCCGCTGCTCGATTTCCTGCCGCGTGACCACGTCCACCGGCCCGACCGTGTCGGAAACGGGCACCGGTTCGGCTTCGGCTGTCACCGTCACCGTCGAAGCGAGCGGCCGCAGCGCCAGCCGTAAGTTCCAGACCATCCGCTGCCCTGCGGCGACCTCGATTCTTCGCTCGACCGGGGCGAAAGACGGATCGCTGATGCGAACCAGATAGCGTCCAGCCGGAAGTCTCAGCGTGTACCGGCCGTCCGCCGAGGAAACGGCGCGATAGCTTAGCCCACGCGCGTCACCGCTGGCGACGATTGCCGCTCCGGCGATTGGCGCGCCGCTCGGATCGGCCAAAATTCCGGTGAGGCGCGCGGAACGCGCCGCGGCAAATATCGAAAATGGGAAGGAAAGCAGCAAAAGGAAGAAAACTGCCGGGCGTCGAACCAGCATCGCGATCCTCCTCTCTCGCCCGCGCGAGAGTTGAAGGTTGTTCCGGCGTACCGATGGCCCAACGGGCTACTGGCTTTCGCCGGAATGGGGGCTTCGCCGGTCTCCTGGCTTGGCGGCGTGTTCCTGCCGAAGTGCCTTCCCGGCTCAAGGGAGCCAGTGGCGCTTCGCACGTTCGCGTATCGCCTTACAGTCGCGCGGCGGCGACGGCATTGCACCGTCTTCCCGTGCACGAAGCTCCGGGTGAATGAGACGACGCTCGGTGCCGGAACGTTTCCGGCCAAACGCCGCGGGTTTGCGGATCGAGCAAAATCGGGTTCGCGTTTTATACCGTTTCTATTCCGCTCTCACCTCCAACAAAATTCTGGGCCGGCCGCTTGCGCCCGGTTCGACGCGCAGCGGCGCGGCAAACACTTCGCGCAGCACCGCTTCCTGGAAGACTTCGCTTGGTTTTCCCGTACCCAACGCGCGGCCGCGGTGCATGAGCACCACCTGATCGGCGAATTCGGCAGCCAGCCCAAGTTCGTGCGTCACCACGACGATCGTCGCGCGACCGCTGGCGGCGAGCGCGGCCAGTTGCCGCAGCAATTCCACCTGGCCGCCGATATCGAGGTGCAGCGTCGGCTCGTCGAGCAGGAGCAGCAGCGGCTGCTGCGCCAGGGCCCGCGCCAGCACCACGCGCTGCTTTTCGCCGCCGGAAATTTCGTGCATCCAGCGCTCCGCCAGGTGCGCGCCGCCCACCTGTTCGAGCGCTCTCATGGCCAGTCCCAGATCGTCGGTGGAGGGAAAATGCAGCCGCCGGCTGTAGGGATAGCGTCCCTGCAAAACGTATTCGACCGCGCTCATCGGGAATACGAGCGGGCTTTCCTGCTGCACCACCGCGATTCGCTGCGCGCGCGTTCGTGCGTCCAGCCGGTCCAGCGCGACGCCGTCCAGCTCCACGTGCCCGGCGAGCGGCCGCAGAAGGCCGGAAAGCAGGCGCAGCAGCGTGGTTTTGCCGCTGGCGTTCGGCCCGACGATCATCAGCAGCTCGCCACGCCGCGCGCGGAAGCTCACCGGCTCCAGCGTGAAGCGCGGCGCTTCGCTGCGGCCGGCATGATAGGCGTAGCTCAGGTGCTCGACGAGCAACCGCGGCGGCTCGCCAGGCGTCACCGCCGGCGTTGTGCCCGCATTCGGCAGCGGCGTTGCCGTCTCGCTCATCCCATCTTCCTTCGCAGCAGATAAATGAAAACCGGCGCGCCCGCAATCGCCGTCATCGCGCCCACCGGCAATTCCGTCGGCGCGATCACCGTCCGCGCCAGCGTATCGGCGATGATCAGCGCGATAGCGCCACCAAGCGCCGACGCCGGAATCAGCAGCCGGTAATCGGAGCCGAACAGCATTCGCATCACGTGTGGCACCAGCAGCCCGATGTAACCGATCGCCCCGCTCACCGAAACCGCCAGCGCCGTGAGCAGCGATCCGGCCAGATACACCACCAGCTTCACCCGGCTCACGTTCACGCCCAAATGCATCGCTTCCTGTTCGCCGGCGGCCAGCAGGTTCAAATCGGCCGCCGTGGTGTAAACGCCGCCGATCGTCATCCACGCCACCAGCATCAGCCAGCCCGTTCGCATCGGCAACGGCGACGACAAATCGCCCATCAGCCAGAACGCCATTCCGCGCAGGTCGCGTCCCGGCAGCGAAGCCATCAGGAACATGATCACCGCCGAAAAAAACGACGCGGTGATGATTCCCGCGAGCAGCAGCGTGAAGCTATCAAGCTGGCCGTGCCTGCGGCCCAGAAAATAGACCGCACCGACCGTCAGCAATGCACCGGCAAACGCGGCCGCCATCGTGCCGATCGTCGTTCGCGGCTCGACGAGGAGGGCCAGAATCGCCCCCAGCGCGGCGCCGCTCGAAACACCCAGCACGTAGGGATCGGCCAGCGGATTTCGCAAGAGCGCCTGAAATCCCGCTCCCGCCACGGAAAGCGACGCGCCCACCAGCAGCGCCAGCAGCACGCGCGGCAGCCGCAAATCCAGCACGATCATCCGGCAATCGGCCGTCATGTGGGCTGTATTGCCGGTGGCGGCTTCCACCAGACACGCGCCCACTTGCGGCGTCGAAATCGAAACGGCGCCCAGCCGCAGCGAAATGACGGCGACCACGAGCAGAAGCAGCGCCAGCAGCAACGTCACTCCGATTACTCTGCGTGAAGTCAGCGGTTTCGACGGGCTCACGATTGCGCCCTCGTCTGCGCCGGTTTCGGCGCGCTGGCTGCCGGCTGTGAAAACGCGCGCGGATGCAGCGCGCGCGCCAGTTTCTCGATCGCGCCGATGAGCGGAGGGCTCGGCCGGTTGATGGCGTCGCTGACCACCAGGATGTGGCCGTCCTTTACGGCTTTAAGGTCTCGCCAGCCCGCGCGGCGCTCGAGCGAGCGTGCGATTTCCGCGGGCGTGCCCGCGCTCGAAGCGGGAAAAATCAGGTATTGCGGCTGCTTGGCCAGAACCTCCTCCAGGCTGATGTGCGGCCAATCCTCGCTTACGCTCACCACCGATTTCGCTCCCGCCCACCGCAGCGCATCGGCCAGAAAGGTGTTGCGCCCCGTGGTAATCAGCGGATCCTCCCAAACGACGAAAAACACGCTTTTGGGCGGATGCGCCTCAAGGCGCGCGCGCAGCGCCTCGAGCCGCGCCTCGAGCCGCGCCGCCAGCGCTTCGCCCGCCGCTTTTTCGCCGATCACCGACCCGATTTTCCGCACCGAGCGAATCATGCCCTGAACCGTGTGGGCGTCGGTGGCGTAAACGGGAATGTCGAGCCGTTCGAGCGAATAGACCGTTTCCCAGCGGTTGATCGAACCGTCCACGAGCACCAGATTCGGCTGCAGCGCCGCAATTCGTTCCAGGCTCGGCTCGACCGGCTCACCCACGCTTTCGACGTGCGGCTTGCCCGGCGGGATTTCGCTGAAATCGGTGATGCCGGCGATTTTTTTCGCCGCGCCCAGCGCGTAGAGGATGTCGGTGTCGTTTGGCGCGAGCGAAACGATGCGCGTTACCCTGGCCGGAACGGTCACCCTGCGGCCGGCTTCATCCGTCACCGTGCGCGTCGCCGGTTTCGTTTGCCGTGCAGCTTGGAAAGCCGCAAGCGCCGTGCGAACTCCGTGGCTCGCCGCGTGCTGGGGGCTTGCCTGCGCGCTCCTCTCCCCTGTAAAAGCTGTCATCCTGAGGCCGAACGCAAAAGCCAAACGCACTTTGCCAATGTTCAGCGGCCGAAGGATCTGCCTTTCTTGGTGGCTCGCGACGAATTTTGCGGATTGGAGCACAGCTGCCAGACCGAGCGCCGACACCAGGAGCGGAAGAGCCGCGAGCAGCGGCGCACGGCGCTCGAACGCGCGTCTTGTTTTTTCCGGCAACAAAAAAGCCCCGGCGGACGGAGCGGGGCTCTGGGAGCCACACTCCTGGCCGCGAGAGTGTCAGCTTTCTCCGATTCGGGCAGGTTTCCTGACTGACGGCCTTCCGCGCGTGGCGGAACGTGGAAGCTATTGCGCTACCTCATCTCTTGTAGGGCACGGCTCGAGCCGTGCCGCAAAGCCGGCCAAATATCGGGGGCTTAAGCCCCTGAGGGCCGGCCGAAGAGGTCACGCGACAACTCCAAGGGTGTTTCCGGCTCGCGTTTTTCTATCCGTCACGCAACGCCCCCCTTGGTCATTCCGAGCGCAGCGCCTGCCCGCCGGTCTCTCGGCGGGAGGAATCCGCTTTCATTCTGCGCTGCGTGGGCGCTGCTGACGCGTCGAGCGGCCCTTCCGGTCGCCGTTCTACGCGGCTTCCGTGGGCGTCCCTTCATCGGGACGGGAAACACCGGCCGATCACAGTGGCGGGACCGCGGCCGATTCGCACGGCCTTCCCTTCACCCGATCCGGCTGCTTGTTTCAAATCGAAGTGTAGGCGCGCGGCCGAGCCGGTGTCAATCTGGACGCGGGAAAGCATATACAGCCGCGGAAAAGGGACAACCCCCTTGCTCCTTCGCCTTGTATTCGCGCGCCCAAATTTGGTGCAGGACTGCTCGCAGCGGATGGGCGGCTGGCACGTTTTGTTGGTGCGCGGGTGTGTGCAACGCGAGCGGGGTGTAAGCGTGGGTGCAGACTTGCTTGGAACCCCAGCCCGGGTTAGCTCGTGAATCGTTAGAGGCCGAGCCGGGTAGGTAGCTCCGGCCTGCCGAGGTTCTCTACGAATGGCCGCACATCCGTGTTGTCGCGCAGGTGAAACTCACATTTGAGGTTGTACCTGTCAGGGTGAAAATCGTAAATGTGCCAGCATTCCCCATCGGTAACCGCTCCGCACACGGCTGGCTCGTTGTCTACCGGGACCACCAATTTTGGCCCTCCGAATCGCCCCGCGAAGTGTTCACGCACGTACCCGCGCAGCTCATCAAGAGCGTCTCCGCGAAGGTTCGTCTCTGGCCAGCCCACCATCTTGACTTCCACAATGGCCACCCTCTTGTTTGTACCGTTGCGGTTCTTGCCAAACAACTCGTAGTCTGGGAACTTCCCGCGCTTTGCACGGTCCACTTGGTCATGGCAAAGCGTCTCCCAGCCAAGTCCTCTTAGTATCGGCTCGACGAATATCGCTTGCGTGTCCACTTCGAACGCACCTTGACGCTCACCCGTAAGGCACGCGGCCACGGCTGAATGACTTGTGCGACAGTTTTTAACCAGCGTCGGGTCTTTCAGCCATCCCAAGCGAAAGACTTCGTTGCTAAATCCGTAATCAATGTCCATCGCACTTCGAGCCGGCCACGTGCCGCGGGCGCGCTGCCGCCAGCAGCAGCATTGATCGGCGTCGGGAAACGCTCCGACGACCCGCGTTCTTCGTGGTACTTCCTGTAGCGACCGCTCCAGCGGGTTGTTCGTTCGCAGGCAGCGCCAGTGCCGGTGCCCCGCGGAAGCCCGTAGGAGTAAAGCGTCTCCTCGCCCGAGGCAGCGTTGGGGTGATGGGCGTCACAGACACGAGATGCGAGTCTGGGTTATGCTGGGAGTGGTTGCAAGGGTGGGACGTTCCGCGCAAAAGCGCCTTGCGGCCTGCAAAGAGGGGGACAATTACGGTCAAGCGCGCGTTCTGAATGGAGCGGTCAGCTCTTCCGCGCCGCGACAGCGAATAGGGACCGTCGGGATC
>JAKASX010000018.1 GCA_021818865.1 Acidobacteriota bacterium
CGAGTTCCAACGCGCCCACGATCGTGATCGCTTCCTGCCCGTTCGGCGTGTTTCGCGTCCCGGTCACCTCCGGCACGGTGACGAGGTCCGGTGGCAGCCAGCTCGCCGTGTCAATCAGCGCCCCACACTCCGGGCAAAACAGCTTTTCGCGTCCTTCTGTTCGCCCGTCGCTCGCGGTCGCTTTCGTGCCCGCCATCTGGGCCCTGGCTGTTTCCACGCTTCCGTCCGCTTCGGTAGTCTGCGACCCAACGCTCAGCCGCTTCACCGCTGCTTCCGGTGTTTCCGTTCCGCAGCCGGCGCACAGGTACCGCGCCGGCTGAATCTCTTTCTGCCGCGCTTCGATTACCGTTTCCGGATGCCAGCCGTATGCCTGCCCGTCCACCACGTACCGGACGTATGCTCCCACTTTCCCGCCCACCCACAGGTGAAACGACTCTTCGGCCAGCAGCTGTTCCACGCGGTTGTTCCGTTCGAGCAGTTCGATCACGTCCGTGGCCGCTTTCGCCGTTGCCACGTCAATCGCGCTCGATGGCGATTTCGGCAGGAATCGCACCCGCGGCGCCGATTGACTCAACACCGCGATGATGGATTGTCCAAAAGCCTGGTAGATGTTCGTGACGAATTCGTATCGCGGCAGGTCTTCCAGCGAAGTCTGGTCCGTCAGTTTCTGCTCGAACGGCAAATGCCAGTTCTGGTCGCGCTCGTTCCACCACAGGTATTGCAGGCCCCGCCAGAAATAGTGCGCCTGCTTCACTCGCCGGATCTCCTCGCGCCGCGCCACTTCCGATTCCGAGCCGATCCGCGTCACCAACTCTCGCAGTGTGTTTTGCAGTTCTTCGGGGAGCTGTTCGTTGTTCGGTCCGTACGGATGTGGTGTTCCGCTTTCCGCCTGTGCTTGGGCGTCCGGGCCCTCCGCCGGTGCCACGTCGCCGGGCGGAAGCACGGGTTGCCCTTGTTCGGGAATCGGTCTGCGGTCCGGGGCGCCTATGCTTTGGAAGGTTTCGTTGCTTGACACGAGTTCTCCCGAGCCGCGTCCGTTGCCTGAGGAACGGGGCTGGTCGCCGCCACTCCGCTTCCGGACCGTTGCAAAACATCACGTCCGAAACGCGACTGCTCGCAGGCGGGCTCGTTGAGTCCGCGCCCGGCTTTCCGCTGCTGCTGCCGGACTCGGCTCGTCCTTCGCCGGGGTGGCGTCAGGACGTCAGTATGAATCTCATAGATCGCCTCTCTGTTCCATCGAACGCTCTACGTAAAAAATTTACACACACAGGCGCGCTCCTCGGTTTTCCTCCCTTTGCAAAACGCAACGCAATTGTCCCCGGCTCCTGCTTTTGTTACGCTGAGGAAGTCTTTCTTCGCGGCTAGGCCCTTGCAGGTTTCCGCATCCGGCCTGCGAAGCGCTGCGGAGAGGTGTCCGAGTGGTTGAAGGAGCACGCTTGGAAAGCGTGTAGCCTGGTAACGGGCTCGCGGGTTCGAATCCCGCCCTCTCCGCCAGTTTTCAGCGCCCGCCGGCTCTCGTTTCGCCCCAAAAGCGCCCTTGTACCCCTCACACTTGCCTCCCTAAGGCCCAAAAAACTCCGCCAGCCCAACCCTCAAGGGAAAACCGAAGTACTACGCATCCCCATCATCTCAAAAGACTTATTCTCCGCTCCCTCTTTTGTAGCCCGTTACGTCAATATCTAATTGGCCCATAAGGAGTTAGCCTTTCCACAGGCCGCCCCAACTCCTGCATCTTTTCCTCTTTCTTTTGCATCTATTTACAGGTACCCTATGTGGGCCTTCAGGTTAGGTTCTTTCATACCGTTGGGAAGTTCGTCTGATTGCCGAAGTGGGAAATGCAAGCTTCCGCGGTGATGTGGGCGACGAAAGGCATACTACGGGATTGTGTGAGGAGATTCATTCGTGCTCGAACTCGAGGATAAATTGCAAGACGAAACTCACCTGCTCGGTGTAGACGAACAGGAAGAGCTTCATTACGACCGGGAACCGGAAGTCCTCGGCGCCGAACCCGCCGAATCCGAAGAGGACATCGACGCCCCGGTTGCGGCGGCTCGCACCGAGTTCACCGAGGACCCAGTCCGCGTGTATCTCCGCGAGGCTGGCGCCGCTCGCTTGCTTACCCGTGAAAAGGAAGTTGCGATCGCCAAGCGCATCGAGCGTGGCCAGAATCGCGTCCTCAAAATCGTGTCTCGTTCTCCCCTGGTTTGGAATGAAATCCTCGCAGCCGCCGAGGACGTTCGCGAACAGCGTCGTTCCATCCGCGATGTCGTGCAATTCGACGACGAGGATATGACCGAGAAGAAGCTCGAAAAGAAGACGCAGCAGGTGCTGCAACTCTTCGATCGCATCGCCGAGCATCGTCGCGTTTCGCATCAGCTCGCTTCGCGTCTCACTCGCATCCCCAAGTCCAACGCCTCGCGCCGCCGCTCCGCTCGCATTCAGCTCGCGCGCCAAGTGGTTGAAACCGGCCACTTGGTTCGCGCCTTGGATTTCACGCCGTCCGAGCGCGCCCGGCTGGTTTCGCTCCTCGAAAATACCGCCGCGGAATCGGTCCGCCTCGAGCAGGAAATCAAGCAGACCGAACGTCGCCTGCGCCAGTCGAAGGGCCAGCATGCGTCCGAGGCTCGCCGCGATCTGCACGTCCTCCGCGAGGAAGCTCGCCAGGTCGAGCTCCGCGCCGGCATCACGCATCAGCAGCTCCAGCGTGCCGTGGCCCGCGTGAAGCAGGGCGAAGCCCAGGCCCTCCAGGCTAAAAAGGAATTGACCCAGGCCAACCTCCGCCTGGTCGTGTCCATCGCCAAAAAGTACTCCCAGCGCGGCCTGCATCTGCTCGACCTGATTCAGGAAGGCAATATCGGTCTCATGCGCGCCGTGGATAAATTCGATTGGCGCCGTGGCTACAAATTTTCCACCTACGCCACCTGGTGGATTCGCCAGGCGATCACTCGTGCCATCGCCGATCAGGCCCGCACCATCCGCCTGCCCGTCCACATGGTCGAGACGCTCAACAAAGTCGCTCGCACCTCTCGCGAACTCGAGCAGAAAATGGGTCGTGCGCCCAAAGCCGAGGAAATCGGCCGTCGCCTGGGTCTGAAAACCCAGCAGGTGCAGCAGGTCCTCAAGGTCGCCCGTCAGCCGCTCTCGCTCGATGCTCCCATCGGCGAAGACGATACTCGTCTGGGCGATTTCATCGAGGATAAGGAAGTGCTTTCGCCGGCCGATCGCGTCGTCGAGCGCAGCCTTCGAGAGGAAACCGCCGCGCTGCTCAAGACGCTCACCCCGCGCGAGGAAAAGGTCATGCGCCTGCGCTACGGCCTCGACGACGGCCAGGAACGCACTCTCGAAGAGGTCGGTGAATCCTTCGGCCTCACGCGCGAGCGCATTCGCCAGATCGAAGTTCAGGTCCTGCGCCAGCTCCGCAACCCGAACCGCTCCGGCAAGCTCCGCGCTTTCCTCCGCACCAACTAATCACTGGTTGGGGCACGCTGCCGCGTGCCCCGTTTTTTCCTAGTGGCACCGGCGCTCCTGCCCGTGCTCCCTCAACCCTTAACTCTCAACTCTGAACTCTGAACTCTGAACTCCAAACCTCAGACTCCACTCCCCTCACAGCTTGTATCCGATCTTCCGCAAAAATTCCTTCCGCATCCTGACGTCTTCCGCTCCCTCCACTCCCTTCGGCGGAAATCCGTCCACCACGCCCACCACCCCGCGTCCCTGCTCCGTCCTCGCCACCAGCACTTCCAGCGGGTTCGCCGTCGCGCAGTAAATTCCGCACACCTCCGGACACTGCTGGATCCGTTCCAGCACGTTGATCGGAAATGCATTCCGTAGCAGCACCACGAAAACGTGTCCCGCGCCGATCGCCAGCGCGTTCTCGATCGCCGTCTGTTTCAGTTCCTCGTCGTTTCCTTCCGCCCGCACCAGGCACGGTCCCGACGCCTCGTTGAACGCCACGGCAAACGAACTCGCCGGCGCTGTGTTGATGAGCGCCTCGTAAATATCTTCCGCCGTCTTGATGAAGTGTGTCTGCCCAAGGATGATGTTCGTGTCCTCGGGAATGTTCATCCGCACCGCTTCGATTTCCATGGAACGCGCCTCGAAAGCAAAATGTGGTTTCTCGGGCCATCCTAGCACACCCCTCCCGTCGTCTAACTCAACTCGTAGCCGCCTTCGCGTCCTTCGCCACTTTCTTTCCTCCGCTCCTTGTGTTCTCATTTCCGGCTGGATCAAAATGCGAACGAATTGCGAAGTAAAGCAACCGGGGGAGGCCGAATGAGCCGCTGGCAGAATCGCTGGGCCGTTATTACGGGAGCAAGTGCGGGAATCGGTCAGGCGTTGGGCGAGCAGCTCGCCGCTCGCGGCGCCAAGCTCGTCCTCACCGCCCGTCGCCTCGACCGTCTCGCTCAGCTCGCCCGTCAGCTCCGTTCCGAGCATTCCGCGACGGTCGAAATCTACCCGCTCGATCTTTCAAAGCCCGGCGCTCCGGCCGAGCTTTTCGCCTTCACGCACGGGAAGGGAATCGAGGTCGATCTCCTGATCAACAATGCCGGTTTTGGCGCCTACGGCGAATTCCATCAAGGCTCGCTTGACTGGCTTCGCGATATGGTTCAGGTCAACGTCTCCGCCGTCGTCGACCTCACGCATCGCTACCTCGCCGGCATGGTCGAGCGCCGCCGCGGCGACATCATGATCGTCTCCTCCGTCGCCGCTTTCCAGCCCGTTCCCTATATCGCCTGCTACGCCGCCACGAAAGGCTTTGATCTCCTCTTTTCCGAAGCGCTCGCCGAAGAGGTCCGCCGCTACGGCGTTCGCGTTTTGGCCCTCTGCCCCGGATCAACCGATACGGAATTCATGTCTGTCGCCAAGCAGCCCGCCCGCATGTTCCGCTTCGCCGAATCCGCCGATAAAGTCGCCCGCACCGGTCTCGACGCTCTCGAAGCTGGCAGGACATACGTAATTTCCGGTTGGTGGAATTATTTCCAGACCCAAGCTCAGCGTCTTGTGCCGCGCCCCTTCGTCGCCCGTTCCGCCGCCGCCCTGCTCAGCCCCCGCGAATCCGACGCACCGGACCCGCGATAGCATCGCGGACGAATCGGTACGCGTACGCTTCTTTCTCCGGCTATGCCACCCCCTCACCAAAAGCGTGGAAAAAATCGGTACGCTTTTCGCAGGTTTGCTGGTCCACGTGCGACTGAAATTTCCGGCCTCCCTGAATTCTCGGCGATACCCCTGCCGGCGTCAGCACATCAGACTATCCGCCGCCGCGCGGAACTGGTGACACCGTAAGCGTGGAGTTGGCGCGGAGTCAGGACCGTCTTGCCCCGGCCTCCACGAAAACATCTTGACTCCGTCTCGTACAATGTCATAATCGTCCCATGAGAAACGATACACACTTCATGTCAGAGCTATTTCGTATCGTTAATGGGGCGCTTCGTCTCGATATAGACAAAGTGCGAAATTATACCGCATTTCTTGCGGACAAGCTCGAAAAATCCGGCGACGAGGTGTCTGCCCTACGCCTGCGCAGGATGCTTGAGGAGAACGATCTCCAGCTTCGCCCAGCCGGTACGACATTCGAAAAGACACTGCCCGTCGATTCAGAGAGCCGCTTTCCACTCGTCGAACGCGTCAACCTCAAGGCTATCTCGGAGCCGCCCGTCCTGCTTTCGCAAGACCAATGGGACGTCCTAAACGAATTTCTCAGCGTCACCAGAAGTCACGCCCAGGTTGACACCACGCGTGTCTCCACGTCGCTGAGCCTCCTGATGTATGGCCCGCCGGGAACCGGCAAGAGCCGTCTCGCCCGTCATATCTCCCAGGAACTCAGCCTCGATCTGTACATCGCACGCCTGGACGGTCTGATCTCCTCTTTTCTTGGCAGCACATCGAAGAACATCCGTGCGCTCTTCGACTTCGCTTCGAAAACCCCCTGCATCCTCTTCCTGGACGAATTTGACGCTATCGCAAAACTCCGTGGCGATGGCCAGGAACTCGGTGAACTAAAACGAGTCGTCAACAGCTTCATCCAGAATCTCGACACCCTTGGAACTCAATCGATTGTAATCGCAGCAACGAATCATCATGAATTGCTGGATTCTGCGATATGGCGGCGCTTCAGCTATCGTCTCGCCCTTGACTATCCCCCGGCAGATTTGCGACAGAAAATGTGGAAACAGTTTGTTCGGCCCCTGGAGTTCACGGTCCGTGAAATGGCGCTGCTGACTGACCTGTCGGAGGGGTTCACAGGGTCCGACATTCAGGAAGTCTGTCTGCGCCTACAGCGCCGGTGGCTTACCACAAACAAAACTCCATCGTTGAAAGAGGCGCTTCCGATACTGCAGAACATTGCCATGGGAGAGGGGGAGGATCGCCGCTTCCTGGCGCGCCTCCGCGGCAAGGACGAACATGCTATTGCCGCGTTCCTCCGGGAGCGGGACGCAAAATTATACAGCCATTCGGCCCTCGCCGATCTCCTTGGCGTCTCAAAGGCGACGGCGCACCGATGGGTCAAAGGAGTAAAGACAGATGCCAGACGAAGACCGTTCGCCACTACGTGAACGCCTGCCGATAAAGCTCATAATGCCAAAGCAGGGCAGCGAGCGAAAGGTCATTGGCGGCGGCGGGCAGACGAAGCCATTCCGCACCGTCGATGCCAAGTATCGAACCCGCCTGTCCAATCAGGTCTCCGCACTCCGCGATGCAATTGTTCCCCAGGTTCAGCGTACCAAAACCGCACCCATCCGCGTTAAGCTCATGCCGACGGCAGTGGCAAAGAGCCACCGGCCGGAAAACCTCTTTTCAGCGGAATCGTGCCCCATCATAGGAGCTGGACGCCTTGGCGAACTGTTTGCCAAAGCAACGCCTAAAGGATTGGAGCGTCTCACGGAGATCATCGAACACAACAAATCCGAACGTATGGCAAAGGAACTCTCGTGCATCGAAACCATCGAGCCTGTTACTCCCGTTTTCCGTCGCGGCGGCATGGATGCCAAGGACGTGCTCCGCCGGAGTCCGCGCGGCGACCGTGGATTTATAACACGGGTCCGCTTGTTTAATTATGGTGCTGACAACGATCAGCCGAAACTCGTGGATGATTTTGAGACCGCCTGTCAGAGGCGAAACATCACGGTCAGCCGGAAGGGGTACTCCCCATCGAGCTTCACCTACCAGATCGAGTGCCGCGATGTTGAGGACGTCGAGGTACTTTCACGCGTAATCGGCGTGCGCTCGATTGTGAACATGCCCCTGATCCGCACGATCCAACCGCGCATGTTCAATCCGAAGCCGCTGCCGAAACTTCCGAGATCCGATGACGTAATCGGTGACTTTCCGGTTGTCGTTGTCGTGGACAGCGGAGTATCACATCAGATTCCTGACCTCCAGAGCTGGATCGTCGGCCGGGACTCGCAGGTCGCTCCGCAGTACCAAAACACAGATCACGGATCCTTCGTGGCCGGACTGGTCTGTTGGGGAAGCAGGCTCAACCCGACCATTGGCGGCCTCGATGACAGCCCGTGCGGCATCTTCGATCTACAGGTCCTTCCCAACTGTGACCCTGCGAAGGGGGAAGTGCTCGAACTTCTGGAATCAGAGCTTCTCGTTTCGCTCGAAGCTTCGCTCCAGGAGCACGCCAACAAGTACAAGGTATGGAATCTCTCACTCGGAACCAATGCCGTTTGCTCCCTTGACGAATTCTCCGCCCTGGCGGAGGAACTCGACAATCTCCAGGAGAAATATCAGGTGTCTTTCGTCATCAGCGCCGGCAATTACGAAACTCCGCCGTTGCTCGACTTTCCCCGTACCAAGGCACAGCTAAACGTCGGAAGAATCACGGCCCCCGCAGACAGTGTCCTGGGGATCACCGTGGGAGCGGTCTCCCACGTCGATTACAAAAACAACGGACCGAAGGAACACCACCCATCAGCCTTTTCGCGCCACGGGGCAGGACCCAACTACATCATCAAGCCCGACCTCGTTCACTATGGAGGTTCCTGCTCGACTGACCTCACCCACATTGCCGGTATCCGCTCGGTGAACGGGACCGGATCCGCGGAAAATATCGGAACCAGCTTTGCCGCACCGCTCGTTTCGCGAACGCTCGCGCAGATTTATCACCACATTACCCCCACACCATCTCCTGTGCTGGCGAGAGCCCTCTTGACCCATCACGCGCGCGACCCGCGAACCAGAGAGCGCGTCCCGGACGGCGACGAGAACTTCTTTGGCTTCGGGCTGCCCGCTCCTGTGCCCTACTGCCTCGAATGCACCCCGCACAGCTCCACGCTTGTCTTCGATGACGTGCTCACGCCCGGCTACTTCCTCGAATGGAAGGATTTTCCCTACCCGCACTCCCTCCACCGCGACGGTAGGTACTTCGGCGAGATATGGATGACGGTCGCCTTCTCTCCGACGCGCGGTGCGCGCTGGGGCACGGAATACTGTGAAACCCACATCGACGCGCACTTCGGCGTCTACCGCCGGCAGAAATCCCTCAAGACAGGAACCATCACAACGAAGTTTGTCGGTCTTGTACCGCCCGAGCACAAGAACCCTGGCGTTCTTTACGAGTCATATCAGGTTGAGAAGCTTCGGAAATGGGCTCCGGTCCGTACCTACCACGGAAACCTGGGAGAAAATGGAAAACCCGGCGACCAGTGGCGACTGAAACTGCAGCTTCTGACGAGGCACGGTATCGAGGGCGAGCAGGCCTTCAAACCGCAGTCCTTCTCTCTCATCATTACCATCTCTGATCCCGAAAAGAAAGTTCGCGTTTACGACGAGATGGCACAAATCGTACGAAACCGCTTCCAGGCCCAGAATCTTACACTGCGTGCGGCAGCCCGGATTCGAGCAAGGCAATGACCCAAATTCTGAGCAAAAAGGAGCCATGCCGGCAGACCATGGACTAGCCCGTTGTGACAACGCCCCCGCAGGGGAGAAATACCTACCCCTCGTCCATCCCTTTCGCCCGCGCCAAGTGTTCGATCACCGAAAGGTCTTCGAGTGAAGTCACGTCTCCCGTCACGTTCCCCTTTTGCGCCAGTTCCCGCAAAAGCCTCCGCATGATTTTCCCGCTCCGCGTTTTCGGCAGCGCTTGCGCAAAATGGATTTCCGCCGGCCGCGCAATCGTTCCGATCGTCGTCGCCACGTGATCGGATATCTGCTGGTGCAGTTCGTTTCCCGGTTTTTCGCCCGAGCGCAGCGTCACGAACGCCACCACCGCTTCGCCTTTCACTTCGTCCGGTCGCGCGACTACCGCCGCTTCGGCCACGGCTTTGTGGCTCACCAGCGCGCTTTCGATCTCCATCGTGCTCAGCCGGTGTCCGGCAACCTTGATGACGTCATCCACGCGTCCCAGCACCCAGAAATATCCGTCCGCGTCCTGTTGCGCCGCGTCCCCCGTGAAGTACACGCCGGGAATGCGCTGCCAATAATCCCGCCGGAACCGTTCGTCGTCGCCGTAAATCGTTCGCAGCATGCTCGGCCAGGGCTTTTCGATCACCAGGTACCCGGTCTCGCCCGGTTTCGTCGGTTCGCCGTCCTGATTCACCACGCGCGGCGCGATTCCCGGCAGCGGCTTCGTCGCCGATCCCGGTTTCGCCGGCGTCGCTCCCGGCAAGGGCGAAATCAGAATCGAGCCCGTTTCCGTCTGCCACCACGTATCCACGATCGGGCACCGGTTCTTCCCAATCGCTTCCGAATACCATTTCCACGCCGCCGGATTGATCGGCTCGCCTACGCTCCCAAGCAGCCGCAAACTCGATAGATCGTGCCGGTCCGGCCACTCCCGCCCCCACGCCATGAACGCTCTGATCGCCGTCGGCGAAGTGTAAAGGATCGTCACGCGATGCTTCTCGATAATTTCCCAAAACCGGTCTTTCGCCGGCTGGTCCGGCGCGCCTTCGTACATCACCACGGTCGCGCCATTCGCCAGCGGCCCGTAAACGATGTAGCTGTGCCCGGTCACCCACCCGATGTCCGCCGTGCACCAATACACGTCTTCTTCCCGCAAATCGAAAATCAGCCGCGTGGACCACGCGCATTGCAGCAGGTATCCCGCCGACGTGTGCTGCACGCCCTTTGGTTTCCCCGTCGTTCCGCTCGTGTACAAAATGTACAGCGGCTGTTCGCTGTCAAAAGCCGTCGCCGGGCAATTTTCCGAAGCACGCGCCACCAGCTCGTGGAACCAGATGTCTCTTCCGTCTTTCCACGCAATCGCTTCGCCCGTTCGCCGCACCACCACTACCTGTTGCACCGATGGGCAGCTCTCGATCGCCTGATCCGTCGTCGCCTTCAGCGGCACGATTCTTCCGCGTCGGTACCCTCCATCCGCCGTAATCACCACTTTCGGCTTGCAGTCCCGGATTCGGTCCGCCAGCGCCACCGAGCTGAACCCTCCAAACACGACGGAATGCACCGCCCCAATCCGAGCGCACGCCAGCAGCACCACCGGCAATTCCGGAATCATCGGCAGATATACCGCTACCGGGTCGCCCGCCTTCACCCCGAGCGATTGCAAAACATTCGCGAATCTGCACACACTCGCGTGAAGCTCGTGATAGCTGATTGCTGTCGCTTTCCCATCCTCCGATTCCCACAGAATCGCCGTCTTGTCCCCGCGTTTCGCAAGGTGCCGGTCCAGGCAGTTGTAGCTGACGTTCAGTTTCCCGCCCACAAACCACTTCGCGTGCGGCAGTTCCCATTCCAATATCTCTTTCGGCTCCTCGAACCAGTCGAGCAGCTTCGCTTGCTCCCGCCAATACCCCTCCGCGTCCTCCAGCGCCCAGCGGTACATCCGTTCGTACTCCGCCAGGGACCCCACCAGCGCCCGCTCGCGGAAACCCTCCGGCGGCGCGATAGCCTTTTCTTCGAGTACTTTGCGATTTACATCAGACATTGGCCCCTCCCCCGCGGACGCCTGAAATGGTGGCTCAAGCCGTTAATACCCTAGGCCACCCCTTCCAGCCCGGTCAAGCCATCGCCCTTGTTTGGCCGTTGCTTGCACCCCCAGTCTTACCCCCCTCATGCGCCGCCAAAGAAAATGGAACTCCTGGCACTGCGGCAGGGAACTGTTACTGGAGGCCAGTGCAAAGCGTCTAAGTCATGTAGATGAACGATTCGGCGGAGCCTCGGGACGACGTCTTGCTCGAACGGCTCGCGGCGGGCGACGAAGAGGCTTTCCGCACTCTTTATCGGCGCCACCAGCGGCCGCTCTACCGTTTCGCCCTCCACATGACCGGTCGCGCCGAGGCCGCTGAGGAAGTTGTCCAGGAAACGTTCATGTTCCTGATTCGCGAACACGCCAAATTCGATCCCCAGCGCGGCGAACTCGCCGCTTTTCTCTTCGGCGTTGCTCGCAATCATGTCCGCCGTCTCGCCGAATCCGACGGCCGCTATCAGGATCTGCCGCCGGGAGATTTTGAAAAACTCGAAGCCCAATCTTTCGGCTCTCGCGGCGCGGAAAATCCCGGTCCTGCCGACTCCCTCCTGCAAGCCGAACTCACCGCCCATGTGCGTCGCGCCGTTCTCAGCCTTCCTCATCGCTATCGCGAAGTCGTCATCTTGTGCGATCTCGAGGAACTCGAATACGAACGCGCCGCTGCCATCCTCGGTTGCCCGGTCGGAACGGTGCGTTCCCGGCTGAATCGGGCCAGGGAAATGCTTGCCGAAAAGCTCCGCGCGGCGTTCGCGCCGAAACCGGCTCCGAGGTTCTCCGCTGCGCGCGTGTTCAACGCGAGGGGATGCGATGAAGTGCGCTGAATTTGCGGCAATGGTTCACGATCTCGTGCGGCCCGGCCAGCCGGATCCCGCCGTCACCGCCATTGCCCGCGCCCATGCCGAGGTCTGTCCCGCTTGCGCTTCTCGTTTGGCCGAAGCGGAGCGCCTGGCCAGGCTCCTGCGCGAAGTCTCCTCCGAGAGCCGCTCTCTGTCCGCTCCCGATGACCTTGAGTCCCGCCTGCTCGAAGCCTTTCGCGCGCAAATCCCCCCGCCTGCCCGTCGCCCCGCGCATCCGCGCCTCGCCTTTCGCTGGCCCGTCGTGTTGGCCTGGTCCGGGTCCGCTGCCGCCGCTTTCATCTTGGCTTTTGCGCTGCTGAATCGTGCTCCGGGCCGCCGTCCCTCCCCGGTGGCCCGGCCGGTTTCGGTAGCGACGGCAACGCCGCCTACTCCGGTGCCTTCTGGCCGTCAGGCCGCCGTTCCGCGTCCCGCGTCGCCTCCGCCTCCTGCTTCCGCCAACACTTCCGGCGCGCGTCTCGCCTCCAGTTTTGTTCCCGTTCCTTTTTCCGGAGGTCTGGCTCCGGGCGATTCGGCGCTGATCATTCGCGTTCAGGTTCCACGGTCCGCCCTGGCGGAATTGGGCTATCCGGTGGATGAAAGCCAGGGCAGCGGGCTCGTGCAAGCCGATCTGGTCGTAGGAGAGGATGGTTGGCCGCATGCCGTTCGCATCGTGCGATAAGGGATTACCGTTGGCGCGCCTGCGGAATCTTTGCGGTCCGCGCCTCGGAGAATGTTCTCGGGAAGGAGTGGTTCTGATGTTCCGGCAACTGTCGTCGCATAAGCTCTCGAAGGCATTCCGCGGGAATCGGGCGCGCCTCTTCGCTCTCGTGGCCTTCGCTTTCTCTCTTGCGGCCGCCGCGACTTCCTACGCGCAATTCCCTCCGCCGGTAAAGCCGCTGGCCACTCCCGGCCAATTCGGTCGGCGCTCCATGCTCCCGCAGCCCGGCCCCATGTCCGGCGTCTTTTCTTTCGTCGAACCGCTCTCCGACGTCAATAGCCACGTCGTCAAGGGCGTACCTTTCTCCGCCACCGTCGTCCGCGAAACCGTTCAGCATCTCGCGGATGGCAACGTCATCAATCACAAATCCGTCGGCACCTTCGCTCGCGACAGCAAGGGCCGCACCAGCCGCGAAATTACTCTCGATAACATCGGACCCTGGGCTTCCGCCGGCAAACCGCCAGTTCTTGTCTTCATCAACGACCCGGTCGCCCGGAAAATTTACGTCCTCGACGAAAATCGCAAAACCGTCTCCGAAATCCCCGCTTCGAAAAATAACAACTTCCGCCGTTCCATGCGTTCGCGCCGCTGGCGGCAATTCCAGAGCGACGTTCAAACCGAGTCTCTCGGCGACAAAACCATGGACGGTTTGAAAGTCGAGGGTACCCGCATCCTCCGCACCATCCCTGCCGGTCAGATCGGCAATGAAAAGCCGATCGTCATCACCACCGTGCGCTGGTATTCGCCAGAACTGCAAACCACCATCCTGCTCAAGCGCACCGACCCGCGCTTCGGCACCAACACGTTCGAGTTGACGAATATTAATCTCTCCCAGCCTCCCAGTTCTCTCTTCACCATTCCGCCCGGTTACACGGTGAGGCAGGAGAAAGGTTTTCGCGGAATGTCAGGGCCTCGTCCGGGTCCTGGCCCCGATTTTCCGTAAAAGTTCCTCGCGGCGACTACCCCTCCCACGGGGAAACACAAGCTTGGGGGCGCCAAATCTCCCCGCCCAACGGCGCCCCCAAGTGAGGTCTCGATCCCAACCCCCTCCGCGCTCCGTCCAACTCATCCTCGCTGCCTCCGCCATTCTCCTTTTCCGCCGCTCTTTGTATACTCCTCAGCAGGGCCCAACATGACGGACGTCAAAGCCCTCGAATCGCAACTCCACGCCGAAGGTTTTCTTCATACCTACGTCTGGCAGGATGCTCCTCGCGCTTTCTATCCCGATCATACCCATCCCACGGAAACCGCCCACATCATCCTCGCTGGTGAAATGACGCTCACCATCGCCGGCCAAACTGTCACCTGCCGTCCCGGCGACCGCCTCGATGTTCCCGCCGGTGCCGTCCATTCCGCGAAGATGGGCCCCGAAGGCTGCCGCTACCTGATCGGCGAGCGCTAGCCGCGAATCTGCCGGTGCCTCCATCTAAACGCCGATGACCGTTTAGGCACACTTGTTTACTGCGAATGTACTGGATGCCTCCCTCTGCCTACACTGTTCTCAATAGCGCGGCCTCGGGAGGCGCTGGCATGGATTCCTATTTGATGATTACCGGTTTCACGCTTCTGGCGCTGTTGCTGCTCTTCACCGGCGGTTACATGCTCGCCAGCCCCCGGCGCTTCGCCGCTGCCTGTGAAGTCTTTGCCGCAGCCGGGAATCTGCCCAGTCTCCTGCCTCGTTCCGTCAAGAGCGCACTGTTCCAGGTGCGTGCGATTGGCCTTTTCAGTTTGGCCACTGGCCTCATTCTTGCCGCAGGCACCGTCCAATGGATGCCGTACCTCGTGCAAGCCGGTTCCGGCCAGGTCGAACTCGATTGGCTGATCGTCCCAGCGATGTTGGGCATCTCCGCCGGCTATGTGATCTTGCTCTATGGCGGTGATTGGGTCACGCGGAAATTCCTGAAGGTGGCCGACCATCCTCTGGTTCCTCAGGACCTGATTGTCGCCTTGACCTGGGAACTCCGTATCGCGGGAGTCGCCTTCACCCTGTTCGGCTTGGGCGCCGGTTCCGTCTGGTTCAGGACTTGGATCCACTGACGAGTTCGGTTCGAGTGGCCGTTTGGTTTCTCAAAACGGCCATCGCCGCGCCTTCACGCCCGCTCCTGCTCGATGGCCCGGTCGAGCAGTTCCACCACGTGCAAAACCTCTTGCCCGTCCCCGGCCAATTTCGCTCCTGCTCGTAACTGCAGCAGGCAGCCGGGATTCGCCGTTAAAATGACCTGCGCCGCGGTCGCGTTCACGCATTCCATCTTTTTCCGCAAAAGCGCCATTGCCGTTTCGGTCTGCGTCACGTTGTAGACGCCGGCCGATCCGCAGCACTGGTCGGAAAGCTCCATTTCCACCAGTTCCACGCCCTTAACCGCCTGGATCAGCCGCCTCGGTGCCTCGCGCACTTTCTGCCCGTGGAGCAAATGGCAGGAATCCTGATAGGTCGCTCGCAGCGGCACGCGCTGCATCGGCGCCGTCAGTCCCAGTTCATCCAGAAATTCCGTCACGTCCCTCAGCTTATCCTCGAACCCCTTCGCTCGTTCGTGGTCCTCGGATTCCGGGCCGAATAGCAATCCATACTCCTTCATCGTCGATCCGCATCCCGCCGCGTTCGTCACGATCGCGTCGAATCCATCCCCGCCGGCGAAAAAAACGTCCAGATTTCGCCTCGCCAGTTCCCGCGCAACGTCTCGATACCCGGCGTGTACCGCCAGCGCTCCGCAGCACCACTGTCCCTCCGGCACCACCACTTCGCATCCGTTCGCTTGTAGCACGCGAATCGTCGCGTCGTTCAGCGCCGAAAACGTCATCCTTGCGACGCATCCCGCGAAAAACGCCACTCTCGCCCGTCGCACGCCGCGCGCGGGAAATGTCCGCGTAGTCTCGGTCGAAAAGAATTTCCGGTCGATCTCCGGCAGTAATTCCGCCCGCGTTTCGAGCCCCATCAGCTTCAGCAGGCCCGTGCTTTGCGCCAACTTTTGCATCCCCGAGCGCTGCGCCAGCCGCATCAACCCTCCAAGCGCCGCCATCCGCTTGGGGTAGGGAAGCAGTCGCCGGTAAAAAATCTCCCGCCCCAGCCGCGCCATCCCTGTGCGCCGGTACTCCCGCTCGATCCGTCCTCGCGCCAGTTCCACCAGTTTTCCGTATTCCACACCAGATGGACACGCCGTCTCGCAGGCTCGGCAATCCAGGCACCGGTCGATGTGCGTCACAAATGTCGCGTCCATCGCCATCTCGCCCGAATCCACCAGGAACATCTGCCGGATTCGTCCTCTTGGCGAATCCGCTTCCCGGCCCCACAGCCGGTAGGTCGGGCAATGATTCAGGCACAATCCGCAATGCACGCAACGCGCAAAGTCGCGGTAATCGGCTAGCTCCGTCTCGCCCGCCTTCACCGCCATCGTTTGTTGGACTTCCGTCGCCACGTCCCTCAAATCCCTCCGAAGAATCGACCCGGGCTCAAAATTCCCCCCGAGTCGAACGCCTGTTTTACCCTTCGCATCAGCGCCGCGTCTGGCCTCCCGCTGCCCCAGATCGTCGCTAGATTCTTTAGCCCATCCGGGCACCACGGAATCCAGCCGAACCCTTGTGCCGCTTCCGCCGCTTGCACTACCTCGCTCGCCGCCGCGGCCAGTCCCTCAAAAATGGTCCCATCGCTGGTTCCCGGCAGGAACGCTACGTAGACCACCCCTACTCCTCGCGCCAGGATCGCCGCGGGTATTCCATGTTTTTCACCGCTTCTGCGGCCTGCGGCGAAAATTTCCCCAATTCGGCTCGGCAGGACGCTCGCGCGAACGATCGTCGCCGCGGGAGACGCTTCGAGCAGCAAAGGAATCGCCTCTCGCAGCCGCTCCTCCGCCTGTGCACGTTGCCCCTCGTCGAGCGCAATCGTTCCCGCCGCTCCGCTTTCATTCGCCATGCGGCCAAGTTCGGCTTCGAACCGTCGCAGCACCTTCTCGCTCCCGCCGAATCCCGCCATCGCCGCCCATCCCGAGCGCGGAAGCCACGATTCCACCGGCGCCAATTCCGTTCCGTCCAGACGCGCTTGTCCGCCGAGCACTCCTGCCATCGCCGGACTTAAAATTTCCAGCGTCGCCGGAGCCACCGGCGACTGTGCGATTCGTCGCACAAAGTCAATCGCTCCCGATTCTTCTCTAAATAACGCCAGGAACCCTCCACTTGCCTCAGCTACGGGAAACGTTTTGAAATTCAGCCGTGTCAGGATTCCCAGCGTTCCCAGCGACCCGATGAACAGTTTGTGCAGGTCGTATCCCGCGACGTTTTTCACCACGCGCCCGCCGCTCTTTGCCCGTGTCCCATCGCCGGTGACGAATTCCGCTCCCAGCAGAAAATCCCGCGCACTTCCGTATCCTTGCCGCAGCGGCGAATCCACTCCGCTCGCCACCGTTCCGCCGATCGTCGCCCGTTTCTGGTACGGCACCGAAAGCGGCAGAAACTGCCTGTGTTCCCCGAGCAGCTTGCCCACGTCCGCCATCCGCGCTCCCGCCTCCACGCTCAGCGTCAAATCGCCCGGATCGTATCCATGCACCTTCTCGAGTCTCGTCGTCACGAGGGCCACGTCATACCGCGCCGCCGCGCCGCCCATTCCGATCTTCGTCCCCGCTCCCCGAGCCACCACGCCCAGCTTTTCGGCCGCGCACATTCGCAGAATTTCCGCTATCTCTTCCGCATTCGCCGGCCTCACCATCGCTTTCGGCGTCACGCCGTGAATCGCGTATTCTCCTGTCGCACTGGGATCGCCGCTTGTATTCGCCTCGCCCGCAATCGCCGCGAGCGATTGCGCCAGTTTTTCCTCGCTTCCACTCATCGCTGCGTTCCGCCCCGCGTCTCGGCGTCTGAACCCACGCGCTCGTTCCTCGCACCTTCAATCGGCTCGCTCGGGCCGCGTCCCATCGCCGGAGCTCGTATCTCGCCGCAACTCTTGCTGACAGGGAACAGCTTTCCAGGATTCAGCAGCCCGGAAGGATTGAACGCGCTCCGCACGCGCTTCATCAGCTCCAAATCCGTTTCACTGAAAAGCAGCGGCATCAGCCGGTCCTTTTCCATCCCCACGCCGTGCTCGCCGGTGATGGATCCGCCCAATTCCACGCACAGCGCGATGATTTCGCTCGCCGCCGCCATTGCCCGCTCGAACGTTCCCGGCTCGCGCCGGTCGAAGCACAGCATCGGGTGCAGATTGCCGTCGCCCGCGTGAAAAATATTCCCCACTTCGAATCCGTGTCGTTTGCCGATCTCCCCGATTCGCCGCAGCGTTTCTGGTAGTCGCGTTCTCGGAATCACCCCGTCCTGCACGTAGCAATCGGGCGCCACTCGGCCCACCGCTCCAAACGCGTTTTTCCGCGCTTTCCACAGCGCTTCACGTTCCCGTTCGTCCTTCGCCGTTCTTACTTCGCGCGCCTTGTGCGCCCGGCACGTCTCCACCACGGCCGCCGCCTGCTCCTCGGCCGCTTCTCTGGGTCCATCCACCTCGATCAGCAGCAGCGCCCCCGCGTCGGTCGGCAATCCGGCCCGAATCCACGATTCCACCACGCGGATCGTCCATCCATCCATCATTTCGCACGCCGCCGGCGTGATTCCTCGCGCCGTCAGCGCCACAACCGTCTCCGTCGCGTCATCGGTCGTCTCGAAAACCGCCAGCAGCGTCTTCACCGATTCCGGCAGCCGCGTCAATTTCGCCGTGATTTCCACCACCAGCCCCAGCGTGCCTTCCGATCCGACGAAGAGCCCCACCAGGTCGTAACCCGGCGCGTCGACCGCGGCTCCTCCTATGCGATACATCTCGCCGTCCGGCATCACCACTTCAAGTCCCAAAATGTGGTTCGTCGTCACCCCGTAGCGCAGCGTGTGCGGCCCTCCCGCGTTTTCCGATACGTTTCCGCCGATCGTGCACGATTTCTGGCTCGAAGGATCGGGAGCGTATTGGAGCCCCGCCCGTGCTACCGCTCGCGAAAGCTCCAGATTCACCACTCCCGGCTCGACCACCGCCCGCTGGTTTTCGTAATCCACCGCCAGAATCCGATTCATCCGGGAAAACACCACCTGCACGCCGCCCTCCCGAGCCAGCGCCCCTCCCGAAAGCCCCGTTCCCGCGCCTCGCCCTACCATCGGCACGCCGTTTCGGTTAGACCACCGCGCGATTTCCACCACCTCGCTCTTGTTTCCCGGAAACACCACGCAATCCGGCCGTCCGGTTTCCACCGATCCGTCGTATTCGTACAGGCGCAGCTCTTCTTCTTTCGTCAGCACCTGTTCGCGCCCAACGATTCGCTCGAGTCCCGCAATCATCCGTGGATCGATGCGCCGGCTAGGCATTCTGTGGCGACTATAGTGCAAGGGAAAAAAGAGGACAACTCTCTTGGCGAGCGGCGCTCTTCCGTCGCTCCTCGGCCGTTCTTGCTCGCGAATTATTCGTGAATCAGGATGCGCAGATCGCGCAGATTGTTCCCCGTCGGCCCCGTCAGAATCGCATCGCCCAATCGCGCGAAAAAGCTGTAGGAATCGCTTCGCCGGAAAAAATCCACCGCATCGAGTCCGGCTGCTTGCGCCCGTCCGATCGTCGTCCCGTCGGCAATCGCCCCGGCCGCCGGGCTCGATCCATCGATTCCGTCGGTTCCCGCGCTCAGCACGGCCACCGGTCGTCCTTCGATTTTCTGCGCCGCGTAAAGCGCAAACGCCGAGTTCCGCCCGCCCATTCCATTCCCATTCACGCGGCACAGCACTTCGCCGTCGGCAATCACCGCAACCGGAAGCCCGGGATTGGCTTCCTTGTGCCGTTCGAGCAGATCGAGCAGGAAATCAACGGACCGTTCGAGCAGCCAATCGTCCGTCGAATTGTCGCAAATCGTCGCCAGACCATGCGATTCGGCGGTTCGATGCGCCTGGTGAAACAGTTTGTGTTGATCGAGCAGCAGGAAAAATTCCGAGCGCGCGAACGCCGGGTCGCACTCTTTCGGCGTCTCACGCAGCCTCCGCCGCTCGAAGCAGTCCCGCAGCGCCCCGCTCAGATGCTCCACCACCCCGTATCGCGACGCCACTTGGTACGCGTCTTCCACCGTCGAGGGATCGGGCAGCGTCGGCCCGGACGCCAGCGCCGATTCGCACCCCGGCGGAACGTCGCTGATGGCTAGCGTGAATTTCATCGCCATCGGCGCCGCTGCCGCCATCCGCCCACCCTTCACCGCGGAAAGGTGTTTCCTTACCACGTTGATTTCGTCGATCGAGCCGCCGCAGTTCACCAGCGTCCGATGCAGCTCTCGCATCTCTTCGAGGGAAACCCGTGAATCCAGCGGCGATTCCACCAGCGCCGATCCTCCGCCCGAAACCAGGAAAAAGACGGTCGTGCGCTCGTCCGTTTTTTTCAAAAGGTCGAGAATCGCCCGCGCTGCGGCGAAGCTTCCTTCGTTCGGCGCCGGATGCCCCGCCAGGAAAAATTGCAGTCCGCGAATTCGCCGTGGCGGCGGCGAAGGAGCGGCCAGAATTCCCTCCAACGGGAAATCCGGCTCCAGCACTTCCGCCAGTCCTTCCGTCATCGCGCACGCCGCTTTGCCAAAGGCCACCACGCGCAGTGTCGCCGCCTCGCCCAGTTCGATTTCCTCCTCGCCAACCAGCAGCCGTTTGCCCGCACGGGCGATCTTCGCCCGCACCGCCCTTCGCGCATCCACGGCGTCGAGCGTCTGTTCGAAAATCGTTCGGGCGAGTGGTTTCAAATCGCTCATGGCGCAGCCGCCGCCAGTTCCCTCATGCTTCGCTCAGCGCCGCCGCACCGGCGCGTGCCACGTCGCTGTCTTCATCTTCCGTGCCTGCGCTCACCCCTATCGCGCCGACCACCTGTCCATCCACGATCAGCGGAATGCCGCCACGCACCGAAGTCTGTTGATCCGGCCGCGCGACGGCCAGTCCCAGCGCGACCACGAGGTTTGGCTCGCCGTCGCGCATCGGCGCGCCTGTCGCTGCGCGCCGCAGCGCCGCAGACCGCGCTTTCGTGATCGCGATTTCCACCGAAGCCGGCTTGGCTCCGTCCATTCGTGCGAACGCCAGCAGATGCCCGCCGTCATCCACCACGGCGATGTTCATCGGCCGTTGGATTTCGACGGCGCGTCGCTCGGCCGCGGCCAGCACGGCGCGAGCCCCTTCGAGAGTTAAGCGGGGAGTATTGCGGTTCACCAGCGTCATCATTCCTCGATTCCGTCACGCGCCTCTACGGAGGGTCCGATGGAGGTTCTTCACGCCAGCAAGTCGCGCTGGCCCGACAAGCGGGCATCACGGTCGTGGGCGAAGCGCTGTATGGCCGCGAAGATCGACTCGGGGTCGAGGTGAGCCTCGGCAATGACCTCCGGTTCCAGGCCCCCAGTCAGCCATTGATTGTTCCAATCCGAGGTCAGCGAGTACGCGTCTGTCAGCGGTCCCAGGTTCCGAATGGGCCACACCCGCCGCGTCCCGGTGCTCACAACCATGAGATCGTAATACGCTTCGGGAGGAAGCACTGAACGGCGATACTCTTCAGGTTGCCGATCGAAGAGTTCCTCGCTCACGGCGGCGACGATCTTGACGTTCAATCCCGCTCGATCCAGGCGTGGCAACAGGCTGACGAGATTGACGGTGGAACTCGCGCCCTGCACCACGACGTAGCCGGCCCGTTGTTGGCCAGGCGCGAAATCGCGAATGACGTAGAGCCCCTTGGCCGCGGCTTGGAGCGAGGAATCGGCGAAGGCGCTGCGGTCGGCCACGGGGAAATCGGGCCGGGCGACCTCGATGGAAATGATGCCCACTTTCGGATCGCGAGCGGCAATCTCGGCGGCGGCAAAATAGCCCGGCGCCACATCGTTGAAGTCCCAGAAATTCAGGTGGATGGTTTGACCGTGCGGAAAGAGCTTCCATACCTGGGTCGCAAAGATTCCAAAGTGGGTGCGGGCATCAGCAGCCGTCTCCGGCCCGGAATGAGCGGCGAGAATGTGCAGAACCCCCATGCGGAAGCGGCTGTCCTGGTTCTGTTGGCTCCAAACGCGAGCTGGCGTATACATGAGCGGCGTAAACGCGCCATAGGTCCCGCTCATGGCCCATACCCCGGCGAACCTGTCGGGATCGACGCTGGCGCTCTGGCTCACCAGGCCGATGGCTGTCGACACGTTGCCCGCTTCCTGGATGGCGGCTTTCAGGCGTGTTCCCAGCGGATTGGTGACCGGATTGTAGTGGCCCCACAAGCTGCCGTGCTCCATGTTGATGGACTCGGAGAGGTCGGCGGCAATCGTGAAGAAGCGGTTCCCGGTGACGTAGTTCATCCACTTGATCACTTCGGAGATCGCCCGTCGCGTTCCGGCCACCTCGCCGGGCTTGCGGAAAAGCGTGATCGCTACTTGCCTTTCCTCCCCGGAGACTGGATTCGTGACGGCGACCTTTTGCGGCTGCGTGGGAAGGTGGGCCACGCGGAGGCGCTCGTCCAGGAAGGGATCGTGATGAATGTCGAAACGCAGAGGGAAGTCGTTCTTGACGCTGTCACCGATCGCGACCAGCCGGTCAGCGAGCCAGTCGCCCAGACCGTCCCGGTCGAGCAGGGACATCACGACATCGATGTTGGTTTTGAACTGAATCATCCTCTCGCGGGCATCCGTGACCGGTCCCTGACGAATGCCCTCAAAGGTGACGCCATAATGCTTCTCGAAGGTGCTTGCCAGGGCCACGAAATAATCCGAGTTCATCTTCAACGAATACGGGTGGCTTGGATAGCCGATGAGTTGATCCATTCCGGCAACCTTGCCTTCGGCCGCGCCCGGCCAATACCCCTTGGTGGTATTGCCAATGACGATGAACGGACGGCGATCGTTTTCATCCCAATCTTCCATGGTCTTGAGGGTGCCAATGATCTGGCTGTAATCATGGCCGTCCGGCAGCGTCAAGACGTTCCAACCGTATGAAGTCCACTGGTCCACAATCTGATAGCCATCAAATTTGCGGTCGACCACGCCCCCGACCAGCATGTCGTCAATACCCGCGTTGTTGTAAGACAACAGAATGCGAAGGCGCTTGCCCACCTGCAGCGCCAGAGCCTGGGTTTTGAGTTCCTGCGCGTGCCCTTCGGTCAATGCAAACTCGCCCTCCAGCGCTATCACTTTCAAAGAACTCGGAGCGCCGGCGATGTCCCAGAATGCGGCTTTGCCTGCCGAGGCAGCGATGCCAACCCCCGAGGGGCCGCCGTTCACGTCGTTCGTTGCATCGGTGCTTTCCGCATGGCCGGCGAGCGCCTTGATGCCGCGCGCCTTGGCCTGGGCGAACAAGGGATGGTCAACCAAACCGTAGTCCTGAAGGAGGTGCTTCAAAACGGCGGCGCCGCGGCGGAATCCGAGGGCGTCAACCGGTAAGATGGCCACATTCGGATCGACGTAGTAGCGGCGATCCCCGGTAGCTTTGAATTTCCGTTCGAGCGCCTGCCCCATGATCATCCACAGGGCATAGCCGGTCGGGATATTGTGCCCGCCCGCCAACATGAACTTGTCGCAAAAGGGGTGCTTCGGGCGCCGGTAGTCGTAGCGCAATCCTCCCAGTTCGGGCCCCGCCAGGTGTGCTGCGACGTTGTAGGGCGTGTAGGCCAGCGGCCCACCAAAGTGGCCCGTCTGCGCGTAGTTCCCGAGCAGCACGAGTGTCATACACGTCATGTAACCAATGTCTTCCAAAGCCCCGGGCCTGCCGATGTGCGACTCCAACTGCTTAACCGGCGACGGCGCCGAATACGCGTTTGACACCAAGTTTTCCAACCCTCCTCCAGAGTGGGGTTCCAAACCTAGCGGAACGCATAATAGACGAATTGCCCCTGCCGGTAAACTCCGCGCGAGAAGGATGTCTCCTACCCTCGCGTTGACAACCCTCCGCCCCTTGGCTACCCTCGATTCTTTTCCACATCGAGGATATTCACGGCTTATGGCGGAAAAACCCATCGAACGCAAGCTGCCTTCCCGGCAGGAGGATTTCGCCGAGTGGTACAACCAGCTCGTCCTTCGCGCCGAACTCGCCGATTACGCGCCTGTTCGCGGCTGCATGATCGTGCGCCCCTACGGCTGGACCCTCTGGGAAAATATTCAACAGGCGCTCGACCGCCGCTTCAAGGCCACCGGCCACGTCAATGCGGCCTTCCCGATGTTGATTCCCCGCAGCTTCATTGAAAAGGAAAGCAAGCACGTCGCCGGTTTCGCACCAGAGCTTGCCGTCGTCACCATTGGCGGCGGCGAGGAACTCGAGGAGCCTCTCGTTCTCCGCCCCACTTCGGAGACCATCATCGGTCACGCCTACGCCCGCTGGGTCCAGTCCTATCGCGATCTGCCCATTCTGATTAATTTGTGGAACAACGTCGTTCGCTGGGAACTGCGCACCAAGCTTTTCCTTCGCACCCTCGAATTCTATTGGCAGGAGGGCCACACCGCCCACGCCACCGCCCAGGAAGCGATCGAGGAAACCCGGCGCATGCTCGACGTCTACACCGACTTCGCCGTCAACGAAGCGGCAATCCCCGTCATTCCCGGCCGCAAATCCGATTCCGAGCGTTTCGCCGGCGCCGACCAGACCTTTTCCATCGAGGCGATGATGGGCGACGGCAAAGCTCTCCAGTCCGCCACCAGCCACAATCTCGGTCAGAATTTCGCTCGCGCTTTCGAAATCCGCTATCTCGACCGCCAGGGCCAGCTCCAATATTGTTGGACCACGTCTTGGGGCCTCTCCACCCGTTTCATCGGCGCGATCATCATGGTTCACGGCGACGATCAGGGGCTCGTTTTCCCTCCGCGTCTCGCCCCGCTCCAGGCCGTCATCGTCCCCATCTTCAAGACCGAATCGGAAAAGGAACTGACCACCGAAGCCGCCGTGAAAGTCCGCGACGCTCTCGCCAGCGCCGGCATTCGCGTGCGCTTCGACGACCGCGACGGCGTCAGCCCCGGCTTCAAATTCAACGATTGGGAAATGCGCGGTGTTCCTCTCCGCATCGAAATCGGTCCGCGCGACGTCGCCGCTCACTCGGTCGTTCTCGCGCGTCGCGATCGCCACGGCAGGGAAGGCAAGACTCCCGCCGGCATGGAGGCCATCGTCGAAACCGTCTCCCAAACGCTCGAGGCGATCCAGCGCTCGCTCTTCGAACGCGCTCTCGCGTTTCGCGAGCAAAACACGCGCCAGGTCAGTTCCTACGACGAGCTCAAATCCGCCGTCGAGACCGGTTTCGCATTCGCTTGGTGGTGCGGCGATGGCGAATGCGAAGCTCGTATCAAGGAAGAAACCCGCGCCACCACGCGCTGCATCCCTATCGATCAGCCCAGCGGCTCTGGTGCCTGCGTCCTCTGCGGACGCCCAGCAAAAGAGCAGGCCGTCTTCGCCCGCGCCTATTGACGAATTTCGCTCCGGAGAAATTCTCGATTTCCCTATCGCGTTTTCTCGGCGGCCCGAAGAGAAGCGTCCGCGTCCCTCTTTGAAATCGCTCATTTCCCTCTTTTCCCGATTGACGGAAAGGCAACCCCAAGCCCAGTGCCCTCTTCAAATTCTAAAGACGATAAAAGGAGGGGCGTAAATGGCTACGAAACCCTATGTCCTGCCTGCTTTGTTGATTCTCGGCTCCGTGTTCTCAGCGGGTTGTCTCGCAACGAGAGGATATGTCCGCTCCAGCGTGCAACCCGTCAGCTCCAAGCTCGATCAGGTCGCCACTCAGACAAATCAGCAGGGCACCACGCTCAAGCAGACCTCGGATAAACTCGACCAGACTTCTCAAAAACTCCAACAGGATGAAACGGTCCTCTCCGCAACCAAGGAAACCGCCGACGCTGCCGACAGCCGCTCCACCGAAGCGCTGAACGGCACGCGGCAAAATGCTCAACAGCTCTCCGACCTCAACAACACGGTTGCCAATCTCGACGCTTACAAGGTCTCGGACCAGACCGTCGTGCATTTCAGCTTCAATCGGTCGAATCTCACGTCCGATGCCAAGGCCAAGCTCGACCAGCTCGCCAGCTCAATTCAGAGCCAGTCGCGCTTTTTCATCACCGTCGAGGGCTACACCGACCAGACCGGCCCGGCGAGCTACAACGACATTCTCAGCCGCAAGCGCGCCGATAGCGTCATTCGCTATCTCGTGGCTGAGCACAATATCCCCATCTATCGCATCCACACCATCGGCCTCGGCGAAGAAAATCTGATCAATGGCGGCCGCACCCTCCAGGATCGCAAGGAGAGCCGCCGCGTCCAGGTGAGCGTTTTCGTTGCTCCCCCGCTCCCGGCGCCGAAGTCGTCTCCCACGCAGTGACGGGAAAAGAATCGCTGCCTGGGCAGTTCGTGTGGGAGGGGAAAAGTCGCGCGCGAAGCGGGTTTGGCAATGTCTGGCCCGCTTCCCGCGTGAGTCGGTTGTCCCCGGCACCGGTCGCTTGTCGGTGCGAACCGGTATGCGGAAGTTCATAGGCAAGGGAAACCGCTTGCACACCGCGGGTTCCGTGCTTCAGGTTTGCCCCATGGGCCCGTCCTCTGTTTCCATGGAAGACGCGCCCGCAACTCCATCTGACGGATCGGCCTCAGGGGAAGTACAATGGCGTTTGCCTAGCTATGCGTCGACCTGGAAAATCGCATCCCAATAAGCCCAACGCCCAAAAACGGAAAGGTCGCCTGCGCTTCCGCATTCGCTTCGATCGCGGGTTCTGGTTTTCCCGCGTCGGCCTGTCCATCATCGGTGCCGTCCTGGTGCTTTTTCTCGCCGGCACGGGCGTCTTCCTCGATTATTGGTTCCGTTTCGAACATATGATGGATCTGCGTCTCAGCGGCCAGATTTTCGGCCGCGCTGCCCAGGTCCTGAGCGCGCCCGCGCGTATCGAAGTCGGCCAGCCGTTGTCCGAACAGCAGCTCGTCGCCTATCTCCAGCGCGCCGGCTACACCGAGCAGCCTGACGATTATTCTCCCGGCTGGTATCAGGCTTCCGGTTCGTCCATCGAAATCCACCCCTCGAAATCCTCGTATTTTCAGGACACGAACGCGCTGCGCGTCGATTTTTCCGCGGGGAAAATAACCGCCATACGCCGGCTTGATAACGGTCAGATGACCACCGACGCTGAAATCGAGCCGGTTGTCATCACCACCCTGTTTGGCAGTTCGCGCGTGAAGCGCCGCGTGGTTCACTACAACGAACTCCCGCCCACGCTCATCCACGCCGTCCTCGCCGCCGAGGACAAGGACTTCTTCACCGAATCCGCCATCGATCCCGAGCGGATCCTCGCCGCCGCCTATACGGATGTCCGCCTCGGACGCAAGGCGCAGGGCGCCAGCACGATCACCATGCAGGTGGCCCGCACCTTCTTCTTCAGCCGCGCCCGCACCTTCCGCCGGAAATTTGAAGAGACGCTGATGGCGTTCGAGCTCGAACACCATTTCACTAAGCAGCAGATTTTCGATCTCTACGCGAATCAGGTTTATCTCGGCAATCGCGGCTCTTTTTCCATTCATGGCTTCGGCGAGGCCGCTCAGGCCTATTTCGGCAAGGATATCCGCGACCTCAATCTCGCTCAGGACGCCTTCCTCGCCGGCATCATCCGCGCACCCAACTACTACGCCTCCAGCGACACCCACCCCCAGCGCGCCTACGACGCCCGTAACCGCGTCCTTCACGGGATGGTCAACGACGGTTTCATCTCCCGCGCCCAGGAACAGGCCGCTTTTCAGGATCCGCTCGTCGTCCGTCCTGCCGCGGTTTCCACCAGCGACGCTCCCTACTTCGTCGATCTGGTTCGTCAGCAGTTGCTCGATCGCTTCACAGAGCGCCAGCTCACCAGCGACGGCTATCGCGTCTACACCACGCTCGATCCCGAGCTTCAGCATGCCGCCGTACAAGCCGTTTCCGACGGCATGAAGCTCGTAGATCAGCGCCTCGCTTGGCGTTACGCACGCCGCAAGAGGGAAGGCAAGCCCGTTTCTCGTCCGCAGGTCGCTCTTGTTGCCCTCGACCCTCAAACGGGCCACGTGCTCGCCCTCGTCGGTGGGCGCGACTACGCCAAAAGCCAGCTCGATCATGCGCTCGCTCGCCGCCAGCCCGGCTCTTCTTTCAAGCCGTTCGTTTACGCTGCTGCGCTCCTCGACGCGGTGGACGGCCGTCAACCGGTTGTCACGCCCATCACCACCGTCATCGACGAGCCCACCACGTTCAATTTCGACGGCCAGCAGTACACGCCCGATAACTACGAACATGAATTCTTCGGCGTGGTCACCGCCAAGCAGGCGATTACCCATTCGCTCAACGTCGCTACCGTCAAGATCGCCCGCATGGTCGGCTACGACTGGATTCTCCAGGTCGCCCGCCAAATGAAACTCGACGACCAGATCCAGGCGACCCCGGCCATGGCCCTCGGCGCTTACGACATGACCCCGCTCGAAGTCGCCGCCGGCTACACCGCGCTCGAGGACGGCGGCGTTCGCGCCGAACCCATGTTCATCCGCAGCGTCGTTCAGCCCGATGGCGCCGTCGCGCTGGAAAATCGTCCTCAGACCACGCCCGTGCTCGATCCACGCGTTGCTTTTGTGGTCACCACGCTCATGGAAAACGTGCTTGACCATGGCACCGGCGTCGTCGCTCGCATGATGGGCTTCGACGCTCCCGCTGCCGCCAAAACCGGCAGCTCCCACGACGGCTGGTTTGCCGGCTACACCTCGAAACTCATTTGTGTCGTTTGGGTCGGCTACGACGATAGCCGCAATCTCCATCTCGCCGGAGCCGATTCCGCCGGGCCTATCTGGGCGGAATTCATGAAGAGCGCGCTCCAGCTTCCCGGCTACGATAATCCCCAGCCGTTCGATCCGCCGTCGGGGGTGGTCGCGGAACAGATTGATCCTCGCACGCTCGAACTCGCCACGCCGCAGTGTCCTGATCCCCAAACCGATTACTTCATCACCGGGACCCAACCCACTGCCTATTCCGGAGGCATCATGGCCAATGCGCCTCCGCCGGTTTCCTGGATGGCGCACATTTTTGGTGCCGGCAAGGGTCCCGCACCTCCGGTTTCTCAGTCTCAGACCCAGCACGTTTCTTCTCCCGCGCTTCAGCCTCGCCTCATGCCGGCTCCAAGTCCGACCCCGGCGAAACCCCCCGCCTCTGCGCCCCCGCAGCCGAAAAAAAAGACGTTTTTCCAGCGTCTCTTTGGTATCTTTGGAGCCAAGAAGAAGCCGTCTGGCCATTAGCCGGGCGGCCCACAGGGGGCGTTTCATGAAGGCGGGCGCAGGGGCTAAGTCCGTTTTCTCGCTCTTGGCGTGTTGCATCTGCGTCTCGCCCTTTTTCGCCGTTTCCGCCCAATCGCAGCAGTACCGGCCGCAAGCCTCTCCCGCCGTCCAACCGCAATCCGTTTCCACGCCGGCTCGTCCGGTTTCTGCTGCGTCCGTCTCTCTCGCGCGTCCCATGACGCCTTTCGAGCGCGAGGAAATGCTCGGCGATGTCTACATGATTCGGAAAATGTTTCGTCACGCCATCGCCGCATACGCGGATTTGCTGCGAGAGGAGCCGAAAAACTCCGTTCTTTTGAACAAAATCGGCATCGCTTACCAGCAACTCGACCTGCCCAAATTCGCCGAACGCTACTACAAGAAGGCTGCGAAAGCGGACAAGCGCTCCGCCATTCCCATCAATAATTGGGGCACCGTCGAATTCGGATTCCATCATTACGGCGCTGCCATCAATCGCTATAAGCACGCGATCCGCCTCAATCCCGCCATGGCCTCCGCGTACAGCAATCTCGGCTACGCTTATCTCGCCCAAAGAAAATACAAGGCTGCCGTCCTGGCGTTTTGCCGCACGATCGTGCTCGATCCCTCCTACTTCGAGGATCGTGGCGCAGGCGGCGAAGTGATCGAATTGCGAGGCAATCAGCCGCCCGGCCTTTTCTATTACCTCCTCGCCAAATCGTTTGCCACGCTCGATGATGTTGCGAGCTGTGCCCACTATCTGAAAATGTCCCGCGACGAGGGCTACAAGAAATTCACCAACGCGCTAAAAGACCCCGCATTCAAAACCGTCCTCCGTGATCCGCGCATTCGCGCGATCTTGCTTCCTCCACCACCCGCTGCTCCCACCGACGCTCAGCCCGTTCGTTAATCGCGTTTTTCGCTTCTTTTTGCTTCATGACTGCTGTTCTCCGCTCCGTTTTTCCGCCATGGCGCGGCCGCCTCCTCCATACCGTAGTACTTTCGTTGGATTGACCGTCCTTCAGCGTTCCCGTAAACGTGAAATGGTCTTGGCAGCAGTGGTCTCGAATCCGGGTGTTTGTGCATCGGGCCTGCGGGAACAGGTTTCGCCTCGGAAATGCCAATTGTTCCGAAGTGAATCAGCAAGCTGTCGTGTGTCTGGTTTCCCGGCCGATGCGCGGTTTGGAGTCCCTTACGAACCGGACAATGGCGATGTTCAGGTTGCGTCCCTCGAACCCCGTCTCGCGTGGCCGTTTGCCGGAGCGGGGAAGTGAAATGTTGGAATTTGCGTTCGTTATGACGTTTCTGATGACCCTCCTGCTGGCCATCATCAGTTTTTCCCGGGCTTACAACGTCTACCAGACGATTACGCGCGCCGCGCGCGAAGGCGCTCGCATGGCCGTTTTGCCCAGCTGCGCCACCTGCGGCAATAGCTACCTGGATCCTTCGACTGGCGTCACGCTGCAGAACAGCCAAATCTTCAGCGACTTCATCGCTCCAACCCTTCGCTCCGCGAATCTCAATCCTGACTCTGTGTTCAATTATTCCGAAACCGTCGCCTGGCTCGATTCCGGTGACGCCGACGAGCAGTGCGGCGTGAAGATCGGTTTCGAATATCCCTACACCTTGTGCCTGCCGTTCGCCGGTTGGCAGCTCACCACTCTCGATCTCACCACCAGCGTGCAGATGCGCCGCGAAAATCAGCCGATTGGAGCAACGTGCCCATGAGCGCCGCTCGTCTTGGCCCCTCGCGCGTTCTCGCGTCCTCGCACGGAGTCGAACTGCTGGAATTTGCTCTCGTCCTCCCGTTTCTGCTCGTCCTGCTGGTTGGAATCTGGGATTTCGGCGCTGCTTTCGCTCTGAAACAGAAAACCACCAACGCCGCGAGCGAAGCCGCGCGCATCGTCGTTTCCACGTCGTTGAGCGATGCGAATTGCACCAGCGCCACGCCCTGCGCGATCGTGGCCGCCGCCAACGCCGCCGTCCACTATCTGAACGACGCCGGCCTCAACGCTTCCTGTATCACTCCCGGTTCACCCACCTCGACGTCAGGCCTCACGTGGACCTATTCGTGTTCGAATGGCATTTCTCTAGTGATGAATCGCGGCTACGCCGTCGCCAGCGCCGGCGGTTCCCTCCTCCCCAGCACGCAAGTGATTCTCACGTATCCCTACCAGTGGTGGCTCGCACGGTTTTTGCCGGGGTACGCCACGCCCGCCCTGGTCAAAACGCAAGTGATCATGGCCAATCTGGTCGATTGAGGAGGAGACGTGGCCGAAGATTCGCAGCGGGTAGGTGGGTGCGCCGAGCGAGGAGTTTCACTGTTCCTGGTGGCCTTGTCGCTTGTGGCGATTCTCGGTGCTGCCTCGCTCGCGATCGACCTCGGCATGCTCTACGTGGCCCGCAGCCAAGCCCAGCGCGCCGCCGATGCCGCCGCCCTCGCCGGCGCGGCCGCCTTCATCAATTCCGGCTGCACCACCGCGGCCGGCGGTTGCGTCGCCGGTGGCGCCCAGGAATCGCTTGCCCGCCAGCAGGCGGAAAATGTCGGCGACGAAAACGATGTGGCGGGAGAAGCGGCCAGCATTCAGGACGGTGATGTCTCTTTCTCGTATCCCAATCCGATGGAGCCGCAGATCACCGTCACCGTTCAGCGCACGGTCGCTCGCGGCAATGCCATTCCGCTTCTTTTCGCCAAACTTTTCGGCGCCACGTTTGGCAGCGTTTCCGCCATGGCCACCGCCGAGGCTTTCAATCCCTCCGGCGCGTCCGTTCCCGTCAGCTACGGTTGCGTCGCTCCATTTCTCGTGCCGAATTGCGATCCCGTTCACACCACTCCGCTCAGCTCCACTTGCGCCGGCGATAGCGCGGGCTATTTCATTGACCCATCCACTGGCGACGTTGCTCACCCGGGCGCCTATTCAACTGGCGTGATTGGCGAGCCGTGGCAGCTGCATAGCAACGCCGGACCGAGCCAGTGGTATCTGGTCGCATACAACACGAATCTGGCTACGGAAATCTCTTCGGGCAACAGCAACGGCAACGGTCAAAGCGCGTCGCTTCTACGCCAATATATCTCCGAATGCGCGCCCGCCGAGGTTTCCTGCGGCCAGACCGTCAGCACGTTTAACGGCACCAGCGTCGGCCCCACGGATCAAGGCATCGACGCGAGGATCAACGCCAGCGCCGACGGTCTCGGTCAAGGGCAGGATTCGATCGATACTTCGGTTGGTCCGCCGTTTCCGATTACAGGGGGATCGAACAATCCCGATCCTTCGCTCGTCGGTCAAACCTATTACGGCCCCAGCCCATCGGGGGTTCTCGTTCCCGTCTACGACGGCCACACGCTGAATCCGGGCGGGGATACGGTTTCCGTTGTGGGCTTCATTCAGCTTTTCATTCAAGACGTCGTTCACCAGGGCAAAAGCGACCTGATCAACGCGATCGTGCTCAACGTGATGGGTTGTTCGAGCGGAGGCGACGAAACCGGCGACAGCGGAACGCCTCCCATCGCCGCTACCGGCGGCCTGCCGATTCCGATTCGCCTCATCCGCACCGATTAGCAGAATCCTTGGCGGGGAGACGTGCGCGCAGGGTTGGTTGTGCGGCGCCTCGTTGTGCGTTCGGCGCACGAATCACAGGCTGGCAAAGGCCGCCGATCAACGCTCTCTTCGCCGCGCCCCGTGAGTCGCCCGCGCGGCGGGAGGAGTGGATTTGTCTTGCGACGACTATTAGCTAAGGCTTCAATAACGGGATCGGACAGTTCCATTACGGGGTGGAATTCTTGCTGCGGGCTGTTCCCGAACGGTCCGAATTCTCCACCTAAGGTCTTCCAAATCAGCGCCCAGTTCCTGGTCCGGTAGTTGTAGAATTCCGCTCTAAATTTATTACTGCGTCAATATCTCGGAAATAACAGAAAGCGCCCGGAAGTTTTTGTCCCCCAATCACTTATCTCTGGACTTTCAACACAATCGGTCTACAATGCTGCCAATAGACGTGGGAGATTGATTCGCAGCGGGGAGAAGGAAAAATTGGCCCTCATTCGTTATTTCAAATGGCATCGGTTGCATGTTTCGAAGGGGAACACTCCGTCGGCGACCGACCTGCACACGCAGCTATCCATGTCATCGCCATCTCAAGCTCGTACCCCGTCCCGCTCCCGCGAACGCGGCGCCGAAATCCTCGAATTCGCTTTCGTCCTGGGTGCTCTGCTCGCACTCATGCTCGGCATCTTCTCCTTTGCTCGTGCGTATGAGGTTTACGGAACCATCACTCGGGCCGCCCGCGAGGGCGCGCGCATGGCTGTGCTGCCGAGCTCGATCCACGACGGAAATACCTACATAGATGGGAATCAAACCAGCGTCACGCAGGCCAATAGCCTGGTCTTTTCGCGATACATCACCCCGGCTCTCACCGCGGCCAACCTCGATCCGGAAGCGGTTATCGATTACAGCGAAACGATTGGTTGGTTGGACCCAAGCGACGCGGACCCGCAATGCGGGGTTACGATCAGTTTTAAGTATCCCTATCAGTTCTCGATCCCGTTCTTGGGCCAGGGCCTCGGCACAGTCGATATTCCCACAAGCGTCCAAATGCGCCGCGAAAATCAATCCACCACGGGGAGCTGCCCATGAAGCGCCTGTGCTTTACCTTTTGCCGTGCTCGCCGCTTAAATGCTCGTGGCGGCGAACATGGGGCTCAGCTTTTGGAGTTCGTGCTGGTCTTTCCACTGCTGGCGCTGCTGGTGGTGGGGGCATGGGATTTCGGTTCCGCATTCGTCATGAAGCAGAAGCTGACGAATGCAGCTCGCGAGGGTGCGCGGATCGTCATCTCAAACTCCATACTCGCACCCCTGTCGGGTCCATGCAGCGGCGTGACAATACCTTGCCCGATTACCACTGCCAAGAACACCGTTGCCTTGTATTTGTATAACGCAGGCATGACCGATGCCTCCTGCCTGAACTCGGCACCGGTTAGCACGCAGTACCAAATTGGACCTCCGCCGTCGGGTTTGGCGTCCTGGACCTGGACCTGCGGCGGAATAACACTAACCATCAACCGCATGGCCAACTTGGGGACAGACACCTCGGTTTCCTTGGCCTACCCCGTGAATTGGAGCTTGGTCAATTTTATGTCAAATGTCTATCAGCAGTTCCAAGGAGCCACCGTCCAGCCCGTGCAGATCACTACCACCGTGACGATGCCGAATCTCACGTAGATACAATAGGGAGAGCACCTATGACGAAGGGGATAATCCTGCGGCGGAAGATTGAGTCCGAGCTCGGCGTCACACTGTGGCTCGTCGCCTTCGGCTTGATAGCCTTGCTTGGGGTCATGGCCTTGGCGATTGATCTGGGCCTCCTTTACGTGGCTCGCAACGAGGCGCAGCGCGCCGCTGACTCCGCGGCCCTTGCCGGCGCCGACGTTTTCTACACATCTGCATGCACCGACCTGACGGGCAGCAACGCGTGTGACTCCCAAGCCGTCCGTACAACGGCGGCGCAAGATGCGATGCTTGCCGCCGCGCAGAATTACGTCGCTGGCCAAGCCGCTTCCGTCAATTGTCCTGAATACGCCGATCCGTCTCTCGGTAGCACCAGTTGTCCCGATATTGAATTCTCGGACCCGACGGCGAATGGCACGGAGCCCCAAATCTCTGTCACAGTGCGACGCACCGGAATCCATACGATCTTTGCGCAGGTATTCGGTGCCGGGCTCCAGTCCGTATCGGCCACGGCGACCGCTGAGGCCTACAACCCCAATGGCGGAAACACCCTGACATCGGTGTCTTGCGTCTCTCCGTTTCTGGTACCGAATTGCAATCCGACAACTAGCACATCTGGCACAATCAATAGCCTCTGCGGCTACCCCGCGGACTATTTCATGGTCCCCAACTCCACCTCGCTGAACCCAGGCGTAATCGGCGAACAGTGGGACTTGCACACAGGCGACGCGACGGCCAGCGACGCCGCTGTTCCAAGCGAGTGGTTTACCGACGCCGTGACGCCATCGCAAGGCAGCGGCGGCAGCGCCCTGGAAAACGCAATTCAGGAGTGCCAGCCGCTCACCTGCGGCGAGGGCGTGCCAGCAGTCCCGGGGAAGAAGGTCGGACCCGTGGATCAAGGACTCCAGTCGAGGATAGGGTTGAGCCCAGACACAATCGTTGTGAACCCCAACGGAGACAACATTCCCCCGTATCAAATCTACGCTGGGGCGAGCAACCCACTGGTCCAGGCCGGGGTGATCAGGGTGGGCGCACCCATTGACCCGTCCCAAAGCCCGTCGGTCGCCACACTCGCCGTTTATGATGGCGCGATCTGCGGCGTGGGCACCCTGCCGAACGGACAAGTACCCACAACGACGAACTCAGACTGTCTTAGCTCGGGTCAGAACGCAAACAGCATTAGCACTATGCCCAAAACGACCGTCAACGGCCAACCTGTTTATGGCCAAGTCGTCATAGGATGGATGCAGGTGTTTATCCAGCAGGCCTCCGGCGACGCCGTTCCAACGATTATTCTCAATACATCGTACTGCGGAGGTGGCACGACGCCGCCAGTCGGCACCCAAGGTGCCACGCCGATACCCATCCGGCTGATCACGGGCCCCGACGCCAACTACGGGTCCTGATGCGCCCACATCCTCCTCTGGGCGGCGCTTGGCGTTGGGATGGTGTGTACTGCCCAAGGCGATTTCCCAATCGCCCCAAACAGGGCGGTTTCTTTGAAATGCCGTCGGCTATCGACGGGATCCTTTGCCCGATTTTCACAACCACCTCATCGGAGACTCCCCGCGAAGAAGTGCGGCGCTCGAATTCAGTTGCTGCCCGTCGAGCCCTTGCGGAAATAGGGGGAAGCTGAAATTCGGATGTCAGCGCTTTTGCGTTGGGCGCGCGCTCCGACTCTTCTTCGCCTTGGCGGGCGGCCGAAACGGGACGTTCCCCGAGGACTCACCTGGCCCCAGGGCAGAGGTAGAGGCAGATCGCTCCGCGAAGAGCCCCCGGCCGTTTGGCCTTGATTCTCAGCGACGCCAGGGCGCGGATTTCCCCTCGGGGGCCTGTTGCAAGTCCGAGCAAGGCTCCATTCGGCGAAAGGAAATCCCGGCCTCTGACGCGGCCTCCGGAATGCGCGGGACATCCTGCGTTCCGGCCACCTCAGCCTCGCTTGGGGCGTTTGGCGCTTTAGGAATTTCGAGTGCGGCTCCGGCCGAGGCTTCTTGCGCGCTACGCTCGCTCATTCCGGTCAGCTCCCGGAGTCTTTGGGCTGGGGAAAGACTGCTATCATTCCGCCGGCGTTTCGCTGGGCCAGAGGCGACCCGCGAAACTCATATGGGAAAATCCCCTTGGGTCAGCCGATTTCCGCCGCGTGTTGTAAGCTGCTCCGCCTGGCCTCATTGATTTGAAGGCAAGTGTTTGCCTTGTTCGCAATACCCCGACTGCTGGATGTTGCTCGCTTGTCCCTTGCGCGCAACTCGACCCACGGAATGGGACGGTAAGACGCGACCTCATGGAACCCCAAGGCGTTACCTCCTTCCGCAATCACAGTACTCACATTTTCGTAAAACTACCGGTCCTGTAACCGCCTCTGGAATCCTGCGTGCCAAATCACATGGCAGAGAGGCAGGAAAATGGGGGAAAACCGTTACACCTTGTTGACAGTTGCACCGAAGCGTTGTTCTCAGGCGTTCTCCGAAGGTTACGAAGTCACGCGCAAGAGGTCTCGGGGCGCGAGACCAAATGGGGAACGCGGCACGGAAATCCTGGAATTTGCCTTCGTCTTCACGCTGCTCGCGGCGCTTGCCCTCGCCATCATGGCGTTTGCACGCGCTTACAACGTGTACCAGACGATCAATCGCGCGGCGCGCGAAGGAGCGCGAGTGGCAGCGCTGCCGAGTTCCGTTTACGACGGCAACACGTTTATTGACGGCTCGACCACCTACACCGCGCCCGATAGCCCCATTTTCACCGACTACGTCGCGCCGGCGCTCCAGGCCGCGAATCTGGGTACGAGCGCGTGCGCCAGCTCCACCTCGATCAATTGCATCGCCAACTACAACGAGCAAATCGGCTGGCTCGATCCCTCCGGCACCACCGACAATCAGTGCGGCGTTTCGATCAGTTTCACTTATCCCTATCAACTTTCGATCCCCTTTATAGGCGCCGGCATCGGCACGCTGAATCTGAAGGCCGACGTGCAAATGCGCCGCGAAGACCAACCGACGACCGACAGCATATCGGGCGCCACGACGTGCCCGTGACGCGTCGGAACAACCGGACGAGGAGAACGACGCATGGCATGGCAAACGCGATTCGCTGAACGACGGACGTGGAGAAATGATCGGGGCAGTCAGCTGGTGGAATTCGCCCTGGTCCTTCCGATTCTCTGTCTGTTGTTGGTTGGCGCTTGGGATTTCGGGTCGGCGTTCGCCATGAAACAGAAACTGACGAACGCAGCACGCGAAGGCGGGCGAATCGTCGTCTCGAACACCATTCTTCCCACCACGGCCTGCGCACCGGGGACAAACCCGCCGTGCTCGATTTCGGCCGCGGCGACGGCCGTTGCGCAATACCTGGACAATGCGGGCCTGAGCGCGTCGTGCCTTTCGTCGGCCACCGCGAGCGGAAGCTTTCCCGTATGGACGTGGAACTGCAGCAGCATCAAGCTTACGATCGATCGCGGCGTTAATGCCGGCGTTGATACCACGGTCACGTTGACGTATCCCGTGACCTGGAGCTTGCAGAATTTCTTCGGTGTGACGGTGATTCCCGATCAGATCACCACACACGTAACCATGCAGAATTTGACCCTATGAAACGCGCGGAGGACGTACCGGCAATGAACGACAAGAGGCGTGGGAGCGGAACGCGTGACGACCGGGGTGCGACATTGGTTTTCGTGGCGCTCGCGCTTATCACCTTGCTCAGCGTGATGGCACTGGCCATCGACTTGGGCATTCTTTACGTGGCGCGTAGCCAGGCGCAGCGCGCAGCCGATGCCGCGGCGCTGGCCGGCGCGGACGTCTTTTATACGGAAGGCTGCGTTTCGGGAGCGAGCGGCTGCGTGGCCGGCGGATCGCAGGAAAGCTTGGCTGCGGCGCAGGCAATCAACGCGGCTTCGCAGAACACCGTCGCGGGCCAGTCCGCTTCCATCAATTGCCCCGAATACGCCGATCCTTCGCTCGCGAGCACGAGCTGCCCGGGAATCAGCTTCGCCTACCCGAGCGCAGACGAGCCGCAAATCACCGTCACCGTCGAGCGCAGCGGTATCCCGACGATCTTCGCACAGGTTTTCGGCGCATCCGCCGGCAGGGTGAGCGCGACGGCTTCGGCCGAAGCCTACAGTCCCGAAGGCGGCGCGGCCAATAGCACGCCCGCCTGCGTCGCGCCGTTCCTCGTCCCCAATTGCGACCCCAATCAATCCAACCCTCAAAACACGGTTTGTCCGAATTCTTCCCCCGCGGGCTATTTTGCCAATCCAAACGTGAGTCCCGTTACGCTGGACTACTCCTCGATTGGTACGCAGTGGGATCTCCACTTCGGAAGCGCCGGCGCCAGCGATTCCGCCGCGCCGAGCGAATGGTATCTGGTGGCGATTTGGCCGAGCGGCAATCCCAGCGCCGCCGAGGAAGAAGCCGCGATTCAGGAATGCATTCCGGTGACGTGCGGCGAATCGCTGCCGGCGATTCCAGGTAAGAAAGTCGGGCCGACGGACACCGGAGTCGAGGATAGAATCGACGCGAGCGGGCCTTCCACCGGCTGCCCCAATAACTGCAATTTCGGCCAGGGCCAGGACACGATTACCGCCGAATCCGGCCAAAGCCCTGGCTACCAGATCTACGCCGGATCGAATAATCCGCTGGTGACGGCAGGCGACGTGACCGCCGGTTCGGCGATCGGGACGCAGCAGAGCCCGTCGGTGGTGACGGTCGCTATGTACGATGGCGCCGTTTGCGGAACGGTCGAACCGGACGGGACTGTGGAATCCACGTCGAATTCCGACTGCATCGGCCCTGGCGGCGGAAACGTCACCGTTGTCGGCTGGATGTCGCTCTTTCTCGAAGGCTACTACCACGGAGCCACGTACGACGGCGTACAGTCCATGATCCTGAGCATCACGCCATGCGGGAGCGGGACCCTAAATGGCGGATCCGGTGGCACGCTGGCCGGCGATCTTAATAGTCCCGGCGCGACACCGATCCCGATCCGGCTCATTCAGCACGCGAACTGAAAACGCCGGGCACGCGAACTGAACCCGCCTGGCGTGCCCGAGCGACGCTTAACTTCCGCCGCCGCGCACCAACGCTGGTATAATCCGCGTTGAGATGAAGCGGGCAGTTTTTGCGCTGCTGGCGCTGGGTGCTCTCTCGCTTTTCACGCCGCGAGCGACCGCGCAGACGCCTTCTACCGAAACGGTCATTCGCCTCAGCATCGACGGCGAAATCGAACCGATACTCACGGAATACATCGAAAGCGGACTCGCGCGCGCGGCGCGCGAACACGCCTCGCTGGTGCTCATCCGGATGGATACGCCGGGCGGGCTGGGCGAATCCATGCGGCACATCATCCAGGCGATTCTGCGGTCGCCGGTTCCGGTGTGCGTCTACGTGGAGCCGGACGGGGCGCGAGCGGCATCGGCGGGATTCTTCATTCTGGAATCGGCGGATATCGCGGCGATGTCGCCGGGAACGGAGATGGGCGCGGCTTCGCCGCTGCTCGAAGTGGCGGGCTATCCGGTGCAGGTGGATCCCACGCTGCGAAGGAAAATCGTCCAGGACACTTTGGCGTTTCTGCGGAGCTACGTGAGCCAGCGCGGCCGAAACGTGACGGTGGCGGAAACGGCGGTGACGAAAGCGAAGGCGTTCAGCGCGAAGGAAGCGCTGGACGACAAGCTGATCGACCTGATCGCGAATTCCGAGCCGGATCTGCTCACCCAGCTCAACGGAAAGACGATCGCGCGGTTCGATGGGTCGCAGGTGACGCTGCACCTGGGGCATCCGGTGATCGTGAACGTGGGCATGTCCGCCCGGGAACGGTTCCTGGCGCGCATCGTGCAGCCGGACGCGTTTTTCATTCTGCTGATCGTCGGCGTGCTGGGGCTCTACATCGAATTCACGCATCCGGGGCTGGTGGCGCCGGGGGTGGTCGGCGGCATCTGCATTTTGCTCGCTCTGTTTGCGATGCACATGCTGCCGGTGAATATGACGGGGCTGTTGCTGATTCTGCTGGCGATTGCGCTGTTCGTTCTGGAAGTGAACTACTCCGGGCACGGGATCCTGGGCGTGGGAGGGGTAATCGCGCTGATTTTGGGCGCGGTGATGCTGGTGCGCTCGCCGCTGACGACAGGTGGCGTGGGCCTGGGCGTGGCTTTCGGCGTGGCGATTCCGTTCGCCGTGTTTTTCATTCTGGTCGGGCGATTGCTGCTGCGGTCGTTCCGCTGGAAACCGGCGACGGGAAGCGAAGGGCTGCTGGGCGCTGTCGGCCAGGTGACCGAGCCGGTAGGGAAGGCCAAAGGGAGCGGAATGATTTTCGTCCATGGGGAATTGTGGCGCGCGATGAGCGCCGCGCGTGACGCCGCCGAGACGCCGATCCCCAAGGGCGCCTGGGTTCGCGTAGTGAAAGTGGATGGACTAACGCTTCATGTGGAACCGGCCGAAGCGCCCGCTGCTCGGCCGGACGCGGGCTAATCCGAGGAGGAGGTTCGCATGGGTTTCGGCGAAACGCTGTTTGCGATTGCGGTGATACTGTTCCTGATCTGGCTCTTCAACTCCGTTTACGTCGTCAAGGAATGGGAGCGCGGCGTGATCCTGCGCATGGGCCGCATGTCGCCCGATATCAAAGGCGCAGGCTTGCGGATCGTCGTCTGGCCGATCGACAAGTTTTACCGGATTTCGCTGCGGATTGATACCATCGAGATTCCGCCGCAGGACATCATCACGCACGACAACGTCTCCGTGAAAATCAATGCCGTCTGCTATTTTCGCGTCGTCGACCCCAGACTCGCACTTTCCACCGTCCAGAATTACCTCTACGCCACCACCCAATTGGCACAGACCACCCTGCGCAGCATCGTCGGCCAATTTGAATTCGACGAAGTCCTCTCCGAGCGCGAAAAAGTAAACGAGAAGGTGCAGTTTATCCTTGACCAGGATACCGAGCCCTGGGGTATCAAGGTGTCCAAGGTCGAGGTCAAGCAGGTGGACATTCCGGAAAACATGCAGCGCCTGATCGCCCGGCAGGCCGAGGCGGAGCGTGAACGCCGCGCTAAAATCATCGCCGCCGATGGCGAATTCCAGGCTTCGGCCAAGCTCGCCGACGCGGCCGATGTTCTGTCGAAGAACCCCATCTCGGTCGAACTGCGCTATCTCCAGACGCTGATCGACATCGGCATCACCAACAACACCACCATCGTCTTCCCGCTCCCGCTCGATCTGGTCTCGTTTTTGCGCGGCGGCTCCTCCCATCCCACTCTCGCACCGATCGTCTCTCCCGCGCCGGCCCAAGCGCCACCGGCGGAACAAGGGAAATAGGAAGGAAAGAACTCGATGGCCGGCGGCCGCAGCAGAGGACAAAGCGAAGTCACCCTGGGTGCCGGCCACGTGATCGGCATTTTCCTGGGAGCGGTGGTGCTCTGCGGCGCGTGCTTCGCGCTGGGCTATTTCATGGGACGCGGACACGGCGTGCCGCAAGCCGCGGGATCGGCGGCTATCGCGCCGGGCGCAAGCGTGGATAGCGACCTGACGACGAAAAAGAGCGCCTCGCCCACCCCCTCCTGGGATTTTTTCCCGAATAAATCCGGGAAAAATTCTTCCGCCACGCCCGGCCTTACGCCGGAAAAATCGCCGGAGACCCGTTCACCCGCTGCTCCACCGTCGGGCCCCATTTCGATGGCGCCGGAACCCACCGACGTCAGAATCGACCGCAAACCGCCGGTGTTGGCCACCGGAAGGCCAGGGCTTTCGCTGCAAGTGGCCGCGCTGCGCGATCGCGCCGATGCCATTTCCCTTGCCGGATTCCTGAAAAAACAGGGCTATCCCGCGTTTGCGTGGGGGCCCGGCCCCGATCGGCTGTTTCGCGTGCAGGTGGGTCCCTACGCCACCGCGCACGAGGCGCAAGTGGCGCAAACGAAGCTGGAACGCGAAGGATTCAAAAGCATCCTCCGAAAATAAGTCGTTGGCGCAGCCGTCCCAGCTGTGTCCGCGTGATTCCTCATCCCCGGCTCGTCCCTTGTTTGCAGGGGCGCGGTTTCCGCACCCTCCGGGCCGTTGGCCGCTGATGTCTCAGGGGGGCGCGCCTGGCTCGCCGTTCGATGGCGGCTTTCACCCGCCCCTTGCCCCTTGCGCGGCTGAACGTTGGGCGCCTGCTTCGTTCTGTCTCCTTCGAGTGGACACCGCGGCACCGGTTCGCCTATACACTAGGCCTATGCGTCGCAAGCATCTACGTCAGACCTGCGCCATTCGACCATCGCCGTCCCCGCGTTCCTTGCGCCCTAAGCGCGATTGCCGTCAACGCCAGGCTGTATCACCGCGGGGGTCCTCAAACGCCTGTCATCCTGAACGAACTGAAGGATCCCCTTTGCCTCGCAGCGCGACCGCCCGGCTAGTTACGCTTCCCCGACAAGACGGTCACTCCTGGGGAGCGCGGGCAGCAACGCCGCACGCAATCGGTGCGTCGGTCTCGCCCGCCGGCGACAAATGTAGGCCAAACGCCGCTAGTCACTCCCAATCATGCTGAAGCGCCTCTCGCTGACGGTTCTTTCCGGCGTGTTGCTCGCGCTTTCGTTTCCCGAGCCGCATTGGGGATGGCTGGCGTGGGTGGCGCTGGTGCCACTGCTCGTCGTGGCGCTCGATTCCGGGCCAGTGGCGGCGTTTGGGTGGGGTTTCCTGCAGGGCGTCGTGTTTTATTCCATCACGCTCGAATGGCTCTACGGCTTTTTCCGTTCCTACGGGCAAATGCTCGTATGGCAAGCGGCGGGCGTGCTGGGATTGATGGTGGTGATTCTGTCGCTGTTTACGGGCGGTTACGCGCTCGGCACGCGGCTGATGAAACGCTCGGGCGTGGGATGGGCGCTAGCGATTTCGCCCTTTTTCTGGACCGCGCTCGAGCTGGACCGCACCCTCATGCCGGTAATCGGTTTTCCATGGAACCTGCTGGGATATTCGGTTTCGAGCAATCTGGGGCTGGTACAGGTGGTGACGCTCGGCGGCATTTACGGATTGTCGTTCATCGTGGCGAGTTACAACGCGCTCTTGCTGTGGGCGTGGCGGGCGCGCCGGGAACGCCGAAAGCAACCGGTGGTGATTTGGGCCGCGGTGAGCGCGGCGATCGTTCTGGCGGCTACGATCGGGCCGCGCCTGGTGCCGAAACCCAAGGGACGGTACACGGCGCACCTGATTCAGCTCGATATTCGGCCGCGGGTGAGTTTTCCCGCCGATTGGGAGCAGCGCAATGCCGCCCTGCTGCACGCGGTGACGGCGCTGAGCGTCAGTGCCGGCCAATCGGCTCCGGGGCTCGTGATCTGGCCGGAAGCGCCGGCGCCATTTTCGTTGCAGGACCCGAATTTCGCGGCTCGCGCGCGGCGCATCGCGCAGGAAAGCGAGAGCGATTTTCTGGTGGGAGTGGATCGCTGGCGATTTCCCTCGGGGCGCGCGGCGGAAGCCTCGAACAGCGCGGAAATGGTGGATCCCGCGGGGCAAACCGTTTTCCGCTACGACAAAATTCACCTGGTGCCGTTCGGCGAATACGTGCCGTGGCGGAAATACCTGCATTTCGCTCACGATCTGATCGGCGGAATCGGCGATTTCACGCCGGGGAAGGTTCGCGCCGTGGGACGGCTGCCGGGCGGCAAATTTTCGGTTTTCATCTGTTACGAAGCAATTTTTCCCGACGAAATTCGCCAGTTTGCCGATCGCGGAGCCGAGCTTCTGATCAATATTTCGGACGACGGATGGTACGGCCATACCGAGGCGCTCGAGCAGCATTTGAACATGGCGCGCGTGCGGGCGGTGGAAAATCGCCGCTGGCTGCTGCGCGATACGAATACTGGGATCACCGCGGAAATCGATCCCTACGGGCGAATCCGCGCGCGGTTGCCGGCCGAAACGCGCGCCGCGCTTACGGTGCGCTATGATTTTCGTTCCGATCGCACGCTCTATACGCGGTGGGGAGATTGGTGGCCGGATTTGGCCGCTGTCGTTTCGTGCCTGGCGCTCGCGTGGAATTTCGCTAGGCGCAAAGCGCCGGTTCCGGTACGCTAGAAAAAAGGGGCGCAAGGCCCTCCAGGATGGGACACACGATGACGATGATGCTCGAAGATTTGCAGCACCGCTACGACCAGCTACAGGAACGCGTCAGGCTGGTGCGGAGCTATCTTTGACGTTGCGGAAAATCGCGCTCGTCTGACCGCCCTCGAAAAAAAGCTCGCCGAACCCGGTTTCTGGGACAAGCCCGAAGAAGCACAGCGCATCCTGCAACAAAGGAAGCAGGCGGAAGATCGCGTGGAGGCCGACAAGCGTCTGGAGCGCTGGATGGGCGACCTCCAGGCGTATCTGCACTTGGCGGCTGAGGAAGGCGACGCGCAGCAGAAGCAGCAACTGCTGGCGGAACTCGCGGGCGAACTCGATAGCGCCGACCGGTTCGTCTCCGATCTCGAAACCCGCACCCTCCTCGCTGGCGAAAGCGACCGCCTGAACGCCATCGTCAACATCAAACCGGGCGCCGGCGGAACGGAATCCCAGGACTGGGCGGAAATGCTGCTGCGGCTCTACCTGAAATGGGCGGAGCATCACGGATTCCGCACCGCGATTCTGGAAATCACCTCCGGCGAGGAAGCCGGAATCAAATCGGTCACGTTTCGCGTCGAGGGAGAAAACGCCTACGGGCTGCTTTCCGGCGAAAGCGGCGTGCACCGGCTGGTGCGGATTTCGCCTTTCGATCAGGCGGCGCGACGCCACACGTCCTTCGCGTCGGTCTTCGTGATTCCGGAGGTGGAGGATCGGATCGAGGTGGTGATCAAGCCGGAAGAGCTGCGCATCGACACGTTTCGCGCGGGCGGCCATGGCGGCCAGCACGTCAACATGACCGATTCCGCGGTCCGCATCACGCATTTACCCACGGGCATCGTGGCGCAGTGCCAGAACGAGCGCAGCCAGCACAAAAACCGCGAAATGGCGATGAAGGTGCTACGGTCGCGGATCTACGAATTCGAGCTGGAAAAGCGCCGCGAAGAGGCGCGGAAACTGGAAGACGCCAAGCCAGAAATCAGTTTCGGCAGCCAGATCCGGTCATACGTTTTGCAGCCGTATCAACTGGTGAAGGACCACCGGACGAAGCTCGAAATTGGAGACGTGCAGTCGGTGCTCGACGGCGAAATCGATCCGTTCATACACGCGTACCTGGTCGCGCGCCGTGCGCCCGCGCAGGCGGCAACGGTCGCGGCTGAAACGGAGGAAGAACCGGAGGATTAGGCTTTGGCGTCGTCGACGATGGCGATCACGATGCGCTGCACTTGAGCGGAAAGCGCCTCGACGCCCGCTTCGGGGTAGAAACTGGCGATGACCTCCGGCAGCAATGTGCTCATGTACGTGCGGCCGCGATCCACGTAGACGGTGATGGGGCAGGGAAGCATGAGCGAGGTTTTGATGTCTTTTTGCAGAACTTCGCTGGCGAACCGCGCGTTGCAGATTTCGATGATTTTCATCGGATCGCGCGGGTAGCCCTTTTCGGCGAGCGTCGCGGCGACATCGTGGATGTGGAGCACGCGAAAGCCGTGCGCGGTGGCTGCCTGTTCGACCGCCTTGACCGCGGCGTCGAAGGATTTGGTGGTTTCCACCGTGTACTCTATCGGTTTGTTCGTGGTACTAGTCGTTTTTTGAGGCACAGAAATCCCCATGCTTTCAAGGATTTTGATGCAAGAAAGCTGCCAATTGGCGAGACCGCCCTTTTGCCGCAAAATGCGGCTTGAAAAGAGGCGCGGCCGCGATTCCGCTTCTCGCTGAGGCGTGGTGCGGCGGTGCGCGAAAGGGTGATTTGCCGCCGAATGCGGGGCAAATCACCCATTCATCGGTTCGGTTTCGTATAGTTCGATTGGCCGAAACTTGCCCGGCATCAGAGCTCGGCGGCGAGGGTTGACGAGAGCGGCGCGATTGAGCGTCGCGCTTCAGCCTTGATTTTTCGCCGTTCGCGCTGCTCCCAAGCCCTTTTGCCGCAATGCGTTGACACTCGCGGAATGCGTGTGCTAGTTTGAGTTTTCTTACGTTAAGGCGTCCGCAGAGAGCGGGTGTGGCCCGGACCAAAGTCCGCAACAAACCCAAGGAGGATCAGCTTGGCTTCCAGCCCCAAGAACTATCTTTTTACGTCAGAATCGGTGACGGAAGGCCACCCCGATAAAATTGCCGACCAGATTTCCGACGGCGTGCTCGACGCCGTGATGCAGGACGATCCGGCAGGGCGTGTGGCGTGCGAAACGCTCGTGACCACCGGCTTGGTTGTCGTAGCCGGAGAAATCACCACCTGCTGCCATCTCGATTACACCGACATCGCCCGCAACGTCATTCGCGACGTCGGCTACACGCGCGCCAAATTCGGCTTCGACGCCGATACGTGCGCGGTGGTTTCGGCCGTGAAGCGCCAATCGCCAGACATCGCCATGGGAGTGGATACGGGTGGCGCGGGCGACCAGGGCTTGATGTTCGGTTACGCTTGCGACGAAACCGAAGAGCTGATGCCCATGCCGATCATGCTGGCGCACCGCCTCACGCGGCGCCTTTCCGAAGTGCGGCGCAGCGGCGTGGTCGGGTTCCTTCGGCCTGACGGCAAATCGCAGGTAACGGTTCAATATGTGGATGGGCGCCCGGCGCGCGTGGATACCGTGGTGGTTTCCACACAGCATTCCGACAGCGTTTCGAACCGCGACCTGCACGACGCCATCCTCTACGAAGTGATTCGGCCGATGATTCCCGAATACATGATGGACGATCGGACGAAAGTGCTGATCAATCCGACCGGGCGATTTGTGATTGGCGGACCGATGGGAGACGCGGGCGTCACGGGACGCAAAATCATCGTGGATACTTACGGCGGCTACGCGCGGCACGGCGGCGGCGCGCTTTCGGGCAAGGACCCGACCAAG
>JAKASX010000129.1 GCA_021818865.1 Acidobacteriota bacterium
TAGAGAAATTCGATCAGGTCGCGCGAGCCGCAAACGTAGCCGCCCATCGAACCGATCGCCTTGCTCAGCGTCCCCACCTGGATATCCACGCGCCCGTGGCACCCGAAATGGTCCACCGTTCCGCGCCCGCCCCGGCCCAGCACGCCGGAGGAATGCGCGTCGTCCACCATCATGATGCAGTTGTATTTTTCCGCCAGGTCGCACAACTGCGGCAGCGGCGCGATGTCGCCGTCCATGGAGAAGACGCCGTCAGTGATCAGCAGCTTGTGTCCCGGCCAGTTCGCCGTTTCCTGTAGGATCCGCTCGCAATCGGCCACGTCGCGATGCTTGAAGATTTTGATCGTGGCTTTCGACAGCCGGCAGCCGTCGATGATCGAGGCGTGATTCAGCTCATCGGAGATGATCAGGTCGTCCTTACCCAACACCGCAGAAACGGTTCCGGCGTTCGCGGTGAAACCGGACTGGAAAACGACGGCCGCTTCAACGTTTTTGAAACGGGCGATCTGTTTCTCCAGCTCCATATGGATGCTCATCGTGCCGGCGATCGTGCGCACCGCGCCCGTTCCTACGCCGAATTTGCGCGTCGCCTCGATCGCGGCGCGGCGCAATTTGGGATGCGTCGTCAGGCCCAAGTAATTGTTCGAGCTCAAATTGATCACGGTGCGGTCGTCAACGATGGTCACCGCTTTCTGCTCGCCGGAAAGAATCGGAAGATGACGGTACAAATGCTTGGCTTTCAGTTCCTCCAGCTCATCGTGCAGAAAGCGAAGCTGCGGGCGGGTTGCGGCGTCCATAAAACCTCCTTGCGGGGAAACAAAATTCATTATATGCGAGCGCCGTGGAGCGTGGCCCGGGACTTCAGTCGGCGGCGCCGTTGGGGAAAAGCAGCACCTTGCTCGCCTGGCCCTTCTCGAGCAGGCTGAAGGCGTCTTCGAATCGCTCGATTGGCAACCGCTCGCGGAAGAGCGGTTCCAGATTCAGCCGGCCGCTTTTCAGCAGCGCGTTCATTTCCACCCACGTTTCGAACATGCGGCGGCCGAAAATTCCCTGCACCACGGTACCCTTCACGATGACGTCGTTGAAAAGATCGAGCGTGAGTGGCTCCTTGGGAATCCCGAGCAGCGAAGCGCGTCCGCCCGGCCTCAGCATTCCGAGCCCTTGCCGTATCGCCGCCGGATGGCCGCTCATTTCGAGCAAAACGTCCGCGCCTTCGCCTCCCGTCGCTTCCTTCACGCGCGCCACTACGTCCCCTTCCGTCGGATCGAATGCGGCGTCGGCGCCCATCTTCGTTGCAAGGCCGCGCCGATGCGAATTGATCTCGGTGGCGAGGATCGTCGAAGCGCCCGCAGCGCGCGCCACCGCGATCGACATCAAGCCGATCGGCCCGCAACCGGTGACGACCGCGCTGTACCCGGCGATCGGCCCGGCGAGCACCGTGTGCACGGCGTTCCCGAGCGGATCCATGATCGCCGCGTAATGCGCCGGAATCGAAGGATCGATTTTCCAGACGTTCCGCGCGGGAATTCGCACGAATTCGGCGAAGCAGCCGTCCGCATGGATGCCGATGATGCGCACGTTCGGGCAAACGTGCCCCTGCCCCAATCGGCAAGCCAGGCAATGCCCGCAATTGACGTGCATTTCCGCGCTGACGAAATCGCCCGGCCTCAGCCCGGCGACTTCATCGCCAACCTTTTCCACAAAACCGCAGAACTCGTGGCCGAACGTCAGCGGCGGCTGGATATGAGCCTGCGACCACGCGTCCCAGTCGTAAATATGGAGATCGGTGCCGCAGATCGAAGCCGCGCGCACCCGCACCAAAACGTCGCTGGCGCCGATCTTGGGGATGGAAACGGTTTCAAGCTGGGCGCCGCGCTCGGGACGAGCTTTGCGCAGCGCCTTCATCGTGTCAGAGGGCACGTCGGGCCTCGACGCGAGCGCGTTCCGTCTGCGCTTTCGCGTGGAAGCGGGATAGTAGCACATCGCGAACCGGCCCGGCACTCGAGCCCGCCGCCCCATGAAATTTTTCGCCGCGCTCGCCTCGCGTTCCGCTACAATTCCGCCCGGCTTCCACTGGAGGCGTCTTTGAGCCTTTCTGCCCGCTTCGAGAAAGTCCGCACGGGTTTCCAGTCCGCGTTCTGGGTGGCGAACCTCAGCGAAATGTTCGAGCGCCTGTCCTTCTATTCCCAGCAGGCGTTTTTGCTGCTCTTTCTGGTCGAAAAAGTCCACTTGTCCGATGTTTCGTCCTCGCAGCTGATGGGGTGGTTCGGTTTTGCCGTCTACGCGCTGCCAGTGCTGGTCGGCTCGCTCGCCGACCGCTACGGCTTTCGCCGCGCCCTCATCGTCGCCTATTTGATTGATGGCACCGGCTATTTCCTGCTCGGTTCGGTCAATTCCTCCTGGATGCATCCGATCCGCGCCGCCATCCCCGATTACTGGCTGCTGTTCGCGATCCTGATTTTTTCCGCGTTCGGGCCGGCGCTGGTGAAACCCTGCGTCGTGGGTTCGGTGGCGATCGGATCCAATGAAGAGGTCCGGTCGCTCGGCTACGCCATCTACTACTGGCTGGTGAATATCGGCGGCGCGCTGGGGTCGCTCCTCGGCGCTGCCGCAGTGGCCGCCTTCGGCATGTCCGTCAATTTCAAGCTCTGCGCGCTGGTCGTCTACCTTCTGGTCCTTTTCGTCCTGCTCTTTTACCGCGAGCCGGTCGCGGCCGCCGCCGCGCGCTCGAAAATGACCGTTCGCCAGGCGCTCGCCAACACGGTGCTCGTGCTCCGCAACTGGCGTTTCGTTCTCTTCATGCTCATCTTCTCGGGTTATTGGATCACGTTCTACGCCTTCTTCGTCGTCATGCCGGAGTACGTCCACAAATACGTCGATCCCTCGCTTCCTAGCGCCGATATCGGCCGCCTGATCGCGATCGACGCGCTGATGATTATTTTCTTCCAGCTCCTGGTGAACCATCTCACGCGCCGCGTCGCGCCGTTCCGCGCCATGATTTTCGGCGCAGTTCTGGCGGCGCTGTCCATGGTCACCGTCTCGCTGTACGGTTCGGTCTGGATGTCGGCCGCGGCGCTCGTCGTGTTTTCGATTGGTGAAATGACCCAGGCCCCGCGCTACTACGAATACATCTCGCGCCTCGCGCCCGAAGGCCAGCAAGGCGTCTTCATGGGCTACGCGTTTCTGCCGATCGCGCTCGGCTATTTCATCGCCGGCCAGATCGGCGGCCATTTGCTGCACTATTACGGCGAAGTGGTGAATCGGCCCTACGAGCTGTGGTGGGTGCTGGCAGCGATCGGCGCTGCCGCGACGGTGCTGATGGCCGTTTACGACCGCGTCTTCGTTCCCCGCGCTGCGGCGGGATGAAATATGCCTAGCGGGCCGCGGCGGTTGTGCAGCCTTCGGCGGAAGCGACAACGTCTTCCGTGCTCACCAGCCGCGCGCCGTGCGCCACGAATTCCTCGAGCGTGCGCCGTCCGTCCTCTTCCTTCAGCGTTTCGATCGCGTCGGTGACCACGGCCACGCGGTAGCCGCGTTTCAGCATCCCCATCACCGACAGCCGCACGCAGTATTCCGTCACCACCCCGAAAACGAAATGCTCCGATTCCCCGTCCAGCCGCTCCAGAATCCGCGCCGTGTGCGGATTGTCGAAATCGTCGAGCGTCTGCTTTTCGATCACCAGTTGCCGGTGGGTGCGCCAATCGGCCGGCAAAGCGAATCCTGGCTCGCTCGGGACGGTCAGCAGGTCGTCGGTCAAAGTTTCAGGAATTTTCCCCTGTCCCGGCGTTCCCTGCACGCAATGCGGAGGCCAGTCGCGGAACTCGGGATCGTCGGGCGTGTGCGCGTCCGTGGTAGAAACCAGAAACGCTTTCCCCTCCCGCGCCAGGTCCACCAACCGTTTCAGGTTCGGAATCCGTTTCTCGGCCCCGGGAACGTACAGCGCCCCTCCCGGCAGCATGAAATCCCGCTGCGTGTCCACGTCCCAAAGAACCACTTCGCGCGATGCCATCGGCCCATCCCCCACGTTGGTTGCCGCCTTGCCTCTATTTTACCGCGGAACGCGAAGGGCCCAGCGCCGCCCGCTGTTTGCTCTTGAACATGCGTTCCAGCCGCTGGCTGTAAGAAACCGGGAAAATCGTGCGCTTGTCGATGCGCCGGTAACGTTCCGGCAAAAGGAGCAACTGCTTCTTGCACCGCGCCCGCGCCTCTTCCAGCAGTTCGGCCGGCCGAATCCGCCGTCCCTTGCGCAATGCCGGAACCAGCAGCGGTTCGCCGCCTCGCGGCCGTTCGCCTTCGAGCGCGATCTGGTCGCGCTCGAATTGCCCCGCGTCGTCGTGAAAACGGAACACCTGCTTCGGCCCGGGGTAGGTCGCTTTATCGGGGCTGAATTTGGCCACGTGCACCGCGCGGCCGTTGCGATGGATTTCCACCAGTTTGTAGATCAGCCCGATCGACGGCGCATCGGAAGAGGTGACCAGCGCCGTGCCCACGCCAAATCCATCCACTTCAGCGCCCGCGCGCAGCATCGCCTCAATTTTCGTCTCGTCGAGGTCGCCCGAGGCGAAAATCTGCACGTCGCCCCAGCCCGCTCGCTTCAATCGTTCCCGCGCCCAGCGGCTGTCTTCGGCCAGATTGCCGCTGTCCAGCCGCACGCCCACCGGCTTGCGGCCATCGCGAATGATGCGTTCGATTGCGCGACGCGTGTCGTAAGTGTCCACCAGCAGCGTCGAAGCATTCGGAAAAACGTCCAGGAATTTATCGAACGCTTCCCGCTCGGTCTTGTGCGCCATCACCCACGAATGCGCCTGCGTCCCAAAGGTCGGAATGCCGTAGGCATGCCCCGCGTAGGAATTCGACGTGCCGTCGCAACCCGCCAGCCACGACGCCCGCGCCGCCAGCACGCCGGCTTCGATCCCGTGAGCGCGCCGCGACCCGAATTCGATCACCGACCGTCCGCGCGCCGCAAGCACCACCCGCGCCGCTTTGCTCGCGATCAGCGCCTGGCAGTGGATTGCGGCCAGCAGGTACGTTTCGACGATCTGCGCTTCGGCGATCGGCGCTTCCACCCGCAGAATCGGCTCGCCGGCGAACGCCAGCGTCCCCTCCGGCATGGTCCAAACGTCTCCGGTGAAACGGAAACGCGCCAAATAATCGAAAAATTTCCGGTGCACGTGCCGGAACGCCGAATGCCGCCGCAAATACCCGATCTCTTCCTGCGAAAATCGCACCGTCTCCAGAAAATCCAGAGCCTGCTCGATCCCCGCGACAACCAGAAAATTCCGCCGCTCCGGCAGATGCCTGGCGAATAATTCAAACGTCGCTCGGCAATCCAGACCCGTCTGGATATAGCCGGCGGCCATAGTGAGTTCGTAAAGATCGGTGAGCAGTCCTGATTCGTGGCGCATAGAGAAAGAACGATTATGCCATGGCGAAAGCAGTCGCCGCTGTCCCGAAGCGAAACGTCTCCGCGCGCCTGTCCCGCTTCATCTTTCCCTCGCCGCCACTCCGGCGCGCACAACCTCACCGGGCTTGGGCGGTCGTCAGCGGCAATTGGACCGGGGGAAGAAGGGAAGAACGCGCCGCGGGAGAGCCAAATCGGCTCTCCCGCGGCGCGATGGAATGGAGAGAGTTACTTCAGCAGCGCGTCTTTCAGCTGCTTCGACGCCCGAATGCGGACAACCGTCTTGGCCTTGATTTTGATCGGTTCGCCCGTCCGGGGATTGCGCCCCATGCGCGCCTTGCGGTGCGCTTTCACCACGCGCGCGAGGCCGGGCACGACGAATTTTCCCGATCCCGACTTGCATTCTTTCACGGAGAGCTTGAAAAGTTCCTCGAAGAACTGGTTCACCGTCTTCTTGGGAACGTCACACTTTTCTGCGAGATAGGCTACGGTCTTGGCTTTGCTCATCGGGTTGGCCGGCATTGAATTGAATCCTCCTCGAGTCTGTACCCAAGCTTACCCCGCTGGGCACGCCCTTCTCGCCGAACTATAGACAGGTATATCCGTGAAGGCAAGCAAAAAAACCGCAAAATCCCAAGAAAAAACGCACTCGGTGACGAAAACACCGCGTCCTTGGCTCACCCGCGCTTCCGCCGGCCGCCAACCCCGCTCGGCAGATGGGCGATCTCTTCGTAGAACCGGCCGACCGACCGAATGCCGCCGTAATAATGATCGAGCGAGAGGTGCTCGTTCGGCGCGTGCGCATTTTCGTCGGCCAGGCCGAAGCCCATCAGCACGCAGGGCACGCCGAGCAGGTCGTGCACTTCGGTGACGAACGGGATCGACCCTCCTTCGCGGATGAAAACCGCTTTCCTGCCGAATCCTTCGCTCAGCGCCCGCTGTGCGGCCTGGAAAATCGGATGGTCGTAAGGAGCGAGCCACGGCTTGCCCTGGCTGAGGGTTTCAAATTTGCACGTCACGCATTTCGGCAACAGCCGCCGAACCTGCTTCTCGACCAATCCGGCGATCTTCTTCGGGTCCTGATTGGGCACCAGCCGCGTGGAGAATTTCGCGTAGGCCTTGGCCGGAATCACCGTTTTCGCGCCCTGTCCCGTGTACCCGCCCCACATCCCATTCAGTTCGAGCGTGGGTCGGCACCACAGCCGTTCGAGCGTCGAATAGCCTTTTTCTCCTGTCAGCGCCGGCGCGCCCACAAAGCGCCGAAACTCCTTCTCGTTCCACGGGAGCGCTCGCAAGGCGCGTCGCTCGGCGGCTGAAAGCGGCCGAACGTCCTTGTAGAATCCGGGCACAGCCACGCGGCCGTCTTTGTCGTGCAGCCGCGCGAAGAGATCGGCCAGCACTTGCAGGGGATTCGGCGCCGCTCCGCCGAACACGCCCGAATGCAGGTCCTGCTCGGCCGCCGTGATTTCCACCTGGCAGTAGTTCAACCCGCGCAGCCCGTAGCTGATCGAAGGAACGCCCGGCGCGATCATCGCCGTATCGGAAACCAGCAGAGCGTCCGATTTCAGTTTGGCCTTGTTCGCGCGGATGTAGGAATAGAGGTTTTCGCTGCCGATCTCTTCCTCGCCCTCGATGATCACCTTCACGTTCACCGGCAGCGTCCCGTGCACTTTCATCAGCGCATCAAGCGCTGCCAAGTGAATATGCACCTGCCCTTTGTCGTCGGCCACACCGCGCGCCCACAGCTTACCTTCGCGGATCGTCGGCTCGAACGGCGGCGAAGCCCACAATTCGAGCGGCTCGGGCGGCTGCACGTCGTAATGGCCGTAGAAAAGGATCGTCGGCTTGCCCGGCGCCCGCAGCCATTCGCCGTAAACGAGCGGATGGCGCCTGGTCGGAATGATTTCGACGCCCTCGAGGCCGACCGAGCGCAGCTTGTCGGCAATCCAGTTCGCCGCGCGCTGAATGTCTCCGTTGTGCTCGCTCTTCGTGCTGACGCTGGGTATCCGGAGCAGGTCGCGGAGTTCGTCGAGATGCTGTTCCTTGTGCTGGTCAACGTATTCGAGCAGATTCATGGGCGGGCTGCCTCCCTTCGGGCGGTTGCGGGCGCGGACAGGAGCGTTGTCGTCGAACGCCAATTCATTGTAGGAGCCTCGGGTTCCGCGCCACAAGCCGCGCGGCTTCGACGTCGCGGAACAGGCCGCGGCGGATCGCCGGCAGTGAATCGGCTTCCGGCGCGCAAGCACGAATCGCGCGACTCGCCTGCGCATCTATTCGTTACGGGGCCGTTGCGCTCCGCCTCGGCTGCCGGCAAAACGGGCGTAAACTCTGCGACAATTCAGGGAGGGATCCATGCAAGAATCCGCAGTGCAATATCGGAATCGTTTGCTCGGGTATCTGGCCGGAAAGGATCCGGTAAAGGTGCAGTCCCAAACCGCTGACCGGCTCGCCAGGCTGATTCGCGGCGTTTCGCGCGCGCGTTTGACGCGCCGGCCCGCGCCGAAGAAATGGTCCGTGGGGGAAATTATCGCGCATCTGGCCGATGACGAGCTGGTGGGCGGTTATCGTATGCGCCTGATTCTGGAAAACCCGGGCACGCCGATCCAGGGCTTCGGCCAGGACAAATGGGCACGACTCGGAAATTACGCGAAGCGCGATCCGAAGGCCTCTCTTGAATTCTTTCGCGCCACGCGGAAGGCCAATCTCGCCTTTTACCGCTCGCTCCCAGCGCGCCAGCGAAAGTTCCACGGCGTCCACAGCGAACGGGGCCCGGAATCCATCGAGCAAATTTTCAAACTGTTCGCCGCTCACGACCTCAACCACCTGCGCCAGATCGAAGCGATTCTGGTGAAACGGCCCTCGGCTTAACGCAAATTCAGCGGCTCCTGGGCTTCGATTCGGGCGGTTGCATCTGCAAGGGAGCGGGGGTATGTTGTCGTTCAGGCCGGAGTCCGGCGATGGAAACCCCACTTTAGTTGATTCAGTCCGACTGGCCGGTGCCCGACACGCTAGCAGGCTGCTGAAAAATCGCTTTGGGTGGCTGTTTTTCTTTTCTTTTGGGCTGATTTGGGGATGCTGAGCGGGTTTTACCGCGGTATTTTTGTGCTGCCGGCGTTCCGAACCGGCTCGGCAGCG
>JAKASX010000019.1 GCA_021818865.1 Acidobacteriota bacterium
CGATCGACGAGTTCCTTTGGGCTCATCCATTCGTCCACGGGAAGCCAGAGATGCGTCTGGACGAATGGACTGAGCCCGTGGAAGCCGCGCGGAGCGACGCCGATCACAGTGACCTTCCGGCCGCTGAGGAGGATGGTTTTTCCGATGATGCCGGGTTTTCCGCCGAATTCGTCCTGCCAAACGTCGTAGCCGATGACCGCCGTCAGTTCGTGCTCCGGCCGTGGCGAGAATCCGCGGCCCATGGCCAGCGGCAGAGCGAGAACGGAAAAATAGTTGCGCGAAACCCAATCATCGAGCACGAGCGGTGCATCGGGCGAGCCGCCAATTACGCAGCCGTGCCGATCGTACGCCAGAACCCCGGAAAGCGCGCGCGTATCTCGCGCAATATCTTCGTAATCCGCCCAGGAAATCCCGCCTCGCGGATTGCCATGCGGATTGCCATGCCAGCTCTGGAAAATCTGCACCAGCGATCCTGGATCGCGGCCGGGCCATGGCCGCAGGAACGCCGCGTCGGCCAGCACAAACGCCGCTGAAACTGTGCCGAGGCCGAGCGCGAGAGTGAGGATGGCGAGGACAGCGAAGCCGGGGCTCCGCCCGAGGAGCCGTGCGCCAAAACGCGCATCCTGCCAGAGGGTTTCAATGCCTTTCGGCTTTGGCATTTTCCCACCTCCCGGGAGCTTTCAGGCAGTCTGCCACGGGGGACGGGGCGTTGCAATGGGAGCGGGGTAGCAACCAGAGAAGGAGGGTATTGACTATTGTACACAGACATTGTACAAATATCGCCGGCATGCCCGGCCCGCCCGTCGTCCGCATTGATCTCGGCTCAGGCGCTCCCGCCTACGCGCAGATCGTCGCGCAACTCCGCGCGCTGCTCGTTTCGGGCGCGCTTGCGGCGGGAACGCGGCTGCCGACGGTGCGCCAACTCGCGGTGGATTTGGGCGTGCACCACAACACCGTCGCGCTCGCCTATCGCACGCTTGCCGAGGAGGGGTGGCTGGAGCTGCGGCGCGGGCGTGGCGCGGTGGTAGTGGAGCGCCAGGGTCCGCGCGCGAGTTCGCGGGCGCAGGAAGAATTTTCTCGGCGGCTCGAAGGCCTTTTGGCCAAAGCCGCCGCCGACGGTTTGAGTCCGAAAGCGATCGTGCGCGAATTCGAGGCGCTCGGCCGAAAGCTGTGGAAAGGAAAAACGCCATGAAATCTATCGTTCTGCTGTGTGCCCTGCTCGGTTTTTCCGCGGGAGCGATGGCGCAAATCCCGGCCCCGGCCGACGCCAAGGCGGCGCGGGCGATTCTGGCCGATCTGGCCGCGCACCGCTTCGCCGAAGTCGAAGAGCGATTCGACGCGCAGATGCACGCGGGGCTGCCGGCGGAAAAATTGGGCGCCGTGTGGACCGCGATCGAAGGCCAGGTGGGGAAATTCGAGGAAGTTCGCGGCGTCGTGGTTTCGGGCGAAGCGGTGAAAACGGTAACGCTCGTTTGCCATTTCGAGCATGCCGATCTGGATGCGCTGCTGTCGTTCAACGCGAGCGGCCAGGTCGCCGGCCTATTCTTTCGTCCGCACGAGGAGGGCCATTGGACGGCACCGGCCTACGCGCAGCCGGAGAATTTTGTGGAAAAGCCGGTGACGGTGACGACGGGCCGCTGGCAGCTTCCCGGCACGCTCACGCTGCCGAAAGGCAAAGGACCGTTTCCCGGTGTAGTGCTGGTGCAAGGCTCAGGCCCGCAGGACGAGGATGAAACGATCGGGCCGAACAAGCCGTTCAAGGATTTGGCGTGGGGCCTCGCGAATCGCGGCATCGCCGTGCTGCGGTACGTGAAGCGGACAAAACAGTACGGCGCGGCGAGCATCGCGAATCCCGCCACGTTCACCGTGGACGACGAAACCGACGACGACGCCAAGAGTGCGGTCGCACTGCTTGCGCGGCAGCCGGAAATCGATTCGAGGCGCGTATTCCTGTTGGGCCACAGCCTGGGTGCGACAATGGCTCCGCGGATCGCCTCGAGCGACCCACGGATCGCGGGAATCATTGTGATGGCCGGTGCGGTGACGCCGATCGAACAATTGGCGCTCGATCAGGTTCGCATGATCGTGAACCATGAAAATCTGCCGCCGCAGGAAGCGCAAAAGCAGATTGCCACGGTCGCAGCGGAAGTGAAAGAAATCGAGAGCCCGGAATTGAAACCGGGAACCATGGTGAAATTTCTCGGCGCCGAAATTCCCTCCTCGTACTGGCTCAATTTGCGCGGCTACCATCCCGACCGCGTCGCCGCAACGCTGCACATTCCGATTCTGGTGCTGCAGGGAGGGCGGGATTATCAAGTTACTCCCAGCGAATTTGCGCTCTGGAAAAAAGCGCTGGCAGGACATAAGAACGTCACGTTCGATCTCTTTCCGGATTTGAATCATTTATTCATTTCCGGCACGGGACCTTCGACGCCTTCCGAATATTTCAAGCCGGGACACGTGGCGGAGCCGGCGATCGCTGAGATCGCAAAGTGGATTCAGGCCTCAGGCCGGATGTAAACACCATGGCGGAAGCAATAGGGACTTATCTCGCGATCCTGGTGGCGTTCGTTGGCGGGCTGATGCTGTGGCTGCCGCGGCTGTCGCGGCGCGAGCTCTTTTTCTCCGTCACCGTCAATGCCGATTTTCCCAGAGGAGAAACGGCTCGGCCCATTCTGCGGCGTTTCGATGCGCGCGTGGTCGGCGTCACACTGACGGCCGAAATTGCTGTCGCGTGGGGCGTCGGGACGTCGCGCCTGTGGCCGGTGCTCGGAGCGCTGATTTTGCAGCTTGCCGGCTGTTTCTGGGCGTTTCTCGCGGCGCATAAAGCGGTGATTCCTCACGCTGTGGCTCCGACCACAGTTCGTGAAGCAGCGCTCGCGCCGCGCCCCATTCGGCCGGTCGGCGGATGGGTGCTGCAACTGGCTCCCTTTGCCATTCTCTGTGCGGCGGCCGCTTACCTTCACGCGAACTGGCGGCGGATTCCAGCGCGATTTCCCGTGCATTGGGGCGTGAATGGCGAACCAAACGGATGGAGCACGCGCACGCCCGCAGGCGTTTATGGACCGCTGATTACGGGCGGGGTGATGGTTGTCTTTCTGCTTCTGATCACATGGGGCATCCTGCGCTGGACTCGGCACGTGCATGCCAGCGGCGGAGCCGCAGCGGCGGAACTGGGACGCGAGCGGCGTTACTTATTGATTCTGACTTTCACGGAATTCATGATCGCTTTCGATTTCGGCTGGACGGCGATTCTGCCGCTGCGAGCGAGTCCTGCAAGCTCGCCCTCGATGGCCATCCCGTTCGGGGGTACGATGCTGCTTCTGGGATTGCTCGTGCTCCTGTTCGTCGCCCACCGGCCGCAGGAACCATTGCCGGCGACTGGCGCGAGCGTGACCGGCGATCGCACCGAGGACCGGTACTGGAAAGCCGGGATGATTTATGTCAATCGGAACGACCCGGCGGTGCTGGTGGAAAAGCGGTTTGGCATCGGCTATACGCTGAATTTCGGGCACTGGATTTCCTGGATGATTCTGGTGCTGATTCTGCTCGTGCCGCTGCTGGCGCTTCTCTTCGTGAAGCCGCACTGATTGGCTGCGGCTCCGCCAACGCGCGGCCACGCGGAAACGAGCCTTTCCGTCTCGCCAGCGCACCAATCGGTGCGCGAGAAGTACCATTCCCTGCCCGCAGCTTTCCCGCCGGCTGCCGCTGTGTTACGCTGATGCACTAAGGTGGGAACGAAATCCTTGGGCTCCCCGGAAGATTCCCATCGCGCGATCCGAAGATGAACGTGAAACCTGCGGTAAGTGAAGCTGTGGATATTCGACTGGCTCATTCGCCCGACGCCGACGACGCGTTCATGTTTTACGCGCTCGCCACGCGGAAAATCCAGGCGCCGGGTCTGAAATTCACCCACGTCCTTTCCGACATCGAAACACTGAACCAGAAGGCCCAAAGCGAGACCTACGACGTGACAGCCATCAGCTTGTCGGCGTATCCCTACGTACGGGACAAGTACATACTGATGGATTGCGGCGCGAGCTTCGGGGACGGGTACGGGCCGCTGGTGGTCGCTTCGCGGCCGATGCAGCCGCGCGATCTTGGGCGCTGCCGCGTCGCTATTCCCGGCACGATGACCACCTCTTATTTGGTTCTGAAGCTCTTCGCGCCGGAAGTGCAGCCCGTCACGATGCCATTCGACAAAATTCTGGGCGCGGTGAAGGATGGCGCCGCCGACGCCGGCTTGATCATTCACGAGGGCCAGCTGACCTATGGCCAGATCGGCCTGCATCGCGTGGTGGATCTGGGCGTCTGGTGGCAGCAGGAAACAGGTTTGCCGCTGCCGCTCGGCGGCAATGGGATTCGCCGCAGCCTGCCGCGGGACGTGGCTTTGCGCGCGACGCAAGCGATTCGCCGCAGCATCACCTACGCGCTCGAACACCGCGAAGAGGCGCTCAACTACGCCCTGGAATTCGCTCGCGACATGGACCCCGAGCTCGCCGACCGCTTCGTCGGCATGTACGTGAATCGTTGGACGCTTCATTACGGCGAAACAGGACGCCGGGCCGTTCGCGAACTGCTCGCGCGCGGCGCCGCCGCCGGGCTCGTGCCCGGCCCCGTTGAGCCGGAGTTCCTGATCGAGGACGAAACCGCATGACGCTCATCTTGGCCCATACCGGAAGCTATCCCCGCATCGGCGATTCGGCCGAGTTGCAGGCGCTGCGGCGCGCGATCGCCGGCGTCGATCGCGGCGAACTGGGCGCCGCTCAGCTCGCCGACGCGGAAAACCTGATGACGCGACGCGCCATCGAGGAGCAGGCCGCCGCCGGGCTCGATCTGATCACCGACGGCCAGATTCGCTGGAACGATCCAGTTTCCTATCTGGCCGGGAAACTGGCCGGTGTGCGGGTGAACGGCTTGCTGCGCCTGTTCGACACGAATTTCTATTTCCGCCAGCCGGTCATCGAATCCCGGCCGGTTCGGCGCGCCGCGCTCACCGTGAGCGATTTCCAGTTTGCGCGCGAGACACTGGCTTCCGTCAACGGCCACCCGGCCGCCCGGCGCGTGAAGCCGGTGCTCACCGGACCCTACACGCTGGCGCGGCTTTCGCTCGCCGAGACGGGAGAAATGAAGGCGCTTGAAACGCGCGCCGCGGCCTACGCCGAAGCGCTCGCCGCGGAAATCGGCGCGCTGGCCGATGCCGGCGCTGAAATCGTCCAAGTGGACGAACCTTCGATTTTGCTGCACGCGGAAGATTGGGCGATTTTCACCGCCTCGCTCGCTCCGCTCGCCATCGCGCGCGACGCCGCGCGAAAGCGCGGCCACAAACTGGATCTCATCCTCCACGTCTATTTCCACGATTGCGTGCCGCTTTACGAAAACCTGGCCGGGCTGCCGGTGGATGGCCTGGGCCTCGATTTCAGCTACAACCCGAAGCTCGGCGACGCCGTCGCCTCGCTCGGGTCGCCCGTTCCGCTCGCGCTGGGGCTCGTGGATGGGCGCAACACGAAGCTCGAATCGCCCGCCGAAGTCGCTCGCGAAACCACGCGTTTGCTCCCGCGCATTGCGGGCCAGCGCGCATGGCTGGGGCCCTCCTGCGGGCTCGAATACCTGCCGCGGGATCGCGCACGGGCCAAACTGGAATTGTTGGGCAAAATCCGTTCGGCGGTGGAAGGCCGCTGAGCACGTCCGGGGAAACCGAGAAGCCATGAACCGCAAAAAACTCGAAAAGCTGGGCCTCCATCTGCCGCTGTTCCCGGTGACGTCCGTCGGCAGCTTCCCGAAAACCGACGAAGTGACGCGCGCGCGCGGCGAATTCCGGCGCGGCAAAATCTCCGCCGAGCAGCTCGAACAGACCGAGCGCGACGCGACCGCGTTCTGGATCGCCAAGCAGGAGGAGCTCGGCATCGACGTGCTGGTGGATGGCGAACAGTATCGCGGCGACATGGTTGCTTATTTCGCCGAGAAGCTCCCTGGATTCACCGAGGGCGGACTGGTGCGCAGCTACGGCAACCGCTACTACCACAAGCCGATCGTCACCGGCGAAGTCCGCTGGACCGCTCCGCTGACCGTCGAATGGTGGCGCTACGCACAGAGCCTCACGAAAAAGCCGGTCAAAGGGATGCTCACCGGCCCCTACACGATCATGGATTGGAGCTTCAACGAGCATTACGCCGACCGCAAAGCCACTTGCATGGCGCTCGCTGGCGTGATTCGCAAGGAAGTGGAAGCGCTGATCGCCGCCGGGTGCAAAATCATTCAAGTGGATGAGCCGGCGCTTTCAGTTCGCCCCGAAGAGCTGCCCGTGGCGATCGAGGCGATGCATCGCGTCACCGACAGCCTCGACGCGTATTTCATCACCCACGCCTGCTACGGCGCGTTCGAACTGATTTATCCCGGGATGCTCGATCTGCCGGTGGATAATTTCGATCTTGAAATGTCGAATTCCGGACTCGATCTGCTCGAACTCTTCCGCCGCCATAGCTTCACGAAAGACATCAGTTTCGGCGTGGTTGACGTCCACTCGCACGTGCTCGAGGATCCCGCCACGGTGCGCCAGCGCATCGAGCAGGCGCTGACGATTCTGCCCAAGGACCAGATCTGGGTCGATCCCGACTGCGGCCTGAAGACGCGCACGGTGGACGAAGCCATCGCCAAGCTCAAGCGCTGCGTCGAAGCAGCTAAGGCTTTCCGAAACTAATCGCAACGGCCGCGGTGACCACCCCGGTTGGGCGTTCGTCGCTCATTTCCATTTCCATCGCTCAGTCCCCACGCGCCTTATGCCTGGAACCGTATTCGTCGCTCCGCGTCTTGTCATTCATCTCCGCCGCTCCCTTTTCTTGAATCCGGGCGGAGGCCGAGCGATGTCGCGGCGAACCCCGGTTGCGTGAGAGGCGTATGATACCGGCTTCCGGTGTCCGCATCGGAAGACCTGCATCGCCGGTGAATCGACCATTATTTGTTGCCGGGGAGGTGAGCGTTCATGTCAACAAATTCCAGCTCTTCCTCCGTACGAAATTCCCTCTGGTGGTCCGACACGGCTCTTCTGATTTATTTGGCGCTGGCCACCGTTGTGGTGCATTGGATCACGGGCGGGCGTTACGGTTTCCATCGGGACGAGTTGGCCTTGCTCGACGACGCGCGGCGTCTGGCCTGGGGCTATGTCGCCTATCCGCCCATGGCGGCGTTTTTCGGCCGATTGTCATTGATCCTGTTCGGCACTTCGCTTACCGGTTTTCGTTTTTTCGCCGCGCTAGCGGAGGCGGCGGCTTTGGTGGCCACTGGCTTGATGGCGCGGGAAATGGGGGGCGGTCGAGCTGCGCAGATGGTGGCGGCCCTGGCCGCGATGGCGTGGTGCCTGGCCCTCGCTTCGCTGATGACGTACAGCGCGTTCGACTACTTTTTCTGGGTGCTGGTGGCGTACTTCGTCGTGCGGCGGCTGAAAACGGGCGATCCGCGCTGGTGGCTCGCGGTCGGCTGCGCGATCGGGCTCGGCATGATGGCGAAGTACTCGATGCTGTTTTTCACCGCCGGCATCGTCGCCGCCGTGCTGCTCACCGATCTCCGTCGCGATCTGCGCAGCCGATGGCTCTGGTACGGCGTAGCGGCATCGCTGCTGATTTTTCTGCCGAACCTGCTGTGGGAAGCTCGGCACCAATTCATCACTCTCACTTTCCTCACGCACATTCATGCTCGCGACGTCCGCATCGGTCGAGCGGAAGGATTCCTCTTCCCCGGCCAGCTACAGATCACGCAGCTGGCGTTGCCCATTTGGCTGGCCGGGCTCTACTACTGCCTGATTGCGAAGAGTGGCCGGAGGTTTCGGGCGCTGGGCTGGATGTATTTGGTGACGCTCGGGCTGTTCCTCGTTGCCAAAGGCCACCTCTATTACCTCGCGCCCGCCTATCCGATGCTGTACGCGGCGGGCAGCGTGTGGGGCGAACGGTGGGTCGGGTCGATGCGGCGTGGATGGGCTTGGGCGGTGCGAGCGACGGTGGGGGTGGTTCTGTTTGTCGATATGGTCATCATGGCCCTGTTTGCGCTGCCGATTGCGCCGATCAGTTCCCAGTGGTTCAAGAACCAGGTCCGCTCGAACGGCGTGATTGCCGATGAGTTTGGCTGGCAGGAACTGGTGGCGACCATCGCGAAAATTCGCGACGGCCTTCCCGCCGCCGACCGCCCCCGGCTCGGAATCCTGGTGGGAAATTATGGCGAAGCGGGCGCAGTCGAGCTCTATGGTCCGCGCTACGGCTTGCCACGAGCGATCAGCGGAGTCGATTCTTACTGGCAGCGCGGCTACGGCGACCCGCCGCCGCGGACGCTGATCGTGGTCGGCCTGACGCGCAAGTTCCTGGCGAAACATTTCTCCTCCTGCCACGTGGCCGGCCACAACGGGAACCGATACGGAGTGGCGAACGAAGAATCGCTCTATCATCCCGACATATACCTTTGCGGCGCCTTGCGCGGGCCTTGGCCGACATTCTGGAAAAATTTCCGCCATTTCGGCTAGGTCGCTCTTCCCAGCTTCCCTAGGTCGGTCGTAAAACTCGGCGAGTCGGCCCAGCCCGCAAGTGGGGCCGGGATGGTTCCGGAGCGAAGTGGTGTGCGCCTTGACGGGCGGCGGGCGTTTGCATAAAGTCAATCATCCCTATGCGATCGAAACGTCTTTCTTTCGAACATTTGCTTTTACTGGCGGCGGCCGCGGCGCTGGTTTTCACCACCGGCGCGTATCCGGCCACCATCGCACAACAGACCAAGCCGCAAGCGAAGCCGAAACCCGAAGCTTCCATCGAGTTTTCCCAATTCGCGAAACAGGCGCGCGCCGCCGCGCTCGACTGGCCGAAGCACGCCGTGCGCGATCCGCATGGCATGGTGGTCAGCGACGATCCAATCGCCTCGAAAGTCGGCGAAGAAATCCTGAAAAAGGGCGGAAACGCCGTGGACGCCGCGGTTGCCGTGGCATTTACGCTGGCGGTGGTTTATCCCGAAGCAGGAAACCTGGGCGGCGGAGGGTTCATGTTGGTGCGGATGCACACCGGCAAGACGGCCTTCGTTGACTACCGCGAAGTGGCGCCGCAACGCGCGACGGCAAAAATGTACCTCTATCCGAACGGCAAGCGGATCCCTGGCGCTTCGACCATCGGCTACCTTTCCGTCGGCGTACCGGGATCGGTGGCGGGCATGGCTGCGGCGCTCCAGAAATTCGGCACGATGCCGCTCGCCGAAGTGATGGCGCCGGCGATTCGCCTGGCGAAAGATGGTTTCCCGGTGAGCCAGCGCCTGGCGAGCGATTTGAAGGCGGGGCAGAAGCGCCTGGCGCGATTCCCCATCAGCGACCGCATTTTCCTGCGCGACGGCAATCTGTACAAGCCGGGCGAAATATTCCGTCAGCCGCAGCTCGCCGTCACGCTCGAACGGATCGCGAAATACGGTCCGAGCGAATTTTATCGCGGGCGCACGGCGCACCTGATCGCGGCGCAGATGGCGCGGCACAAGGGCTTGATTTCGCTTGCCGACCTGGCGGATTACCGGCCGCAAATCACGGCTCCGCTCGTGGCCACCTATCATGACGGCGGCCATACCTGGCAAGTGATTACGTCGCCGCCGCCGAGTTCGGGTGGCGTAGCGATCATCGAAACGCTGAACATTCTGGAAGGCTTGCCGCTCGAACCGGTGCCGCAGAACCCCGAAGCCGCGTGGGACAACGCTGAAAACGTACATTACGTGGCCGAAGCGATGCGACTGGCTTTCGCCGACCGCGCCACCTGGCTCGCCGACCCCAATTTCGTTCACGTTCCCGTGCGCGGACTGACCAGCATGGCTTACGCGGCGAAGCTTCGCGCGACGATCAATCCGAATCGCGCAACGCCCAGCAGTGAAGTGAAAGCCGGCGACCCGAACGCCTACGATCGCGCCGCGGCGATTGCGTGGTCGAAGTGGACGTCCGAGCACACGCACACGACGCATTTCTGCGTTGTGGACGCCGAGGGCAACGCCGTTTCGAACACCTACACGCTGAACGATTTCTTCGGTTCGGGCGTGACGACGCCAGCCGGATTTCTTCTGAACGACGAAATGGACGATTTCACCACCGATCCCGGCCATCCAAATGTTTTGTTTGACCTGATTCAGTCGCAGAAGAATGACGTGGCGCCGGGCAAGCGGCCGCTCAGTTCGATGGTGCCGACGATGGTGCTGCGCGACGGCAAATTGAGCTTTCTCAGCGGCGCTGCGGGCGGTCCTCGCATCATCAGCGCCACGTTCCTGACCGTGCTCAACTGGATGCGCATGGGCATGGGCGCGCAGCAGGCGATTGACGCGCCGCGTTTCCACAATCAATGGATGCCGGATATCCTTTATGTTGAACCGACCATGCCGCGGGCGACCATCCGCAAGCTCGAAGCGATGGGATATAAAGTGAAAGCGAATACCTGGGTCGCACAGGACAACGCCATCGGCATTTCGCCGAAAAATGGCGAGCGGCTGGGTGCGCCCGATCCTCGCCGTCACGGAGTCGCCGCCGGCTACTAGCCGCCAGAAGGCCTCATGCGTCGAGTGCTCTCCACTTATCTTTTCTCGAATCAGCCGCTCCAGCGGGACATGCTCGCCGCCGTCGGCCGCGCCGGCATCGGCGAAATCGAGCTTTTTTCGGCCACGGGTCATTTCAACTACCGTTCAGAGGAGCATGTGCGAGAGCTCCAGCACTGGCTCGAGGCCGCCAAGCTGAGCCTCCATTCGGTTCACGCCCCGATGGATCGCAGCACCGGCCGCGGCCGCGAGGGCGGCGCGCCGATTTCCATTTCCGAACCGGACAAGCTGCGCCGGATCGAAGCGGTGGACGAATTGAAATGGGCGATGGAGATGGCCGAGCAGATTCCCTTCCGCTATTTCGTGCTGCATCTGGGCACCGGGCGCGAGCCGCTCGACGCGCGGCATCAGGACGCCGCGTTCAATTCGCTGGAATATCTGGTGGTTTTCGCCAAACAGCGGCAGGTGATGCTGGCCATCGAGAATACGCCGGGTGAACTGTCGTCTCCGCAAGCTCTGGCCGAGTTTTTGCCGCAGACGAGGCTTTCCGATTTGCGCCTTTGTTTCGACGTCGGCCACGCATCGCTCGAGGACGGCATCCAGGCTTCGTTCGATCCGATGCGCGAGCGCGTGGTGACCACGCACCTGCACGATAATCTGGGCGAGCACGACGATCATCTGGTTCCCTTCGAAGGCAAAATCGACTGGCAAGCAGTGATGCAAACCCTCGCCGAGGCGCCGGTCGAACTGCCGCTCGTTTTTGAATTGAAGGAACCGGCGAATGGCGGCTGGCAGAACGTGCTCGATCGGGCCGCACTCGCCTACGCGCGGCTCGAGAAACTGGCAGAGGAACGGCCCGCCGCGGAAACCGATTGAAGGAGCAAAACAGACCCATGCCGTTTGTCAGCATCGAGCAGATCGCCAGCCATGTCGGCAAGGAAATCACCATCCGCGGCTGGCTCTACAATCTTCGCGAATCGGGCAAGCTCCTTTTCCCGCAATTTCGCGACGGCACCGGCGTGGTGCAAGGCGTCGTTTCGCAAAAGGAGAGCCCGGACGCGTTCCAGGCGCTCGTCAGCCTCACCCAGGAATCGAGCCTCGAAGTTACCGGGCGCGTTCGCGCCGATTCCCGCGCGCCGGGCGGCCACGAACTTCAGGTAACCGGCGTCTCCGTCATCCAGAAAATCCCGGAAAGCGATCCCTACCCGATTCAGCTCAAGGAACACGGCGTGGATTTCCTGCTCGAAAAGCGCCATCTATGGATTCGCACGCCGCGCCAGACGGCCATTTTGCGCGTGCGCGATCAAGCCATCTTTGCTGCCCGCGAATTCATGCACCAGCAAGGCTACGCGCTTACCGATTCACCGATTTTCACGCCCTCCGCTTGCGAAGGCACCACGAACCTTTTCGAAGTTGCGTATATGGACGACCAGAAGGCCTACCTTACCCAGTCCGGCCAGCTTTATCTGGAAGCGACCGCGGCGGCGCTGGGCAAGGTTTACTGTTTCGGGCCGGCGTTTCGCGCCGAGCGGTCGAAGACGCGCCGCCATCTGACCGAATTCTGGATGCTCGAGCCCGAAGCCGCTTTCGCCCATATGGACGACATGATGGCGCTCGCCGAGGGGCTGATCAGCCACATGATTTCAAGCGTGATCGAGCATTGCCCCGGCCCGCTTTCGACGCTCGGCCGTGACGTCGCGCGCCTGGCCGCGGTTCGCCCTCCGTTTCCCCGCATTCGCTACGATGAAGCAATCGAAATCCTGCATCGGCACGGCAACCAGACGCCCTGGGGCGAGGATTTCGGCGGCGACGAAGAGACCATCCTTTCCAGCCAGTACGATCGCCCGGTGATCGTTCATCGGTATCCCGCGTCCATCAAGGCTTTCTACATGGAACCGGATCCCGAGCGGCCCGATCTGGCGCTCGGCTTCGATATTCTGGCCCCGGAAGGCTATGGTGAAATCGTTGGAGGCGGTGAGCGCATTTCGAGCCTCGATCTGCTCGTCCAGCGGCTGCGCGAGCAGAACCTGCCCGAGGAGGCATTCAGCTGGTATCTCGATCTGCGGCGCTACGGCAGCGTGCCGCACGCCGGCTTCGGCCTCGGCATAGAACGCACGATCGCCTGGATCACCGGCGTCGAGCACATCCGCGAGGTCATTCCGTTTCCGCGCACGATTTACCGGATTTCGCCTTGAAGGCATCGGAGGAGGAATTCAGAGTTCGCAGTAGAGAGGATGGGGTTGTAGGACCCGGCTTCCGGGCTGGGTAACTAGCTCTCCACCGGCTTTCAACTTCCGATAGCCAATTTCCACCGGCCGACACTAGAATACGCTGCTCGAACGGAATCACCTTATGGCACACAAAATCCGCATTATCGGCGTACCGATGGACCTGGGCGCCAGCCGCCGCGGCGTGGATATGGGGCCGTCTGCGTTGCGCGTTGCCGGGCTGCAGTCGCGCATCAAACAACTCGGCCACACCGTAGAGGACGTCGGCAACGTCGCGGTGAAACAGCCCGAAGAACAACATTACGGGGACAAACACGCCAAATATCTGAAGGAAATCGCCGAAACCTGTCTGGGGCTCGCGGCCATCGTCGAGCAGGCCCTCGCCGATGAATGCATCCCGCTCGTTCTCGGCGGCGACCATTCGCTCGCCGTCGGCTCGATTGGCGGAGCGGCCTCCCGTTTTCACAAGGAAGGCCGCCGCATTGGTTTGCTCTGGCTCGACGCCCACGGCGATATGAATACGCCGGAAATCAGCCCCTCCGGCAACATTCATGGCATGCCGCTCGCCGCGCTGGTGGGCCACGGCGCCTCCGAGCTCACGGAGATTATGGGATTCCGCCCGATTCTCGAGCCGCGCAACGTCGCGCTGGTCGGCATTCGCGACCTTGATCATCGGGAGCAGCGCCTGATCAAGCAGACGGGCGTGCATGTCTTCACCATGCGCGACGTGGACGAACGTGGCATGCGCGAGGTGATGACGGAAGCGCTGCGCTTCGTGACCGACGACACCGCGGGCGTCGCCGTCAGTTTGGACATGGATTTCGTGGATCCCGGCGAAGCGCCTGGCGTCGGCACGCCGGTGCGCGGCGGGGTGACCTATCGCGAGGCGCATCTGGCGATGGAAATGATCGCGGATTCACGCGCGATGGTTTCGCTCGAAGTCGTCGAAATCAATCCGGTGATCGACGTTCACAACAAAACCGGCAATCTCGGCGTTGAATTGGTGCTCTCAGGCCTCGGGAAAAGAATTCTTTGATGTTCAATCGTTTCCATTCCGATTCGGCGCCTTTGGGCGCCCGCAGGAACTCATGACAGCCAAAAAACGCATTCGCGTCGCCGTGCTCTTCGGCGGCCGTTCGGCCGAGCACGAAGTTTCGATCGCCTCAGCTGCTTCGGTGATTCGCGCGCTCGACCTGGCGAAATATGAGGTCGTGCCCGTCGGCATCACCAAGCAAGGCCGCTGGCTCGTCGGCAGCGGCGCCGAACGGTCACTCGCCGATATCTTGCGCAAGGGCCGACCCATGTTGCTCGCTCCCGAGCCGGATGGAGACAAATTGCTGCCCCGCGACGCCCGCAAGGGCGCGGCGCCGGTTGGCATTGATGTTGTATTTCCCGTGCTGCACGGAACCTACGGCGAGGATGGCACACTCCAGGGCTTGCTCGAGCTGGCGAATTTTCCCTATATCGGCTGCGGCGTGCTCGCTTCATCGCTCGGCATGGACAAGGTGGTGCAGAAACAACTTTTCGAGCACGCCGGGCTGCCGGTAGTGAAATATCTGGCGCTGCCGCGCCCGCGGTGGGAAACCGATCCCGATTCCGTCCTCGCCGATGTGCAGCGGCGGTTCCATTTTCCCGTATTCCTCAAGCCGGCCACGCTTGGATCCTCCGTTGGCATGACCAAGGCGCACAATCTGGCCGAACTTTCCGCCGGACTCGATCTGGCCGCCGAATTCGCGCAAAAGATTCTTGTCGAGCGCGCCGTCGAGGCCCGCGAAATCGAGGTTGCCGTGCTGGGAAATGAGGATCCGCGCGCATCGGTTCCCGGCGAAATCGTTCCCCATCGCGAATTCTACGATTACGTGGCGAAATACACCGAGCCCGGCACCGACCTGCGGATTCCCGCGCCGATCGCTCCGCGGCAGGCGTCGAAAGTGCAGGATTACGCCATTCGCGCCTTTGAGGCGATTGAGGGGCGCGGGATGGCGCGTGTGGATTTCTTCCTCGAGAGCCACACCGGCCGCATTTACGTCAACGAAATCAATACGATCCCGGGTTTCACGTCCATCAGCATGTACCCGCGGCTCTGGGAAGCCTCCGGCGTACCCTACGGTGAGTTGATTGACCGCCTTATCCAACTCGCTCTCGAGCAACACCGCGAAAAGCAGCGCACGAAGTTCTCCATCGAGCCACCGCCCGGCGGCGACGTTCTTTCCGGGTAGCCGTCCGGGAAATCCTCGCACGCGAGCATTCTCTTCCGGTTTTTCTGGCTCCCATTTTTCCTGCCTTGACACTTTTATCCATTCGGTTAAACTTATTGACTAACCGGATAGTCAAGGAGCCAAGGTGCCGCAGCCACGCACGCGCAAACAACACCCGGAAACCGCCGACCGTATCCTGGCCGCCGCCGAAGAAGCCTTCGCCGCGCACGGCCTCGCCGGCGCCCGCACCGAACGCATCGCCGCACGAGCCGGCGTCAACAAAGCACTGCTCTATTACTATTTCCGCAGCAAGCGCGACCTCTACCGCGCCGTTTTGCGCCACTTGCTCGAGCAGCTCCACCGCACCAGCGAGCCCGGCGCCGATGCCCCGTCTTCTTCCCGCGAACAACTCGCCGGCTTCGTGAACCGCTACTTCGACTTCCTCGCGACTCATCCCAATTTTCCGCGCCTGATGCAGCGCGAGGTGATGGAATCGAAAGGGGAATTGGACTGGGTCCTGCGCGATTATTACCGGCCGCTGCTCGAAGGGCTCGTTCGTCTGATCGCGCAAGGGGTTCGCCGGGGCGAGTTCCGCCGCGTGGACCCACAGCAGTCCGCGCTGACCTTGATGGGCGCGACCACCAGCTATTTCGCCGCGCCGCTCTGGGGCCGCTTCCTTGGCCGCGATCTTCTGGAGCCTGCCGCTCTCGAAGCGCGCCGTCACGCGCTGCTCGATTTCCTCGGCTACGGATTGTTCCGTCCGGAAAGAGGCGAGTCATGACCGGGCGCAAGTTTCTCGCGTTGCTTGGCACGATTTTTCTTGTCGCACTCCTCGTCTACCTCACCACCACTCCCAGCACAAGCGAGATTCGCCTAGTTGGGGTGGTGGACGGCAACGACGTCGTGGTGAGCCCGCAGATCACGGGCCGCATGGTGAAGCTGCTGGTGGACGAGGGCTCGGTGGTGAAAAAAGGCCAGCTGATCGCCGAATTTGATCCGAGCGAACTTCAGGCGGTGCTTGCCTCGCAAACGGCTAATATCCAGACGATCGCTTCGAATCTGGACGCGTCCCGGCGCACGCTGGTTTTGACGAACGAGCAAACATCGGCCCAGATCGCGCAGGCGGGCGCCAGCCTGACCGCAGTCCAGTCCCAACTCGCCCAGTCCCAGGCCACGCTCTGGCGCGACGAACAGACCTATCGCCGCGTGAGCGCGCTCTTTGCCAGCGGCGTCGAAAATGCTCAGGACCGCGACAATGCGCTCGCCACCGTCCGGGCCGACCGTGCCGGGGTCAATGCGCTCGAAGACCAGGTGAAAGCGCAGCGCGCCGCGCTGGCGCTTGCGCACGCCAATCGGCTCCAGCTGCGCGTGATTCACAGCCAGGTCGCCGCGGCCACCGCCCAACTCGCCCAAGCCCGCGCTCTGCGCGAGCAGGCCGCCATTCAACTCGGTTACACGCGCATTTATTCACCGCTCGACGGCATCGTTTCCGTCCGCGTCGCCAAACAAGGCGAAATTGTGGCGGAGGGCTCTCCCATCGTCGTCATCGTGGACGTCAATCACCTCTGGGTCCGCGCCGACGTCGAGGAAACGTATATCGATGCGATCCATTTTGGACAAAAACTTACCGTGGTGCTGCCATCCGGCGACCGGCTGGAAGGCACCGTCTTTTTCAAAGATGTCGAGGGCGACTACGCCACGCAGCGCGATGTCAGCCGAACCAAGCGCGACATCAAAACCTTTGCCATCAAGGTCTCGATTCCCAATCCCCGCCTTCGACTCTTCACTGGAATGACCGCTTACGTTCTGCTTCCCCCACAGGCTTCGGCGAAGCGAAGCTGGTTCGGGCGGCTCGTCCAGAAACTCCGTTGAGGGCGTGATGAGCGCGATCGAAGTCGATGGTCTGACGAAGAAATTCGGCGATTTCGTCGCGGTGAACGACGTTTCGTTTAGCGTCGGCGAGAACGAAATTTTCGGTCTGCTCGGCCCGAACGGCGCCGGCAAGACGACGATCATTCGCATGCTCACCACGCTGACGCCGCCGACGGCCGGGAGGGCGCGCGTAGCGGGTTTCGACATCGTGCACGAACCAAACGGCGTTCGCCAGTCCATGGGCGTGATTCCCCAGGCGCTGACCTCCGATCCCGAACTCACCGCCGAGGAAAACCTCCTGATCCATGCGAAGCTCTACGGCGTTCCGCGCGCCACGCGCGAGGCCCTGGTACCAGAGTTGCTGGCAGCCGTTGAGCTGGAAAAGTTTCGTTCAGCGCTAGTGCGCACGTTTTCCGGCGGCATGCGGCGAAGGCTGGAAATCGCACGCGGGCTGATGCATTCTCCGAAGATTCTGTTTCTCGACGAGCCCACCAGCGGTCTCGATCCCGTTTCACGCACAAACGTATGGGAAATGATCGAGCGTCTTTGCCGCGAGAAGAATCTGACCATCCTATTGACGACCCACTACATGGACGAAGCCGACAAGCTTTGCGACCGAATCGCGATTGCCGATCACGGCCGGCTGATGGCGCTCGATACGCCCAGCCGGCTCAAGGCCTCCATCCCCGGCAACGACGTGGTCGAGGCGGAATTCGATCGGGTTCCCGACGGCTGGATCGAGGAACTGAAGCGGCTTGACGGAGTGCGTTCGGTGCAGGCTCACGAGAGCGTTTTTCGGTTGTCGTCGACGGAGGGCCCGCGCACGATCGCCGCGCTCATGGAGCTGGTTCGCGAGCGCGGAAACACGTTGCGCCGGGTCAGCGTGGCCAGCACGACGCTGGACGACGTTTTTCTGCATTACACCGGGCGCGGACTGCGCGACGAACTCGGGGAAGGCCGCTACGACGTGGGCCACCTGTATCGCTGAGAAACCGGAGGCAAGCCAGTGAAGCTCTATCGCATCGGCGCGCTTGTGGAACGGGACATGCGGAAATTCTTCCGAAGCCCTTCGCTGATGATGGTTTCGATGATTTTCCCGATGGTGCAGCTGATCGTGCTGGGGTACGCGTTTGGCGGGAAAATCAAGCACGTCACCGTCGCTTTCGTGAACAACGACCACGGCGCGGAATCCGTAAAAATCCGCGAAATGCTCGATGGCATCGTCACCGGTCCGCAGACCATCCGAATCGTCGACTACTCTTCCCTGCCGAACGCCGTCCGCGACCTGAAAACCGGCATCGTTCGCGGAGTCGTCTTCGTCCCTTACGATTTCTCCTATCGGGTGGAGCATCAGGACAATCCCCGCCTCGTTTTCATCGAGGACAATACCGACAGCTTCCTTTCGAGCACGCTACAAAGCCAGTTTCAGCTGATGGTGCAGCAGATCGACCAGCCAGCGGTCACTTCGCGCCTGCCCGCCCAGATTCAGCTGAACGTCGTCGAGGTATATCCCTATATCGAATACATCAAATATCTGCTGCCGGGCTCGATTGCGATGTCGATTTTCGTGGTCGCGATGATCGGCGGCGGCATCACGTTTATCGACGACAAATCGCGCGGCCTGCACGAAGGTTATCTGGTCACACCGATCGAAGGCGCAGAGCTGGTCCTCGGGCTGAATTTGGCGGGAGCGATCAAGGGGCTGATGGCGGGAATGGTGATCACCGCGATCGGAGGGTTGATCGCCGGCGTCGCGCACATGGACGATCCGGTGCGGCTGGGCTACCTGGCGCTCGTGTGCGGCATTGCCGCGCTGACGATGATTTCGTTCATGTTCGTCACGATGGTGCGCGTGGACGACCCGATGGTGCCGCGGGCCGTTTTCGGAGTGCTGAATACGCTGCTGTTTTTTCCCTCCGGCGCCATCTATCCCATCCAGGGATTCCCCAGATGGATGCAATGGATCGCCACAGTCGACCCGTTTTATTACGTCGTTCACGCTCTGCGCAATTTGCTCTTGAAAAATGTTGGCATCGGCGGCATCTACCAAGACTTGCTGGTGCTGATCGGCATGTCCGCACTTTTCCTCACGGCCGGCATTCTGCTCTTCAAGCGGCAACTGTAGCGAAAAAGCCGCAAACAGGCTTACGTTGATTTCGGGAGGATTTCCAGCCGGGATTTCCGGCTTTAGCCGGGGGTCTGGCCGAAGTACTCGAGCGCGACGACGGTGATGTCGTCCGCTTGCGCGTAGCCGGCGGTGAAAGCTCGCACGCCCGCGAGCACCGAGTCCAGCAATTCCTGCGCGCTCTGGCCGTTGAAGCGCTGGAGCACGCCGCGCAACCGGTCTTCGCCGAAAAGTTCGCCCTCGGGATTCGCCGCTTCGGTGACGCCGTCCGAATACATCACGAGAAAATCGCCCGGCTCGAGCTGCGCCGTGCCGGAAACGTATTCGGCGAAATCGAACATGCCGATCGGGAAACTCTGCGCTTCGAGCGCCACCAGATCGCCCGAACGCCGGCGGACGAAGGCAGGCACGTGGCCGGCGTTGAAATAATCTATCGAGCCGTCGGGTTTCACCACAGCGTAAAACAGCGTCGCGTAGCCCGATTCGTCGGTCCGGTCGCAAACGCGCCGGTTCACGCGCTTGGCGAGTTCGGTGAGTGGCAAAGCGTTCGTGGCCGTGGCGCAGAACGATCCCATGAGCATCGAAGCCAGCAGCGCCGCGGGCATTCCCTTGCCCGCGACGTCCGCGACGACGAATCCGCGCGCGCCGTCGGGCAAATCGACAACGTCGTAACAATCGCCTCCGACGTTGCGGCAGGCGATCGTTCTTCCCACGGCAACCAAAGACGGTTCTTTCGGCAACGTTTTCGGCAGAAGTTGCTGCTGGATTTCGCTGGCGATTTCCAGCTCGCGTTCGAGCCGCTCGCGTTCCCTGGCTTCGGCGAAGAGACGGGCGTTTTCCACGACCGTGGCCGCTTCGGCCGCGAGGGAGCGCAACACCTGGCGATCGAGTTCGGAAAACGCGGCGAGCGGGCGACGGCTGTCCAGATAGAGCACGCCGAGCAGACCGGGCCGCGACGCAACCACCGTGGAATCCACAGAGCGGATGGTTGGCTGCCGTTCGAGCGGAATCGCCAACAGCGTGCGCAGCGCTTCGCCGACGATGCTCGCCTGCTCGCGCAGCGTCTGCTCCTCGCCGATATCGGCGATGATCAACTCTCGGCGCGATTCCGCCACTTGCTTGAGCACGGAACTCGAAACGCGCACTTCGCTGTGCGGGAGCGTGCGCTGGCCGGATTCCCGCGCGACCGTCGGGCGCAATTCATTCGTTTCATCGGCCAGAAGCAGCACGCCGCGGTCAGCTCCGGTGACGCGAATGGCAGCATCCACCACCGCGGCCAGCATGTCTTCGAGCAGCATGTGGCCGTAAATCGCTCCGGCGGCTTCGAGCAACACGCCCAGGTGGTAGAGTTCGCGGGAACTCGAGGAGGAAGGCGGCGGCGAATCCACGCGCTCAAGCAGGTCCTCGATCCGCCGTTCTTCGCCGCCGAAAATGAGCTGAAACGAATTGGCGAATCCGAATTCGATCGTGTCGTTGGGATGGAGTTCCTGGCGGCTGACCTTCTGCTGATTGACGAAAGTGCCGTGGCGACTCTCCAGGTCAACCAGGATGTATTTTCCGCCTTCCTCGATAATCTGCGCATGCTGGCGGCTGATGCGGCCATCGCGCAGCACGAGATCGCAATCCGCCTGGCGGCCGATGCGAAGCGGAGTCGAGACCAAGTCCACGGTCCGGCGCACCCCACCCGGTTCCACCACAGTCAATCGAGGATTGCGCGTCATGGGCGTGGTTTATATGCCTCATCCCAGAACAGTAGTTTCGCCCCGGGTCTCGTTATCTTAGGCGAAGCGGGCTGGCAAGTAAACCTCCGCGAATCAGAAATGTGAGGGCAAAGCGAGGATGCCCGATTTGCGGAAAATGGTGTTGGCCGTTTGTGTCGGTGGAGGGCCGGTGGAACGGGCACGAATCGGACGAACCGGCGATGAAGCGATCGGCTGGAAACGCTTCGGGAAACCATGCGTGGCAGATTTTCGAGGAACAGACGGCCCGGACGGCGCGAAAAATGAGACAAAAACGGCGATTGAAATTGGGTGCCGCAGGGTGTCACGGGTTGTCGAGCATAAATTCCGATAAGCGGCGTTTTTTCAACGACGTAATTTTTCCAGGGTGTCACTTTTTGAGGCACTTCTGAGTGGACTTCGGAGCGCGAAACGTCCGCGCCGGCGCGTGGGGCGCTTGCCCGGATCGCGGAATCGCTGCACGAGGCGGAGGGTGACACTCGCGGAACCTCGGGGAATGGGTTTCTTTCTCTTGGGAGCCCAGTATTTTCAATGGAATACGAGCTGTTGCGTGGGCGATGGAGGGCGTCACGAGAGTAGTGTTCTGTTTCTTCCCGAATCGCTCGAACGCCGCGTTGGTATTGGGGATTTGTTGATCGAGCGGATTTGGGTAGGTCACCCTGGGGCGTTGCCGCTGCCGTGGACTCGAATGGAATGGCGACGGAAGTTCGGACCATGAGTTTGCTTCTCCAACTGCTCCCCGGCATGTGATGCTTCCTTCTGCGTGCGGATAAAAGCCGCGGTTTTTCCCGGACGCAACGGCATTTTCGCGCGATGCGAATGCGAGCGCGAGGGGTGGGTCTACGTAAGGAGGCGAGGGGGAGTTGCGGCGATCCGAACATGCCTGTTATCCGGCAGCGAGCTCGAGATCGGAACTGGCTTGCGCTCATCGGTACTGGCGCTTTTGTGCGGCCGGAGTCTTTTGCCTCGCTGGCGAGGGCGGCGACATGGATCTCTATGGTGTGGGCCCTGAGTACCTGGGTCGTCCGGCTATCGCCCTTGAAGTGACCGGCGGCCTCTTCGTCGGCGGGGGCGAGGATCAGCCTTCGCTCGCCCGTCTGTATTGAGGGGGCGAAGAGGAGCTTCATTGCGTCGGCCATGACCTTGTTCTTCTGCGCAGACTTCGGTTTTCCGGTGTGCGCCCACGCTTCGCATAGGAGGCGCGGCGGCAGGTTTGCATGGAACCCCGCCACCTGATTGCGTCGCAATCGTTTCCGCAGAACGGCGCGACCTTCCACATCCGCCCCGTGAACCTGAGAAGCATTCTTGGCAGGGTCCAGACCAATCGTGGCTGTCTTCATGGATGTCCCGCCCCGGGGTGCGACGAAGCTTACTGCTTGCGGCCGGGGCTGGGATGGGTCCATTCCATTGGGTCGGCCGGTGCGCTGAGGGACGATCTCTGCCTGTCGCGACGTTGGGACGTGTCCCCGCGCGTTGTCTCCAGCGGCTGGCCGTCTCCCGACATCGTGTTGCTAACTAGTGCACACGCGTGGCTCTGCGGCGGGGGACGCCAAGCATTTCCAACCATTCGTCAGTGCTGATAGACCGCTCGATATCTGTTTCTGAGAGGGAGTTCACCACGTCATCGAACACTAGGCCGCGTTCTTTTAGCTTTTGATGAATCCTTTGCTCAATCGTGTTCTGCGTCCAGAAACTGTAGACGTTGACGCCACGCTGCTGACCATGCCGGTGAGTACGATCTTCGGCCTGCCACATCGTTGCCGGATTCCACCAGTGATCGAAATGGAAAACGTAATTCGCCTCAGTCAGCGTCAGTCCGAGTCCGCCGGTCTTTAACGTTGCCAAAAGAACGCTCGTGCCGCTATCCGACCGGAATCTACTGATCTCCTTTTCCCGTGCGGCATCGCTCAGACCGCCCTTGAGCACCGCAACGCCGAATGGCTTTAGCAAAGGCACGAGTCTTGCCACGCCATATTCATCAACCCACTGCGTAAAGACCAACGCTTTGTGCCCGTTGTCCTTAATCGTCTTGAGAAATTCTAGAAGCGCTTCCGATTTGGGACTTGAGGTCTTGTCAGATGCGAAATTGCATACACGCTTTAGCTTGGTGATCACGGCGAAGATGTGAGTTTTTGTAACTTGCTCCCCCAACTCCGTCAGTTCGCGTGCACCCCCCTGTAAAACGCGCTCATATTCCGCTCGCTGGTCCGCATCCAGTTCCATCCAGCACTCTTGCTTGATCTTCGGCGGGAGGTCTTGAAGGACGTCCTTCTTCATGCGGCGAAGGAAGTATGGTTGCATCAAGCGTTTCGCTTCACCGGCAGAGACGTTGTAGTGCATGTATTTGGGTTTAACGAAGCTAAAGATTCCGGCGAGGTCTTCGACCTTTGTCTCAACTGGGGTGCCCGTCAATGCCCAGCGGAATGTAGGCGATGGCCGTTTCACTGCTCGGCTACGGCTGGTATCAGGATTTTTGATGTATTGCGCTTCATCCAATATAACGGCATCGAAACTACCAATCACGGAATCATCAACAAGCGCCTCCGATGTAGGCAGTTCCTCGAATGGTGTTTGGCAATATGGACAAATGAATCGTGGTGTCTGCTCGTCCGTAAGATGGACTTTATTACCGAAGGAAGAGGTCCGCTGGCATGCCTTGCACTTGATCTCGGCCTTTTTCTTAACGACGGTGAGAAAGTCGGATGACAGCGTGTCGTAGGCCGCCACGTATACGTGGGCTGGAAACTTCCAATCTAGCTGCCTTTCGTCTCTGGTTCCGCGAACGACCGTAAAACTCAATTCGGGGGCCCATCTTTGCAGGTGGTCCTGCCAAACCTTCAGGACACTAACCGGACACACAATCAACGCCTTTGTGGTGGCACCAGTTTGAAACAAAACTCTCAAGGCAACGACGGTTATGACCGTCTTGCCCGTTCCCATTTCATCGCCCAGAAGGGCGGAGTTGTGCTCGACGAGGAACTTCACGCCAACTTGCTGGTAGGGGCGCAGGTGGTTCAACACGTCGACGTCGGGTGAGAATTCAACTGCAATGGGGGGCTGGAGTGTCGGGTAAATCAAGTCCCAGATCGACAAGCTGGTGATTGTCTGCGTCGAGAGGCCGTACGCGTTCTTCGTCCGCGAGTACGCTTTAGCAAATCCATTCTGGTCAACTGACTTGGGAGTCGATGCTGACGGACCCTTTCTGTTGCGGGCCGTGTAGTCCACGCCGACAAGGCCCGCTGTGTCCAGCGGCTCGAACAGGTTTCCAGATACCCACGTTTTCGATAGGTCAGGGAGTTCGGGAGCGAAGGCATGGGAGGTTAATGTCGTGAATGGCGAAAGCAGCGACGTTCCAACAATCGAAAACACCAAATCAGCCGACACCGTCGTGCTCTGAGAGAGCGTGGCATTCGTAATCCTGTAGACGCCTGCGCGCGTGACCGGAGCGAAAGGCGGGTATTCAACGTGAACGGGAGGAAACGCGACCGAGACTGGATGGGCGACAGATGCGGGCAGCGGGGCTATCAGCCTTGCTAGGCGACGAACAAGATTCACTTTGCTTCACCAATCTTCTGTTGGTGGACTTGCTCCAGAGCGGTGAGCACGCGGTGAAACGGTTCTAGAAGGTCAAAGCGGTTAAATACCTGCGTCAGAAGGGGGACCGAGGCTCCAATATCGTCCCCAAAATCTCTATGAGCCACGAGCACCACTGGCTCGAACTGGCCTGAGTTTGACGATAGCAATGTCGTGCGCTTCTCGTCAGAATCAGAAGAGGAGAAATCGAGACCGCTTTCTTTTGTCACTTGCAGGATGGGCACGCTAGCCTTCGCACGGAGCCACAAAAGGTCTGGGTCTTCGACGAGAACCACAGACGGCGGCTGTTTAAGCGAGTTGAAGAGCGGAACGCCGATAAGTTCGACCATGACGTGGCGCTGCAGCATTGTGCCATAGAGCACCGTCTGCAAACTCGTGGGGCGAATTGGGTTGGTGCAGCGGAACTCAAGTGGCTTCGTATCGATATCTGTCAGCAACAACGCTCCACGAATCGCCTTGTCTGAATCGAATTTGCGTGAAGCCAAGAACAAGAGTTGTGAGTCAGCCATCTGGACACTCCTGCGAGGAAGCCTACTCTGGGCTAGTGCAGGCGTCAATCGGTGAAGGCAGTGCGGGTCGTGACTGATAAGGCTTTAAGCGTTCTGGGCGGGATGGCTGCGCGACTGCGGCACCGTCCTCTTGTCATTCGCGGCGTGTCCGTGATAGTTTTCGCCACGCATGTTGCCAAAGCAGAGCGACATTGAAATTCCGCTGTTAAGGACCCTCGCGGAGATGGGGGGACGCGGAGTTCCTCGGGACATCTATCCACGCGTTCGTCAGTTCTTTCCGAGTGTGACGGATGCCGACGTTGCCGAGACCCTGGTGAGCGGCGGAAACAAGTGGGCCAACCGCATTCAGTGGGTCCGGCAGCACTTGATTTCCCGGGGCGAAGTGGAGAGCGCGGGGCACGGGGTCTGGGCAATCACGGAGAAGGGGCGCGCCAGGCTCGGTGCTGTGGAGAAAGAGCGGAGTGCTCCCGCTCCGGCCACGTCGTTTAACCTCGAAGAGCTGGCCGAAGAATACTCGGCCGCGTTTCATGATAAGGTGCTTCAAAAGCTTCAGGACCTAACGCCCCAGCAATTCGAGCGCTTCGCCAACGCCTTGCTCGAGGCGTACGGTTTTAGTGAGATGCATGTCACTGGCAAGGCGGGTGACGGCGGGATTGATGGGAGCGGGAAGCTCCGGGTTGGCCTGGCCACGATGGACGTGGCATTCCAATGCAAGCGTTGGCAGGGGATGGTGGGTCGCCCGGAGATCGATAAGTTCCGAGGGGCGATTTCCGGTGAGTTCCAACAGGGCATCTTTTTCACAACGTCCGATTTTTCCGGCCCGGCCCGCGACGCATCCATCAAAAAGGGCGCGGTGCCGATTGTGTTGCTAAACGGCGACAGCATCGTGCGGCTGATGGTGGAAAAGGGACTTGGCGTAAAACGCCGGCCCGTCGAAATCTTTGAGGATCAGATCGAGAGCATCTTTGAGCAGGAATGATTCCTTGGTTCGCCGCGTCGGATTGTTCGCGCCTCGGACATGTTAGGGTGTCGCGCATCTTGAGTGAAGGCCACGATAATTGAGGCTTTACGTAGCCATCACGGACTCGGACTGGTTCAACTACCTGTCAGAACTGCGCCCTGACGAAGTGAATTTCTGGCAACCCAGCGCGTCCGGGTCGTTCCACGCCCTCTCGCCGGGAGAGCCCCTTCTTTTTAAGCTGCACAGCCCCCACAACTACATCGTCGGGGGCGGCTTTTTCGGCCACTACGCCGTGTTCCCCGTGAGCTTCGCGTGGGCAGCATTTGGTACGAAGAACGGGGCGGCGACCGAAGCAGAAATGCGGCGTAGGATTGAGCGATACAGACGCATCGCGGCCGGCGAGACATCAGATTATCTGGTCGGCTGCATCCTCTTGGAGGGCCCGTTTTTCTTCGGCCGTGATGAGTGGGTTCCCGCTTCGGACTGGAGCAGAGAGATCGTACGCGGCAAAGGTTATACGACCGAGGACGGGACCGGATGGCGAATGTGGAATGAAGTAGAGCTCCGTCTCAAGGCAAAGGGAGCACTGCTTCCCGAGCCGGAGATGGTGAAGGGCGTGCAGTTTGGCCAGCCTCAGGTGATTGTGCCCCGCTTGGGGCAGGGCTCATTCAGGGCTATTGTCACGGACATCTACAAACGCCGGTGCGCGGTTACGAATTCCCATGTGCTCCACGTTCTGGACGCGGCGCACATCAGGCCGGTCGCCGCGCAGGGTAGCCACAGCCCTAGCAACGGGCTATTGCTCAGGCAGGATGTCCACACGCTGTTTGATCTTGGCTATTTGACAGTGACGCCGGATTTTCATCTCGAAGTCAGCCACAAGATCAAGGAAGAATTCGACAATGGGAAGGAATACTACGCGCTACAAGGGAAGAAGATTCTTCTTCCCGAATCGTCCGCCCTATGGCCGTCGAAGGCGCAACTCGATTGGCACAATCAGCATGTATATCGGCCCTGAGCGTGGGATTCATGTTCCGGCCTTCACGAATGGCGGGCGGCTAAGGTTTAGCCGGTTCATTTTTTGATGGCGCATGCGCGTTGGGGTGATGGCTTGGAGCGGGCGGCACGGGGAGTGAGGCGTGGGGAAAGCAGATCCCTCCCGACTGGGAAGCGTCGGGACTTCCTCTGGCCGTCGCCACAGGCGTGGCTCGGGATGACCAGGCTTGATGGCGGAGGGCTGGGCGAAGGAGGGCCGGGCTTCAGGGGCTAAAGCCCCTTGCTATCACGGCTTTTAATGTCGGAGCTCCCGATTTCTTCGGGACGGGTTCCGCTCCGGCCCCCGCAAGCACCGAGCGGGTGACTGCGGTTTGGCCGGTTCGTTTTTCACGGCGTGTGCGTTGGGATGATGACTCGGAGCGAGCGACGGCGGTGAGATTCTCGCGGGTTGGGCGGTCTTCGTTCGCCGCGCGGGCGAAGGTGGGGATTTTCGGTTCTTTCCGTGCCGGGAACTTAAGGCGGTGCTGCGGGCGCGGGGACCGGCAGTACACTTTTTAGGGGCTGGGCACGCGGCAGCGTGCCCCTACCAGGGTTTCCACAAGCGGGGCTCGGGATGACTAGGTTCGGTGGCGGTGGCCCGCCTACGCTGAAGCTACGGCGCGACAAGCCCGCCTTCCCGATTGGGATGCATCGGGACTTCTCGTTGAGGGTGATCGGTGGCGCGTCTTGCGCTCGCGAGGAAATACGCAGGGGCACAGTCCCGATGGAAGGCGCGACCCCGATAGAGGGCACGGCCCCGATAAAGGGCATCGGGGCGCAAAAAGCGCGGGTGCTAAAAACGCAGGTGCAAAAAGCGCAGATGCGAAGGACGCAGATGATGGCGCTACAACGTTCCGAAAACGGAAGCCGATAGCGAGGACCTCGAGAGCCAACATCCGCACCCTTTGCGGACGGCGCAAGGAGTTGATGACACAGCCGGGTGTGGGACCGATCACGTTGCTGGCGTTTGTGCTGACCCTGGGCGATGTGCGGCGCTTCCCGCGCGGCAAGCAGGTGGCCAGCTATCTGGGGCTGATCCCGCGGGAGTACAGTTCGGGCGGGAAACAGCGGCTGGGCTCGATCAGCAAACAGGGGAATCGTTTTATGCGGATGCTGTTGGTGGAAGCGGCGCAGATTGCCGTGCGCTCGGATCCGCAGATGAGAAGCGAATATTTGCACCGCTGCCAGCGAAAGGCCAAAGCAGTGGCCAAGGTGGCGGCGGCGCGGAAGTTGGCGGTTCGGCTCTACTGGATGCTGAAGACGAACACCGGCTATCCAGAGGTCGTTCGTGTCGAGAGCAGTTCGCGGGTGCCGCTGGTCGGCGAAAGCTAGACCGGAGAGTTGATTGGGCGCTCTCGTCCCGGTGACAAGCCGGGATTCGCATAGAAGAATCATGGCCGCAGTCCAGGCCGTATCGATGGCTGGCGGGATGACCGCCGGATTTGATTCGACGCCGAGAGATTCAGAGCTTCGGTCCTCCGCCTGCTCCGACTTCCCAGCGGTGCTCGAAAACACCGCGGCACACACGTGTCTCTTGACAACGCCTTCGTTCTTATCGAGCGGCACCCGGAAGTGCAAAGTGAGCCGCGAACGGCTGCATGGGCCGGCGTGGGAGCACGAGCGAAGGCGCCACGCTCGCAAGCCGGGCATGGGCGCACGAGCGAAGGCGCCACGCTCGCAAGCCGGGCATGGGCGCCCTTGAAACCACGGACAAAACGCCGGTTGGCCGCCGCCCGCAGGCTGGAAGCCCGCGCCACCCGGCTTGATGGATTCGTTTCGGCAGCCGCGCTTGCCGCTGGCGATGAAGGAGCGCCGGGGTCAGTTCCTGGTTTCGGAGGGAGAGCGGCCGGCGAGCAGGCGAAGGCCGGTCTTCAAATCGAATGCGAGATCGGCGGCGCGGCCCAGGCGGCGCGCGGCAGCGGGAATTCGTTCGGGTTCGGACAAAACGATTTCCAGATTTTCCAGAATGGCGCCGAGCAGGCGAAGCGCTTCCTCCGGGAAGCCGTCGGGATCGGGCAGCCAGTTGCATTCGGGAGCGCGGGCCGCCGCGGCATCGGCTTCCTCAATTCGGCGGTCAATTTCCTGCTCGCAACCGAGCGCGCGCTCGACGAGAGCGAGGGCGAGCGGCAGGAACGAGGCGTCGCGATACACGAAATCGGCGCGGCCGGCAGCGACCAGAGGAGCGATGCGAAACGCTCCTTCGCGATTGCCGATGCCCACCACGGGACCGCACCAGGAAAATTCCTCGGTGAGAGCGGCGAGCGAGGCGCCATCAAGAAACGGCTCGTCGAGCAGGATGAGCAAGGGGAACTGCTGGCGCTGGCCGAGCTAGGCGCGGGCGCGATCGACCGATTCCGCGGGCCAGATCTGGCAGCCGCGGGCGTCGCGCATGGCGAGCGAGCGCAATCCGCGGATCAGCTCGGCGTCGCGCGTGATGGCAAGCAGCCAGCCGGTCATGACGCGTCCCCAGCCGAGGCCTCTCCGAAGCCGGGCGGGCCGATGCGCCGGACGCGCGACCCGACGATCCGCAAGCTTGGCCAGGTTGCCTCCAACAGATCGGGATGCTTCGCTTCGCTCCGCATGACAGGGGACGCTGGGCTGCGACGAAAATCACCGCTCCGCATTTTGGGAAGGTCCCTCTAATCGCCATTGGCGGCGACCGAGGCCGCGGCGGAATCGGCGCTCCGGTGCGTTCGTTTCGCGAGCAGGCGGGCAATCATTCCTTTCAATTCGGGCAGCAGGAAAGGTTTGGCGAGGAACGAGAGATTTTTGTTGCGAACGAGCGGCGTGGCGCAAAGGGAAGGATCGGAAGTCATTACCAGCAGTTGACTGCTTGCGCCGCCGTTTGCAGCCTCGAGGGCGATCAGCAATTCCGTCCCGCGCAGATCGCGCAGCCGCCAATCGCAAATCACGAGGTCGTATGGATTCCGTTTCACGCGGTCGAGTGCCTCTTCCCCGCTCGCCACCAGTTCCACGCGGTGGCCATCGGCCACGAGGACGTCGGCAATCAATTGGGCGACACCGGGTTCGTCTTCCGCCACCAGAATCCTGCTTGGCGAAGACACGCGCGGCGATTCCTCGCGCGCCCGCAAAGATTCGGGTTTCGCAGGCGCGATTGGGAGCGTGACCGTGAACGCGGCGCCCGACCCCGGCACGCTCGCCACCTGAATGTCTCCGCCATGCTCGCGCAAGATTCCGATGACGATGGAAAGCCCGAGACCGGTGCCCACGCCCATCGGCTTCGTCGTGAAAAACGGCTCGAAAATGCGCGATTGGAGTTCGGCGGGAATGCCGGGACCGTTGTCCTCGACGTGCAAACAGACGCGATCCGCGCCGTGGCGCGTGCGCAGAACGATCCGGCCCGGCCGCGACGATTCGGCGATCGCCTGCTGCGCGTTCACCAGAAGGTTGAGCACGATCTGCTGCAATTGCACCGGATTCGCCAACGCGAGCGGCAATTCGGGATCGAGGTCCACCTCGGGGCTAATGCCCGCCCGCCGAAAATCGTAGGTGCACAGCCAGAGGGTACGCTCGATTATTTCGTTCAATTGGACGGGAATGCGCTCGGGCTTCGCTTCGCGAGCCAGCATCAGCAGGCTGCGAACGATCCGCGCCGCGCGCTCGGTTTCCTCGCAGATGCGGTGCACGTCGGCCAGCGATTTCGGATCGAGAGGCCGGTCGAGCAACAAATGCCCGTATCCCATCAGCGTGGTGAGCGGGTTATTCAGTTCGTGCGCGATCCCCGCGACGAGTTGCCCCATCGCGGCCAGTTTGTCGGTTTGCAGGAGTCTGGCCGGCAGTTCACGTTCGGCGCTCGCATCGCGGTAGCGTTCCACCCACCCCGCCTTGCCGCCCGAGGCGTTGTAGACCGGCCGGGCGATCCGTTCGAGCATCCGCCCGCGCGCGGCCAGAGCGATCTGCTCGCGGCCAACCCCACTCTCCGCTTTCCACAACATCCAAGGAGGGTCGAGACGGTCTTGGGGATGGGCCAGGCGCGTGGTGAGTATCCGCGCCAAAGACGAGAAGTCGCGTAAATCGCCCCATTCGGCGTCGCTCAATTCGAGCAGATTGCGCAGCCTTTCGTTGACCAGACGGATCGTACCGGCACGGTCGTAAACGACGAAAGCATTTTCAGAAAGGCCGAGGACGGTATCGAGTTCCGACTCGGCGGTCCGTGTAACGGCACCCGCACTTTTGGTGCTGGCAAAGCTCAACGTGGTGTCCCGCCTGCCTCGTGGGTCGCGTCTTGCCCTAGAACGCCCCACGGATGATCAGATAGCTCATTAACAGAGCCGAACTCACTGCAATCGCGATCTCCAGAGCCGTTTGCATTGCCCGGCTCAAGCGAAGGACACGAACAGGCCTCGAGTAGCTGTAGTACATGGCTCTCTCCGGGCATGTCTGTAGCACGGGGAATGCCAACGAGGGAAAGTAAGTTTATCTGTATCAATCAGATACAGGCTGACTGAGTCGGGATTTGCCAGCAGGGTGTTTCAGAGCGGGAATTGTCGTTTCAGTCTGGCGCTGCCCACGGCACGCGCCATCTCGAGTTTCGCCGGCGTCGAAATGAAAAACTTCGCCGCTCGCTTCGATTTCTTTGGGGCTTATTTCTTCGAGCCGCCGAAGGCGCCGCAACTTTCCGCAGGCAAATTTTTTGGCGCGGCGAGCGGTGCAATTCCAGCGTTGGCGAACTGGCGGTTCGTCGCAGGCAGATCCTGCGTCAACAGCTGTTGCCAGGACACGACATCTTTTTTCAGCATGCCGCAGGCGAGCCGGACCGTCGCGTAGGCCGAGGGAGTCGGTCTGCCATCACCGGTCTGGATCAGATCCACCAGATCGGCCAGTTCGTGATTCACTTGGCCGAAGCCGGGCCGGGCGAAGGAGCCCAACTCGAGCTCATCGAGCTTGCCGTCCAGGCGTTTCGCCTGTTCGCTCGGCTGCCTGGCTCCCGGGTGCGCAGAGAAATCCTTGCGGCGGCTGGCCAGTTCGTCTTGCAATCGCACAGCCGCGCGGTAGCCTGTCGCGCTTGCGGCCATAGCCTGCGCGATGGCGCGTTCGAGCGCGAATTGCGCTGCAAGCGCCGCCGGAGTCGCTTGGATGCGCGGATCCATTTTCACGATAAGCGAACGGCGATACGTTTTGCCGGCCACGGTCAGCGCGAGATCATATTTTCCGGGCAGCACGCGAGCACCGAAGGGATAGTGCCGCGGCGTTTTGCCCAAGATCACGTGATTCACGTCGGAATAGACGATGTAATTCCCTTCCTTGGGGGAAAGCACCGACGGCAGCGTATCCGGGTGCTCGTAGCGCAGATTCCAAACGAAACGGTTCATGCCCGGTTTTGCCGGCAGCGCTTCGGGCGGCGCAAACCAGTAGCTGGGCACGTTGGCCGGGGTCGCATCGGGCGGCGTGGAAACGCTGGAAAATCGGCGAACGAGCTTTCCCGCAGCGTCGTAGATGGCGAGCGAAATGGGAGCGGTGGGCGCGGAGGCGAGGTCGTAATCGAGGATCGCGCCGTCGGGAGGATTTTCCCCGGCCGGCACTTCCGGCGGAAGCGGGGTATCGTTGTTGCGATCCCAGCGGATGCGGATGGCGGTTTCCGGCTGGTAGAAATAGACGCCGGAAGTTTCGAGGCTTCGCGCAGCGGCGGCGATCTGCCGTAGCGGCGTCAGATCATCGAGAATCCAGAACGCGCGGCCGAACGTCGCGGCGACAAGGTCGTTGCCGTGAACGGCCAGGTCGCGCACGGATGCCGTCGGCAGATTGAGCTGAAGCGATTGCCAGTTGGCGCCGTCGTCGAACGACACGAAAACGCCGGTGTCCGTGCCGGCATAGAGCAGCCCGCGGCGCGCGGGATCGGCGCGAACGACCTGGGCAGCGCCGAAGGAGGGCAAACCGGCGTCGATTTCGCGCCACGATTTGCCGAAATCGGTGGTGCGGTAGAAATATGGATGCGAATCCTGGAACTGGTCCACGGCGGCGTAGGCAACCGCGGCGTCGAAGGGCGAAGGCTCGATAATGCTGACGAGCGTGCGCGGGCCAAAGCCCGGCGGCGTGACGCTTTGCCAGGACGCGCCGTCATTTCGGGTCAATTCGATCAAGCCGTCGCCGGTGCCCACCCAGATTTCGCCTTTCGCAACTGGCGAAAGAGCAAGAGTGGTGATCACGCGGGTGAATCGCGCCGCGAATCCCTGCGGAGGATGTTTTTCGCCCGGCCGCACGGTCAAATCGGCGCTGATGCGCTTCCAATTCACGCCGCCGTCGGTGGTTTTGAAGACGTATTGCGCGCCGAAATAGAGCGCATGAGGATCGAGCGGCGAAAACTCCATTGGCGCGTTGTTCGAAGTGCGGATTTGGGGCCCATGGATGAAGACGTAGGTCAATTCGCCGGTTCGCCGGTCGAAGCGAACGACGTCGCCGCCCTCGCCACCCGCGTAATTGATGTTTGGATGGAGAGGATCGGCGGCAATGTAGCCGAATTCGTAGCCGCCCGGTGAAAACCAGTCCCGGTAACGGATTTCGCCGTAATCGCTGCGGCTGGGCACGGCGGCCGAACCGCTGTCCTGCTGTTCGCCGTAAACGAAATAGGGGAATCCTCCTCCCGTGGTCACGTGGTAGAACTGGCCGGTGGGCTGGTTGTACCAGGGCGTCCACGTTTTTCCGTTATCCAGGCTGATCGTCGCGCCCTGATCCACGCCCAGAATCATGCGATGGGGATTTTTCGGATCGATCCACATCACGTGGTAATCGTCGCCGCCAGGCGACCCTTTGAGCGCGTGAAATTCCACGCCGCCGTCGGTCGAGCGATAGACCGACGTCTGCATCACGTAGACGACGTCCGCATTCCGCGGGTCCACATAGACGCGGCTGAAATATCCGCTGCCGGTCACGCGGGGATCGCGGGTGATTCGCCGCCAGCTTTGGCCGGCGTCGTCCGAACGGAACAATCCCTCCGACAAAATCGCGTAGACGCGCCGGCCGCTGGTGCCCGGAGCGACGGCGATGCCCGTTCTGCCCCACGGGCGTTTCGGCAATCCCTGGGCGGAAAGCATTTGCCAGGACGCGCCGCCATCGGTGGTCTTGTAAATCCACGCATCGGGGCCGTGCTCGGGTCCGCGTCCGCGCCGGAATTCCGTGCGCCACAGCGCCGCGTAAAGCACACTCGGATGGTTCGGATCGAGCTCCAAATCGGCCACGCCCGTGTCGTCGTCCTTGAAGAGAACGTGCCGCCACGTTTTCCCGCCGTTCGTCGTGCGCCACACGCCGCCCGCCGCGCCCGGTTTGATTCCGTTCATCGCGCCCGCGAGCACCACGTCGGGATTGCGCGGGTCGATAACGAGCGCGTTGATGAAACCGGCGTTGGCAAGACCGATATGCGTCCACGTCTTGCCGCCATCGGTCGACTTGAAAACGCCCTGGCCCAGCGCCTGGTTGGGCAAATCGCCCGTGCCGACGTAAATGACCGACGGATCGGAAGGCGCGACGGCGAGCGCGCCAATCGGAGCTACGTGCTCGGCGTCGAAAATCGGTTTCCAGACGGTGCCACCGTCGGTGGTCTCCCAAACGCCGCCGCCCGGCGTGCCCATGTAATACACGGCGGGATTCCCGGCGATTCCGGCCACGGCGGTCACGCGCCCCGCGCGGTACGGCCCGATCAGCCGCCAACGCATGCCAGCGTAGAAGCTGGGGCTATAGGGCTGAGCCAAGCCAGGCCGCGGCGCGGAAATAATTGCGAGCAAGGGCAGCAGAAAAAGGCAAGAAAGATGGCGGATGTTAGGAAGCGGGCGAGTCACGTCGATATTCACCCCTCGCGGAATTCACGTGCCAACGACGGAGAGTATACGCCAGAGGCGGTCAGCGGCCGGCCGGGGCCGTTGCCGATGCGTAAAACTCATCCAGATTGCGGTGCAGCGCGTCGAGGGATTCCGCATTCAGATACAGCATGTGGCCCACGAAGTAGTGATGGACGTGAACGTGGGCGCGCAGCGCCGCCGGCAATTCGAGCTGCGCCAACGTGTATTCGGTGGCGAAGAACGGCGTGCCCAGGTCGAAATATCCTTCATTCACCATCAACTGCAGATGCGGATTCGTGATCATCGCGCGGCGCAAATCGGGGACTACGTTTGTGAATCCGGGGCGCGCGCCGAAATTCTGAAATGGCGACCGGTGCTTCCAATCCCAATTGCGGCTGACTTCGGGATTCAGAATCAGGTAGGGGCGCCGGCTGGCGTAATGCAGGTCCTTGTAGAAATATTGCTGGATGGCCGCGGTGAACGCGCCGCGAATCGCGGTCGACATCACCGCGTAGTCGCGCACGGACGAGATTCGATTCACCGCGTAATTCGCGTAGCGCGCGTCCAGCCGCCCGGTTTCGAGGCCGCGGCTCGCCAGGAGTTCCTTTTCGAATTCGTCGGCGTTCACCCGCAGATTCGCTTTCCTCCAGAAATCCGCACTCAGCCCGGTGTATGCGGCCAGTTGCGCCGCCAATTGGCTTTTTTCCTGCGCACCCAGACGGTCGCCCGCGAGCAGCGCCACGCTGTATTGCTGGTCGGCGAATTTTTCCACTTGAGCGAGGAACGCGGGCAGGTTTTTCGGCTCGGGCGAAAGCGCGTGGTGGTACCAAGCGATCGCGGCGTAGGAAGGCAGGAAAAGAACGTAGGGCAGATCGTTGCCCGGCTGGAAGGATGACGCCTCGAAATTGAGAACGGAAGAGAGCAGGATCACGCCGTTGAGCTGCATGCCCTGGTTTTGCAGGTAGTTCGCCAGCGCGGCGGAGCGGAACGTTCCGTAGCTTTCGCCCAGGATGAATTTCGGCGAATTCCAGCGGTGAAATTTGGTGACGTACTGCTCGATGAACTGGCCGACCGAGCGCACGTCTTCGTCCACGCCCCAGAATTGTTTTCCCGTCGCTTTCCCCAGCGGATGGCTGAATCCCGTTCCCACTGGATCGATAAAGACGATATCGGTGCGATCCAAGATGCAATCGGGATTGTTGACGATGCTGTAGGGCGCAGGCGGCACGCTTTTTGCGTCCGAGGGAACTACCACGCGCCGCGGGCCGATTCCGCCCATGTGCAGCCAAACGGAAGACGAGCCGGGTCCTCCGTTGTAGGCAAACGTGATGGGACGCTCCGACTCGCTTTTGACGGCGTCTTTCCAGTACGCGACGTAGAAGATGCTGGCAATCGGCCGTTCGCTGGCGTCGCGCAGGATGAGCGTGCCGGCGTGGGCGGTGTAGGCGATGGGCGTTCCACCGATGGTCACGCTCCCGTGCGAAACCACGTCCCGGCTGCGCGGGCCATCGACCGGCTGGGCGCGCAATGCCAGCGGCAGGCTTACAAGTAACAAGAACGAAAACGAAATCAGGGCGTATCGCCGATTCATCATGGACATCCTTTCCTGGAACCGAACTTCCGCATTCGCCGAGTCAATTTTCCCGGCAAGATTCTACAGGAAACGGCGAGAGCGTGCCGCAAATGGAAAGGTGACTTTGATTACAGAAGACGAGCCAGCTTTCTGGGAGACTAGGAGCAGCAGGGGAGGTCGACATGGCCGTACGGATTGGCGCGAGTTCGCATGGATTCTCGAATCCCACCGGCTTTCTCTCGGATTGCCATCGCCGAATCGAGATGTTCCTCGGCGCGCTGGAAGCCGTAGCCAAGGCGCTGGATCGGCCGCTTGCCGAAGGCGAGCGGAAATCGCTCGACGCCGCCCTACGCTACTTCCGGGAATCGGCGCCGAAACACAATGCCGATGAAGAGGAATCACTTTTTCCGCGCTTGCGCCGAATTCGCGACCCGCAAGCGCAGCAGGCGGTCGAGAAATTGGAAACGCTCGAACGGGAGCATCGGTGGGCCGAGCCTTTGCACGCCGAAATCGACCGGCTCGGCCAAATTTGTCTTTCAGGGCGTGAATTGTCCGCGGAAGCAGTGCGGAATTTCCGCGAGGCCGTTTCCCAACTGGGCGCGATGTATCGCACGCACATTGCCGCGGAGGAAAACGTCGTGTTTCACGCTGCCTCGCTCGTGCTCTCCGCCGCCGATCAGGCAGCCATCGCCAAGGAAATGGAAGCGAGAAGGAGCTTGAACAAAAGCGATTAGAGGGTGGGCGGCCGACGCCCGGCGGTGATTCTTCCCTGCCTCAGGTTCAATGCACCGTGGCGTTCACGAACTTTGCGCCGGCGTTGCGGCCGAGCATCACCACCATTCGCAACGGATTGATGGCCGCCGTAAGGTCAATCACCTGCACCTTGAATCGCAGCGCGAATTTGCCTGCCAGTTCCGGCGCGATGTGCACGACGAGCGGAACGCCCTCGATTTCCCCGCGAAAATTGTAGTTTCCCTGTTTGTCCTCGGTGAACGAGCCGCGCGGGATCGTCACCGCGTACGACGCCAATTGTAAAGCCACACGGTCCGTGAGCGGATTGAATCCGGTCGATCCGGCGCCCAGGCGAATTTCGGCGCTCACGTCAAAAGATGGCGGCTGGCCGGAATAGACGTTCACATCGGCGTGTAAGCGGGAAAACGGAGCGAGCGCGGTCACCTGCGCGCCGAGCGAAGGAGAATAATCGATGGTGTAAAAAAACGTCGCGCCGAGCGTCGCCACGCCCACGAACGATGCCCCGCTTTCCTTCCCCTGGCTGTCGTAGGCGCTCACTTGCAACTTGAAAGGTCCGGTCCGAGCGCCGATTGCCTCCAAAATGTATTCGCCTGAGGCCGGCGACGGGATATCGAGCCGTTTGACCGCGGGCGTCGAAGCTCCGCCGCCCGTGTAGTAGTCGCTCGAGGGAATTTGGATGACGTCCTGATTGCTTGACGGATCGAAACCCGTTTTCAAGCCGCTCGGTGAGATCGCCAGCAGATGAACCGTCGTATCGGCCACGACTTTGATGGAACCTGTTCCGCCTGCCGGGGTCTGTGGCTGCCGCGCTCGCACCAGCAGCGCAAAGGAAAAAGCGAAAAACAAGAAGGGGGAAAATGAGCCGGAAAGCCGGCGAGGAATTTTCATCAAGCCCGTCCTGCAAACTGACGAACTGCCCGCTTACAGTTGGACATTAGGACGCAGCCGGTGAAAATGCAAGCGACGCCGGTAGGTTCCCAACCTTCATTGCTTCTATATGTTCCGATTACTATAATGCGCCCGCCAATGGCATTGGCGGCTGGAATGCGGCTGGGGCCCTATGAAATCCTCTCGGCAATTGGCGCGGGCGGGATGGGTGAGGTGTATCGCGCGCGCGATACGAAGCTCGGGCGCGAAGTTGCGCTGAAAGTCCTGCCTGAAGGATTCGCCGCAGATCCCGAGCGCATGGGGCGTTTTGAACGCGAGGCGAAAGTCCTGGCTTCGCTGAATCATCCGAATATCGCCGCGATTCACGGATTCGACGAATCGGGCGACGTGCGGGCGCTCGTAATGGAGTTCGTCGAGGGCCAGACGTTGGCGGAGAGGATCACAGGTCTTGCAGGGACGGGTTCCAAGCCCGCTCATACAAACGACAGCGGGATTCCTCTCGATGAAGCGCTGCCGATCGCGGAACAAATTGCTGAAGGTCTGGAATACGCGCACAACGAGGCGTCGTCCATCGCGATCTGAAACCGGCGAATGTGAAAATCACGCCGGAGGGTACGGTAAAAATCCTGGATTTCGGGCTGGCGAAGGCGCTCGAAGGCGAGACAAGCGCGGGCAACATTTCCACCTCGCCTACGATCAGCCGGATGGCGACGCAAGCAGGCGTCATCTTCGGCACGGCCGCGTATATGTCGCCGGAGCAAGCAAAGGGGCGGCCGGTGGATCGCCGGGCGGACGTCTGGGCGTTCGGCTGCGTGCTTTACGAAATGCTGACCGGGAAGAAGCCGTTCGACCCGGAAATTATGCTGTCGCCTGATGGGCGGCGGGTTGCGATACGCGTCGCCACTTCGGGCTCTCCCGCCTCTTTGTGGGTCTACGATTTATCGAGCGGGATAGGCACGAGGCTTACCTTCGGCTCGCAATTCGGCGGCGGAAGCCCGCCTGCGTGGTCGCCCAACGGCAGGCGACTGGCTTTCGATGCGGGCAATGGGAGAGAGATCTATCTTCAGCCATCGGACGGGTCTTCCCCTCCACGGCGGGTATATTCGGCACCGGTCTCGCTGGGGGTTAACAGCTGGTCTCCTGATGGCAAATCCCTGGTCTTATTTGAAGAATTGGCCAGTGGCGTGGTGCTCAAGAGGCTGCTGTTGGCCGACCATCCAAGACTTCTGCCCCTTGTGGCTACGTCAGGCTGGGCGATTGAGGGCACTTTCTCGCCGGACGGAAAGTGGCTCGCCTACGCTTCGAACGAAACGGGCCGGTATGAGATCTACGTAGATCCGTACCCGGGTCCTGGCGGCACGTTCCAGGCGTCCTCGAACGGCGGCCAACTTCCGGAATGGTTGAAGGGCGGCAGCGAGCTGGCATTCATTGATCCGAAAGACAAATTGAACGTGGTTGACGTCCGCGCGAGCGCTGGACAGCTCGAATTTGGCCAACCCCAGGTCCTATTCGGCGGCCGTCCGCTACCCGTGCTTCCTGGTTACGCCTACGCCGAAGAGGCTGGTACGCCAGTTTACATGACGCACGATGGTAAGCACATCGTCCTGGCCGTTCCCGTCAACCTCAACGCACAGACGCCGTTGTTGCTTCAAACGGATTGGCTTGCTAATTTGAATCGAAATTGATTCTGGAATCAGGAACGAAGAGCGGGCCTATCTGGGCATTCGTGATCCTGCCGTTCGTTGACTTGCTTCTGGCCCCGCTATAGTATTCGCGAAACATGGGGGATTCGTTGTCACTGACGGGGAAGACCATCTCCCATTACCGCATCCTCGAACGGCTGGGTGGCGGCGGGATGGGCGTGGTGTATAAAGCGCAGGACAGCCGGCTCGACCGCTTCGTCGCTCTCAAATTCCTGCCCGAAGAACTGGCTCGCGACGGCCAGGCACTCGAGCGATTCCGGCGCGAAGCCAAAGCCGCCTCCGCGCTGAATCATCCGAATATCTGCACGATTTATGACATCGGTGAAGAAAATGGCAAAGCCTTCATCGCGATGGAATATCTGGAGGGTCAGACGCTGAAGCAGTCCATCGGGAACAAACCGCTGGAATTCGAGAAGCTGATCGACCTGTCCATCGAGGTGTCCGATGGCCTGGACGCTGCGCATTCAAAGGGAATCGTTCACCGCGACATCAAGCCGACAAACATATTCGTCACGGAGCGCGGGCACGCCAAAATTCTGGATTTCGGTTTGGCGAAGGTCGCTTCCGCCGAAAAGATGGCCGGCGCCGGGGAAACTCTGGCGACTCGGGGCGACGAACCCGCGCATCTCACCAGCCCCGGGACCGCGCTGGGGACCATCGCTTATATGTCACCCGAGCAGGCGCGCGGGGCCGATCTTGACGGGCGCACCGATCTTTTCAGTCTGGGCGCCGTTCTTTACGAAATGGCCACGGGGCGTCCGGCCTTTGGCGGCGAAACCTCGGCCGTCATCTTCGATGCCATTCTCAATCGAGAGCCAGCATCGGCGAGGAAAGTGAACCGCGAATTGCCGGCCAAGTTCGAGGAGATCGTCGGCAAGCTGCTCGAAAAGGACCCTGATTTCCGCTATCAGAGCGCATCGGGCGTGCGCTCGGATTTGAGGCGCCTTAAACGCGATTCCGGCTCGGGTCGCGTCGCGGCTGTGGAGTCCCGGAACGTATCTCCTGCCGGAAAAGCGCGACTGCCTAAAGCCAGCAAGACGATCGATTCGCTGGCGGTGTTGCCGTTTGAAAATGCCAGCGGCGACCCCGCCAACGACTACCTGAGCGAGGGCATCACGGAAACCATCATCAACGACCTCTCACGCCTGCCCAAGGTGCGCGTGGTGCCGCGCGGGGTGGTGTTCCGGTACAAGGGCAAGGGTGTGGATGCGTTCACCGCTGCGAGCGAATTGGGCGTGCGCGCCGTAGTCAGCGGCCGGGTTTTGCAGCACAAGGACACGCTCATCGTGAAGGCGGAATTAGTGGACGTGGCGCGGCAGGACCAGCTGTGGGGCGACCACTACAATCGAAAAATGGCCGACCTGCTCGAAGTGCAAGACGAAATCGCGCGCGAGATCACCGCGCGCCTCGAACAGCGCCTCGGCGGCCGGCCCTCTCTTCCTGCGCATGGAACGAAACGTCCAGTCGTCAACCCGGAGGCCTACCGGCTGTACCTTCAGGCAAACCATCAAGCCCGAGCGTGGACCCCGGAGGGGCTTCGCAAGAGCCTGGAAATGTTTCAGCAGGCTATCGCCATCGACCCCGGTCACGCACCGAGCTACGCCGGACTTGCTTATTCGCTCTCGCTGATGGCGTTTTACGGATTTTTTCCAGCCATCGAGGTTTGGCCCAAGGCCAAGGCGGCCGCGACCCGGGCGATCCAGTTAGACCCCACGATCGCGGAAGCGCACGTAGCGCTGTCCTTACACGCGGCGCAAGCCGAGCACGACCTGCCGAAAAGCATTCGCGAAGCGGAAGAAGCCGTCCGGCTCAATCCGGACCTGGCCATTGCCCACCATGGGCTGAGCATCGCCCTGAACATCTCGCGGAGGTCCGAGGAAGCCTTGCCGGTGGTCCGCAAAGCCGTCGAGTTGGATCCCCTTACACCCTTGTTTCAAGCCCACGTCAGCTGGACACTGCATTGCCTTGAGAGAGACGAGGAGGCCTGGGACTACCTCCAATCCACGCTCGCCCTTCACCCGAACGACTACTACACCTTGCGCATCCTGCTGTACTGCGCTTCCACTCCCGAGAAATGCAGAATAGCGATAGAGGCGATGAAGAAAATTTCCGCGCCGAGCGAGAGCAGACTCGCCGGCGTGGGAGCAATGGCCGTTGTCTATGCGCGAATGGGTGACAGGGAACGGGCGATGGAGATAGGCGGGCAACTCGAAGGAGAAGCCGCGAGCTCGCCTGCCGCCGCGTACTATTTGGGCGCGCTCCACTGCGAGCTGGGCGAAGAGGAAACAGCAATCGAGTGGCTGGAACGGGGCGAGGAGAAGAGGCTGGGGCTGCTGATCATTCTCGCCTGCGATCCGATTTTCAAGCGGCTGCGGCCGATACCGCGTTTCCAGGCGCTGCTTCGCAAGTTGGGCCTGCCAACGTAGCCGGTGGTCTTTCGCATGCTTGGAGGGGGTTGCCAGTGGTCTTTGGGCCTCGAAGGCAATTGGAAGTCTCTGCCCCAAACTGAGTGAGGTTGCAACCGGCCGTCGTTTACATTCAGCGACTTCGAAAGGGGAACGCGCCTATGCGCAGAACCTGCATGGCAATTGCCGTGGCCGCTCTGGTAGCCATGCCCGCTGCCGCTTCGCCGAGGACCGACGTGATGGCGACCGTCCGCCAATTTGTGAATTCCTTCAACCGGGGCGACAAGAAAACCGCCGCGACCGCTTGTGCGGACAAAACCTACATCATCGACGAATTTCCGCCCCACGAATGGCACGGCGCCGGCGCCTGCCTCGAGTGGATGAACGCCTACGACGCCAACGCCCGCAAGACCGGCGTGACCAACGGCAAGGTTACCCTCGGACCCGTGCGCCACATCGACATCACAGGCGGTCGCGCCTACGTCGTCGTCCCTGCCAACTACTTCTACAGGCTGAAAGGCAAACCGGTCCGGGAAATTGGCTCGATGTTCAACGTCGTTCTCCAAAAGGGCGCAACTGGCTGGCGGATCGTTGCCTGGTGCTGGACCAAGCGCTAGCCGCCCCGAAAAAGGAACTCGAGATGGCGGCACAAATCTACGACATTATTACGGTAGGAGGCGGGATTGCGGCGTCCTCATTGGCCAAAGCGATGGCCGAGCGAGGCGCTAAGGTTTTGGTGTTGGAGCGGGAGAAGCGATTCAAGGACCGCGTGCGCGGAGAGGCCGTCGTGCCTTGGGGTGTAGCTGAGGCTGAGGAACTCGGAACTTACCGCCTGCTCAGGGAAACGTGCGCCCATGATGTGCCTTACGTTGAGGGCGGCTCCGGGTTACGAGACCTCCGAGCGACAACGCAACAGCAACTGCCTTTACTCTCCTTCCAGCACCAGGTCATGCAGGAAACCCTGTTGGAGGCTGCGGAAGGCGCCGGAGCGGAAGTACGCCGCGGGGTCAGCGTAGAGCGCATCGAGTGTGGGGCCGAGCCTGCTGTGGTTGTGGATGGGCACAGCCAGGAGCGGGTCCCGGCGCGTCTGGTGGTTGCCGCCGACGGTCGCGGCTCCATAGTGCGAAAATGGGCGGGCTTCCCGGTCCGCGAACAGATCAATGCCTGCTACATGGCTGGCGTGCTGCTGACAGACGTACACGCGTCGACGGAGACTTGTTACGCTGTGTTCAACCCCGAGCTTGGCACCTGGTTCGGTCTATTTCCTCAGGCGGGAGACCGATTCCGAGCCTACCTCGTTTATCCGAAGAACGCGGGTTGCCGTCTACAGGGCGAATCCATGCTCGACCTATTCGTCAGTGAGTCCGCGAAAACGTATGCTCCGCTGGCCGATTACCTCGCCGAGGTGAAAAGCGTCGGGCCACTGGCCAGTTTCGATGTGAGCGACTCCTGGGTGGAACACCCTTACCGCGATGGCGTGGCGCTGGTTGGCGATGCTGCTGCCACCAGTGATCCCACCTTCGGCCAGGGGCTCTCCTTTGCCCTGCGTGCCGCGCGCGTGCTTCGCGACGAACTTACGAGCAATTCCGATTGGGAAGCGGCGGGCCATCGCTACGCCGACGAGCATCAGCGGTGTTTTCACGCATGCCACACCGTTCAGGGATGGCTCCGAACCCTGTTTCAAAACCCTTCAACGGAATCAGCGGCCTTGCGAGCAAAAGCGATGCCGCTTATCGTTGAGGATCCCACACGCGTTCCCGATCACATTCTCAGCGGGCCTGACTTACCCTTAAACGCACAGATGCGTGCGCGACTTTTTGGCGAATGCTGATCCCGTTACTACGGGCTGAGTCGACAAACAGTGCCCGGCTCACTCAACTCCGGATCAGCCAACCGCCCGGGCATTGCGAGGTTAGCTTCACGTAGCGCCGTTCATACGACGCAGGGCATAAGCGGGGTATAATCGCGCCGCTTATGCCACTGGGGAGAGGCGCACGGCTGGGCGTATACGAGGTCGTCGGCGCGATAGGCGCGGGCGGGATGGGCGAGGTGTATCGCGCGCGGGATACGAAGCTCGGGCGCGATGTTGCGCTGAAAGTTTTGCGCGCGGAATTCGCCGCCGACTCCGAGCGCATGGCGCGGTTCGAGCGCGAAGCGAAAGTCCTGGCATCGCTGAATCATCCGAATATCGCTTCGATTTTTGGATTTGAAGACTCGGGCGGCGTGCATGCGCTCGTCATGGAATTGGTCGAAGGCCAGACGCTGGCGGAGCGAATTGACGAGCCGGGAACGCGTGGCGCGGGACCGCGAGGTGCCGGCCTAAAGGCCGGCGCTACACAGGCTGGCGCAGCGGGAGCGATGCCTGCCGATGAGGCATTGCCCATTGCAAAGCAGATCGCGGAAGGACTCGAATACGCGCACGAACGGGGGATCGTCCATCGCGACCTGAAACCGGCGAATGTGAAGATTACGCCGGATGGCGTGGTGAAGATACTGGATTTCGGGCTGGCGAAAGCCATCGAGGGCGAGACTCCAGCGGGCGACATTTCGAGTTCGCCGACACTCACGCACTCGGCGACGCAGGCGGGAACCATATTGGGTACCGCGGCGTACATGGCGCCGGAACAGGCGAAGGGCAAGGCGGTCGATCGCCGAGCCGACATCTGGGCGTTCGGGTGCGTGGTGTACGAAATGCTCACGGGCAAGCCGGCGTTTAGCGGCGAAACGGTTTCGGACATACTGGCGGCGGTGATTCGCGCCGAGCCGGATTGGACTCCGGTACCCGCGAGCACGCCCGCGGCGATCCGGAAATCGTTGGCGCGGTGCTTGCAGAAAGACGCGAAGCAGCGGCTACAAGCCATCGGCGAGGCGCGCATCGCGATCGAGGAAGCGCAGGCGGGCGCGGCGGAGGATTCGGGTTCGCTTGCGGCGCCTGCGATCGCAGCGAAGACGATACCGGCATGGCGCCGCGCGCTGCCCTGGGCCGTAGCCGGCCTAGGGATTGCGGCAGCGGTGATCGCGCCTATCCTCCTCAGGACTTCCAGGCAGACCGCCAAACCCTCGCCGATTGAACTGAGTCTCGACATTCCCTCCGGCCAGCAACTCATCACGGGCGCCGGCCCCGCAGTGGTCGTGTCGCCGGACGGTTCGCGGATTGCCTATGCGGCCGGGACTGCCGGAAACGG
>JAKASX010000130.1 GCA_021818865.1 Acidobacteriota bacterium
GCTCAATTCCACCTGGCCCACCGGCGTACCGAGGATTGCACAGATCTCCTCGGTGAGCCGCGGGTTCGCGCGCCCACTGAAAATTTTCAATTTATCTACGGCCAAGGGTATTTCCTCAGGCCTCGCGCCGCCTTGCCCCCCAGCGGCCGAATTCACCCCGGGTCACGGTGCGGGCCACGTAAACTTGCGCTTCCTGGAACTTCCGAGCGGCTCGGCGCGCATGCGCTGGGTTCTGGAACAGGCCAAACACCGCCGAACCGCTGCCTGCCAGCGCAGCTCCCGCAGCTCCCGCTTGGAGCAGCCGCCGTTTCATCTCTCGAAGGATCGGATAGCGGTCGAAAACCACCGCTTCGAAGGCGTTCAGGAGATCGGCGTCCTCGAGGCTCCAGCTACGGGCGCAGGAAAGGAAAAGTTTAGGGGGCGAAGCGGCCTTTGTCAACTTGGCGTCCAGCCACCGGTACGCGTCCGGAGTCGCCACGCGAATCTCCTTCGGCAGCACCACCACAACCCACCGCCGTCGCCCTTCCTCAAGCGGATACACTTCGTCGCCCCGGCCCACGCCGAGCGCCCGCCCACCCACCAGAAAAAACGGCACGTCCGCGCCCAGCGATGCCGCCATTTCCAGGAGTCGTTCCGGCGCGATCCGCTTGCCCGTCAGCCTCACGCCGCCCACCAGTGCTGTTGCCGCGTCGCTCGATCCTCCGCCCAGCCCCGCTCCCATCGGAATCCGCTTTTCCAGCCGCGCCCGCCATCCCCCGGAAAGTCGCAATTCCCGGCTCAGCAGATCAAGCGCCCGCCAAACCAGATTTTTCGGGCCCGGATCGAGCTCGGCCCCGGAAATCGAAAGCTCGATTCCCGGCCGGCGCGACCGCTCGATCATTAGGTCGTCGTGAAGCGAAATGGATTGAAAAACAGTGCGAAGCTCGTGGTAACCGTCCGGACGCGTGCCCGTCACCGTCAGTTGCAGGTTGATCTTGGCGAGAGCGGCGAGGCGCAAGGCAGGTTTCCGGCCCGGGCGTTAATGCGGCGTCACTGCGGCGGTGGCGCTCTTCCGCCGCGATTGCTTCCGCGCCCGCGACAGCTTCTTCCGCAGCGCCTTCACCTTCGCCGGTTCATAATCCGCCGGAACCACGTGCCCCCACTCGTCGAGCGCCTTTTGCCAGGTTTGCACGGCCAGATCCGTCTGCCCCAGCCGGTCGTAAACATCACCCAGGTGCCCCAGGATCGTCGGATCGTGCGGACTGCGCTCGACCGCCTCTCGCAAGTAATGCCGCGCGTCGGCCAGCCGGTTCTGCTTGTAATAAGCCCAGCCCAAGCTGTCCAGATAAGCGCTGTTGCCAGCGTCCACGGCGAGCGCGCGCTTCACCAGCGTCGTCGCCTGGTCCAGCCGCACGCCTTCTTCCACCAGCATGTATCCGTAATAATTCAGCACTTCCGCGTTGTTCGGATCGACGGCAAGCGCCTTCTGGAATTCCCGCTCCGCAGGCGCCCATTTCTTCTGTCGCTCGTAGATCGCTCCCAGCAGAAACCACGCTTCGCTCTTCTGCTCGGGCGCTTTCGAAAGTGTTTCCGCGGTCCGAGCGTCGCGCTCGGCCTGCGCGAATCGCCGGCCGCGCAATTCCACTTGCGCCAAATCGAGAAACAGGTCGCGGTCCGTCGCCGAGCCGTCGAGCATCGTCTTCAGCGTCTTCACCGCCTCGTCGGTCTGTTCCTTGTCACCGAGCAGCAGCGCGTAGGTGATCTTCATTCGCCGATCTTTCGGATCGGCCGCCAGGCCCTGCTGCGCCGTCGCAATCGCCTGGTCAATCTGGTTGTTTTCGCGGTACGTCTCGACCAATTCCAGCCGGCTGCGGTTCGCTTCGCTGGGACCCAGCGCGCCCATCTTCTGGAACGTCTCGATCGCCGCCGGAAAATTCCCCTGCCGCCGGTACAGCTCGCCCAGTTCTCCGTACAAAATACCGAAAACGCGCGGATTCGCCGCTTGGCTCGAGGAATCGTGCTGCAGGTCCGCGATCGTGCTCGAAAGCACGTTCACCGCGTCCTGATAGCGGCCCTGCGCCTTGGCGATCAGCGCCTCGTTGTAGACCACTTCCAGGCTGTCCGGCGCCAGTTGCTTGGCCCGCTGAATATCGGCCTCGGCCAGATCGAATTTTTGCTCCTGGTATTCGATCTCGGCCAGCCGCAGGTAACTGTCGGGATCGGTCGGATCCAGTTCGGTCAGATGCCGGTACGCCTTGGCCGCCTCGTCGAATTTCTCTTCGTGAAAGAGCGTCCGCGCCAGCCGCCGCCAGTGCGCCGGAACGTCCGGTTCCAGCTCCGTGGCCTGCCGATACGCCGATTCCGCTTTCGCTTCGTCGTGAATCTGCGCGTACGCGTCGCCCAGCAGATCGTACAGCCGTCCGCTGCCCGCTCCTTCGGCCACCTTTGAAAGCCGCGCGATCGCCTGTTGCGCGTGCCCTTCGTCGAGCAGCAACTGCGTGTATTGCTCGATCGCCGGCTCGTAGGAAGGATCGTGCTGGAGCAACTGCTCGAGCACCGCCGACGCTTTATCCGGCTGATTCTCAAACCGGTAAAGCCGCGCCAGCCACAACGCCGATTCCTTGTCCCCCGGCGCCAGCTTCAAAATCGCCTCGTACTGCTGCGCCGCAAGCTGGATCGTCTGGTTCTGCTGCCCCATGCCCACCTGCCCCAGCATACGCACGTAAATTCGCGCCAGCAGCCGGTGCGCTTCCAGATCGTTGGGATGAGTCTTCAGAACCTGTTGAACGGTGCCGATCGCTTCCGCCGTCCGCTGCGATTCCGCATAGGTTTCCGCCATCTTCAGCGAAATCGTCGCCGCGTCGGGATCGAGAGCCAGCGCCTTTTGATAATAGGCGATCGCCTGGTCGGCGTACCGTTGGTCGCCGGTTTCCTCGTAGTCCTGCTGGCTGATGTGCCCCAGGATGAAATTCGAATAGGCTTCCGCCTGCCGGTCCACCGAACTCGGCGTCGCTGGTGCGGTCGGCGTGGGCGTCGAGGGCTGCTGGCCGGCCCCGGCCGCCAGAGGAAACAGAAACAACAGGGCGCAAACCGCAAAGGGTTTCACGAATCGCTCCGAACCTGCCAATGATTTCATTATGGTTGGATGAACGGGGAACCGTCAAAAGATTCCACTGTTTCGCGTTCCACAGCGTATCCGCGCACTTTCCCTCTTTCCCGCTTTCACCTGTTCATGGGACTCGCGCGCGCGCCCTTTGGTTTCCGCCCTTCCACGGGCCCGGCTCGGCCACGAGCCCGCTCGCCCGTCCGCCGCGAAAAACCGCTTTTTAATGCCAGAAATGCCGCCGGCCGGTGAAGGTCATCGCCAGTCCCAGGCGATTCGCCGTTTCGATCACTTCGTTATCCCGCACCGAACCGCCCGGCTGGATCACCGCCGTCGCTCCGGCCTTCGCCGCTTCCTCCACGCCGTCGGGGAACGGGAAAAACGCGTCCGAACCAACCACCGTTCCCTGAAGCGGCAATTGCGCCTTCATCGCCGCGATTTTCACCGAATCCACGCGGCTCATCTGTCCCGCGCCCACGCCCACCGTCTGCCCGGCGCGCGTGAAAACGATCGCGTTGGATTTCACGTGCTTCACGATCGTCCATGCGAAGCGCAGCGCCGCCATCTCCTCCGCCGTCGGCTTCCGCTCTGTCACCACTTTCCATTGCGATTCGTCGGCGGGAACGCGATCCGGCTGTTGCGCCAGCCAGCCGCCCGAAATCGCTTTCAGTTCGATCGCTGCGGGATCCGGAGTGGCGATTTCCACCAGCCGCAGGTTCTTTTTCCCCGCCAGAATCTCCCGCGCATCCCCGGTGAATCCCGGCGCGACGATGCATTCGACGAAAAGTTTCGCCACTTCCCTCGCCGTTTCTCCCTCGAGCGGCCGATTGAACGCGATCACGCTCCCAAACGCGGAAACCGGATCGCACGCGAGCGCCAGCCGATAGGCTTCGGCCTGGCTTTTGTGCTCGGCCGCGCCGGCCGGGTTCGAGTGCTTGATGATCACGGCCGCTGCGTCGGCGAATTCTTCGGCCAGCGCCCACGCCGCTTCCAAGTCCACCAGATTGTTGTAGGAAAGCTCTTTGCCCTGCAGTTGCCGCGCCCCCGCGAGGCCGGCCGCCTGTCGGCCCGCCGGAACGTAAAGCGCCGCCTGCTGGTGCGGGTTTTCCCCATAGCGAAGCGGCTGCCGGCGTTCGAGCGCCAGATGCAGCCGCGCCGGCAGAGCGGCGCGCTCGCCCAGCGCCAGTCCCCCATTGGCCGCGCTCACCCGCTCGAGTTCGGTCGCGATCGTCCCGTCGTACCGCGCCGTCGTCGCGAACACTTTGCGCGCCAGGTCCAGCCGCGTTTCCAAACTCAATTCTCGGCTTCGCTCCAGCTCCTCCGCCACGCGCCCGTAATCGGCTGGATCCGTCACCACGCCGACGAACCGGAAATTCTTCGCCGCCGACCGGATCATCGTCGGGCCGCCGATGTCGACGTTTTCGATCAGTTCGTCGGGCTCGATGCCGGGTTTCGCAGAAACCGCCTCAAACGGATATAGGTTCACCACCACCAGATCGATCGGCGCGATTGCGTGCTCGGCCGCCTGCGCGCGGTCTTCGGCCAGATCGCGCCGGAACAATATTCCGCCGTGCACTTTCGGATGCAGGGTCTTCACGCGCCCGCCCAGCATTTCCGGCCAGCCCGTCAGCTCGGAAACGTCCCGCACCTTCAGCCCCGCGTCGCGCAGCAGACGGGCCGTCCCGCCCGTCGAAACCAGTTCGATCCCGAGCGCCGCGAGACGCTTCGCGAGTTCGGCGACGCCGGTCTTATCGTAAACGCTCAGAAGAGCCCGTTCGACGGCCACTGCACCCTCCCTTGAGAAAAAATGAGAGAAAAGACGTCTATTGTATGCGCCTCGCCGCGCGCACGAAAGCCGCCGCGCCCGCCCTTTACGCGGGATCTGCTACTTCGTCCAGCAGCAGCGGCAACCCCAGCTTGTTGCGGTAGTTCGGACGGTACTCGTCGGAATCGTACAGCCTCACCACGTCCACGCGCCGCGAAGGTCCCTGCGGTAGCGGCACGCACGCGTAGCGCCCGCCACGCACCGCCGTCATGCATCCCCGCTGCCCGCGGCGAATCAGATCGATCGCCATGCTCGCGTAGGTCAGCGACACCATCTGGTCCAGCATGTCCGCTTCCCCGCTTCGCAGGTCGTACGTCAGATCGCTCGAAATCGAATCCTCGCCCGATCGCGCCCGAATCTCCTCCGCCAGCGCGAAGCCGATGTCCGCTTTCTTCCGGTGACCGTAGGCGTCCGCCTCGCCGTATTCGGACGCCCGATGCCCCTTCCAGATCGCGCCTTCCGAAGCGATCACGAAACTGTAACGGCTCGGATTCCGCCGCTTGTCCTCGACGAGCGTGTTGATCAGCCCATCCAGATCGAATTCCACCTCCGGCAAAACGCACCGGCTGAACGTGACGTACGCCGCGTAGAGCGCGGTAAATCCCGCGTCACGCCCGAAAATGCGGAAAACGCCGATCCGTTCGTGCGAGCCGAGCGTCGTGCGCTGCCGGTTGATCAGTTCGCGCGCGCGGGTGATCGCGGTGGAAAATCCGATCGCGTATTCCGTTCCCGGCACGTCGTTGTCCATCGTCTTCGGGATCGCCACCACGGAAATTCCCTTCTCGTCCAGAACGCGTGCGTAGCTCAGCGTATCGTCCCCGCCCACCACCACCAGGTAATCGAGCCCCAGCGCTTCGATGTTCTCCAGCACCACCGGCGTCAGGTCGTAAACCCCCTCGGCCGTGGCCATCTGCGCGAGCCGCTGCGAAGCCAGGTGCGTCGGCAGGGACTGCGTCTTCACCCGCCGCGGGTTCGTCCGCGAAGTGTGCAAGACGGTGCCGCCCGTGCGGTCGATCCCGTGCGTGTTTGCCGGATCGAGCCGCATCAGAAATTCCCCCTCCAGCCCTTCGCTCGCCCGAGTGTGCGTCAGCCCCATCCAGCCGCGCCGAATGCCCAGCACTTCAAAGCCGAGCGGAACCGCCTCCGCCACAATACCCTTGATCACTGAATTCAGGCCGGGAACGTCGCCCCCGCCGGTGAGAATGCCGATTCTTCGCGTAGCAGACACGGAAATGCTCCTCGCTCTTCCCTGTGGATTCATCCAAACAACCCTAGCCGATTAGTATACGGCTTTCGCGGCGGGTCTTAGGAGGAGATGCGGCTATTGCGGGAAAAAAAGGAATTCTGCGGCTGGAAAGAACAAAAAAACGCCCGCACGGGCCGGCCTTTTCCCGCCAAACTCACGGCGGGGTCCCACCTCAACCGGCCTGCGCGGGCGTTTCACTGCCTCTAGAACTGCAGAATAAATAAAGGAAAAATTCCGCTCGGTTCCCGCTCAAGCTGGTTGTGGCTCGTTCCCGGCTTTCGGCTTGCGCCGGCGCACGTTTGAGCCGCCGCAAATACTAAGCGCTCGCCGGTCGAGCGTCAACTGCCAATTGCCGTCGTGTGCACTCCTTATTTTCCGCCTACCGCGATGCCCCCGGCAAATCGAACAGCCGGTTCGCCTCGGCATAGGAAATGGTTTCCTGCGTGAAAGACGTATAGGTTCCCGTTCCGATCAGTTCCGCGATGATCTTTCTCACGAGCGTCATCGTCGCCCGCATCGGTCCCGATCCCAGGCTCACCCGTCGCACGCCCAATCGCTCCAGTTCCCCGATCGGAGGCGCCGTCGGCCCAGCCAGAATGTTCAGCGGCCCGTCAATTTCGCGCACCAGCCGCGCGATCAGGTCGCGATCGTAAGCCCCGGGAACGAACAGGCAATCGGCGCCGGCCGCGCGATACGCGTTCACCCTCCGCACCGCTTCGCCAAACCATTTCTCCGGATCGCCCGCTCGCGCCAGATACACGTCCGTGCGCGCATTCAAGACCAAGGGAACGCCCGCCGCCGCCGCGGCTTCCCGCGCCGCCTGGATTCGCTCGCACTGCAATTCGACGTCGATAAAGGTGGTCTCGTCGGTGGCGTCCTCGAAATTCATTCCCACCGCTCCCGCGGCAATCGCCGCGCGAGCCGTTTCCGCCGCCGCTTCCGGCGTGCGCCCGTACCCGGCTTCCATATCGGCCGTCACAGGCGCCGCAACCGCGCGCGTGATCCGAGCCACCGCTGCCGCCATCTCCTCGCGCGGAATGCGCTGGCCATCGGGGTAGCCGAGCGAATACGCGATGCCCGCGCTGGTCGTCGCGATAGCGGGAAAACCGGATTCTTCCACCACGCGCGCGCTTGCCGCGTCCCACGCGTTGCACAAAACCAGAATGCGCGGCCCCGCGTGCAGCGCCCGCAGCCGTTCCGCTTTTTCCCGCTGATTGTTTGTCGTCATCGCACCCCTCCCGTTTCGGTTCCCGCCGGCGTCTCCCGGCACGATTACCGATCCCGCGCCCTCCCGGTCAAGCCAGCCTCCTGAAGCGCCGCCCGGGTGTCAACCGCCAATCTGGACTGCCGCGCCCGGAAACTTCACCGTAGCGATGGCGTGCCCGTTCCGTTACAATCGCCGCGGTTCCTCAATGAAGTGCTTTGCCGTTCTCGGTCGGAAATTGGTTCCGCTCGCCGCGGCGCTCGGTTTTGCGCTGCTCGCCGGCTGTGCCGCTGCGCCCAAGCAGCCTTCCCTCCCCACGCCGACGTCCCTCCCCGCGCTTCAATCGGCGATCCAATCGATTCTCACCCGCTACCACGTTCCCGGCGCCGGCATCGCCCTGGTCAATAAGGACAAAGTCATTTGGGCGGGTGGCGTAGGCGAGGCGCGGATCGCCACGAAAACGCCCGTCACCGCCGACACGATGTTTCGCGTCGGCTCCATCACCAAAAGCTTCGTGGCGCTGGCGCTGCTCCAGTTGCGCGAAAAGGGTGAAATCCACCTCAGCACGAAGCTGGCCGACGTCGCGCCCACGCTTCCGTTCCGCAATCCCTGGGAGTCCACCGATCCCGTCACCGTCGCCGACGTGCTCGAGCACACCGCCGGCTTCGACGATATGCCGCCCAGCGAGGTTTACAACCTTTACGGCCCAGCCAATCAGGATCCCTTCGCCGTCTGCGAGCGGTTTTCCGAAACCCTCGTTTCCCGCTGGCCGCCCGGCACGCGCATGGCCTATTCCAATCCTGATTACGGCGTCGCCGGCTATCTCATCTGGAAAGCGAGCCACGAGCAGTTCAATCAGTACATTCGCGATAACATTCTCACCCCGCTCGGCATGACGGTCAGCGGCTTCACGCTCACGGACAAAATCTTCGCTCAACTGGCCCAGGGCTACAGCGGCAATCC
>JAKASX010000131.1 GCA_021818865.1 Acidobacteriota bacterium
CTGTGCGGCCGCCGTCACGCCGGCAGCAATCACCCACGCCGCCAGCGCCACGACCGCTCTCAGCAGTAGCGCCCGCTGAATTCGCATCACCGCAAGTGCCTGTAATTCCTTGCCTTCTGCTCCCAAAGCAAAGGTTAGCACAGGCCCGTTGCCCGCCGTGCGGCCGGGCGCGCTAAGCTATAGATTTGGTGCCCCGGGCTACACTCGGCCGTCGCGCCTCGAAACGATGAATCCGGAACTCTGGGAGCGGTATTCGCGCCAAATCCTCTTCGCCGGAATCGGCGAGCATGGCCAGCAACGCCTGCTCGACGCCTCGGCCGTCGTCGTCGGCTGCGGCGCTCTGGGCAGCGCCGTCGCCGGGCTCCTGGTGCGAGCCGGCGTTGGCCGCGTCCGGATCGTGGATCGCGACTTCGTCGAACTCTCGAATCTCCAGCGCCAGACCCTCTTCGACGAAAACGACGCCCGCGAGTCACTGCCAAAAGCCGTCGCCGCCGAGCGCAACCTGCGCGCCGCGAATTCAGCCGTCGCGGTCGAAGGCGTCGTGGCCGATCTTTCCCCGGCGAACGCGCTCGACCTTCTTTCCGGCTTTTCCATCCTTCTCGACGGCACCGATAATTTCGAGACGCGCTTCCTCTTGAACGACGCAGCCGTCCGCTTGGGCCTTCCCTGGGTCTACGGCGCCGTGGTGGCGAGCTACGGCGTAACGATGGCCATCGAACCGGGCCGCACCGCGTGCCTCGCCTGCCTCGTTCAGGATTCCTCCGGCGCCGGCCACGAGGAAACCTGCGACACGGTCGGCATCGTCAATTCCGCTGCGTCGCTCATCGCCTCGCTCGAGGTCTCCGCCGCGCTCCGCCGCCTCGCCCAGGCCGAGCCGCTTCCCTCGCGCCTGGTTTCCGCCGATGTATGGACTGGCCGTTTCCAGTCGGTTGCCGTGCCGCGCAATCCCGCGTGCCGCTGCTGCGTTCGCCGCGAATTTCCCTACCTCGAGGGCAAGGCGCAGCCCCACGTCACCATGTGCGGCCGCGATTCCGTGCAGATTCACGAACGCGCTCGCCGGCTCGACCTCGCCGGTCTCGGTCGCAGGCTCGCTCGCTCCGCCGGCGAGGTGCGCGCGAACGATTTTCTCTTGCGCTTCCGCGTTCCGCCGTACGAAGTCACCGTCTTCGCCGACGGCCGCGCCATCGTCAAGGGAACGAAAGACCCGGCGGTGGCGCGTTCCCTCTACGCTCGTTATATTGGCTCCTGAAAACGCCGTTTCGGAGGAGCCGAATGACCGCCCGTTCGCTCGCGCTCGCGATTCCGCTGGTTTGCCTCAGCCTCGCCGTTCCCGCCCATGCGCAGCACAAACCGGCTCCGCCTGCCGCCGCGGCTCTTCTCGGCGCAAAACTCGAACAAAACCTCCGGCAAATCGCGGCCAATCTCGACGGCGTGATGGGCATCTACGCCGAAAATCTTCAGACTGGCCAATCCTTTCGCGTCAACGCCGATCGCGTTTTCCCCCAGGGCAGCTCGATTAAAATTCCCATCCTCATCACCCTGTTGCGCCAGGCCCAACTCGGAAAGCTCAATCTCAACGATCGCGTCACCATCCGTCGCGCCGATCTCGTCGGCGGCAGCGGCGTGCTCCAGGATTTCGGCGACGGCACCTCTTCCATCGCCCTCCGCGATCTCGCCGTGCTGATGGTCGTGCTCAGCGACAACAGCGCGACCAACATCCTCATCGACCGCGTCGGCATGGCGAGCGTCAACGCCGAAATTCGCCGCGCCGGCCTCGTTCACACGCGACTTGCCCGCAAAATGATGGACTTCGCCGCCGAGCGCGCGAGTCGCGAAAACGTCTCGACCCCGCGCGAAATGGCCACGCTCGTCGCAAAACTCGATCGCGGCCAGCTTCTCGACGCCTCCCACACCGCCTTCGTTCTTCATTTGCTGGAAGACTACAAGCAGACGCCGCTCCGCGACGCCCTCCCGGCCAACATCCTCGTCGCCGATAAGCCCGGCAGCCTGCCCGGAGTCGAATGCGATTCCGGCGTCGTGTTCGTTCCCGGCGCTCCCTACGTTCTTTCCGTGATGACCACCTACGACGCCGATAATCACGCCGCCGACCAGGCCATCACCGCCGTTTCCCGCGCCGTCTTCTCCTATTTCGATCGCCTCGCCAGTTCCAACGCCTTCGGCAACAAGGTCCGCTAGGCCAGGATTTGTTGCAACGATCGGCTCCGCCGCACAGCTCAAAGCGCGAGTCATCCTGAGCGAAGCGAAGGACCCCGATAGCTCCGAGGAAACACCGCCAGTCTTCGGCTCGAAGCCCGCTACCTCGTGCTTGCCCCTCTGATTACGGAGCCATTTCCCGCAGCTTCAGCACCGTGTTCCAGGTCCGCGTGGTCGCCCTCACCCCGAGCGCCTTCTCGAAAACGTTATTCGTGATCTTCGATTCCCCATACCCATTCGCGCAGTGCAGGTAAATCTCGCTGCCTACGAGCGCAAACCGGTCCGCGCCGGCCGCCAGACTCCCCAGCCGCTCGACTCCCGCCTTCGCCGGACGCTCTTCGAGAAAGGTCACATACAATTTTCCCAGGTCAATCGTCTTTTCTCGCAGAAACGGATTCCGCTCCACAATCTCCGCCATTTCCGCGTCCGTTCTCACAATCACCGTCACCGCCAGCCGCGTTTCCCCCTCCAATTTTTTCTCGAGCGTCCGCGCCCATCGCTCCGCCGCGCCCGAACCCTCGAACGCCACGTTTCCGCTCTGCACGTACGTCCGCGCGTTCTTCATTCCCGCTTCCGCGCACATTGCCCGCAGCCGCTCCATTCGCAGCATGTTCCCGCCCACGTTCACCCCACGCAGCAGAGCGATATAGCCGGCCATCAGTTCCCTCCGCCCTCAAGTTCGTTTTCCTCGCTCGCAATCACATGTTCCTTGCTGACGAAGTACGCCACTCTGCTGCCGTCAATGAAGTTCGCCTCGTCCCGCGTGATCGCTTTCCATTCCTCCGATTCCCGCGCATCGAGCAGCGCCGCCTCGTCGTCGAACCACAATTCCGCCATGCCGTCGTAATCGTGCGGGAATCTGTCTCCCGGCAACACGACCCGATGGCTTTGCACCAGCCGCCGCAGATGCGGAATCCGCGCGGCCATCGGGCCATGCACGTCCTTCCAATAGCGAAAAAATTCCTCGTCCGCGAGGGCCGCCTTTTTCGTGATGCAATAGACGAGTTTGATCATTATTTCCCCCGAAGAGCGCGGCCTCCACGAGCCAGCATGGCGCACAAATGCGCCGCCGCGCAAAACGACGAGAAGCTGTCTCATAACATTAGAAAGCAGCTTTGCCCGGAAGGGCACGGCTTCAGCCGTGCCGCAAAAGCGGGCAAAATCAGGGGCTTCAGCCACTGAGGATCTCGGCGCGTACACGGCCGGGAGCCACGCAACATGACGGAGACAGCCTCGAGTGGAATTGCGCGGCGTCTGGCGGTTCTTCGCATCCTGTAGGCCGTGCCGCGATGCAAGGATTCGCCCGGAAACCTACTCCGCGCGCAGCGCGACCACCGGATCCACCGTCCGCGCGCGCCGCGAGGGCAAATAGCTGGCGAGAAAAGCGGTCGCCGCCAGGCACGCGATCACCGCTCCGTACGTCACGGGATCCATCGGGCTCACCTTGAACAGAATCGACGACATCAACCGCATCAGCCCGACGGCAGCTGCTACGCCGCAAGCAATGCCCACTCCCGTAAGCATCAGGCCCTGCCGAATGAACATTCGCGCAAGCTCTTCCCGCTGCGCGCCCAGCGCCATGCGAATACCGATCTCCCGGGTGCGCTGGGAAACCGAATAGGCGATCACGCCGTAGAGCCCCACCGTTCCCAGCAGCAGCGCCATCACGCCGGCGATTCCGAGCATCACCAGCGTGAACGATGTGCCCGCCATCGACCGCCGGTAGTAGTAATTCTCCGTGTGCACGCTGTAGAGCGGAAGGTTCGCATCCACCGACCAGACGGCTTGGCGAACCTCATTCATCAGCGCCACCGAACCCGCTTGTGGGCTCCGAAGCGCGAAAGCCAGATCGCGGTGCACCACCAACGCATTGTTCTCGAAATTCGCCTGCATCAGCGGCCAGTAAACGGTCGGCCGCGAAGGCTTGTTCGTTCCCCGGTAGTGCACGTTGCCCACTACGCCGATCACTTCCCGCCAGTCGTCCTTCGCGGAAACGCGAATGCGCTTGCCCAGCGCGTTCGTCACGCTGCCCCAATACAGTCGCGCCATCTTCTCCGAAACCAGCGCAACCGGAATCTTGCCGTACGTGTCGGCCCAGGTCACGTTTCGCCCGGCGATGATCGGCGTGCCCATTGTCTGGAAGTATTCGGGCGAAACCGAAACGAAGCGGCAGATCGGCGGAATCTCGCCCGGCGCGTAGTTGTGATCCTCGGCGAAAACCGGATTTATCGAATTGTTCCCGTCCATCGGCGCTGCGGTCGTCATGCCGACCGAGGAAACTCCTGGAACGACGGAAAGTTTTCGCGCCATTTCTTCTTGCATGTGCATCACGTCTTCAGGTTTGGCGACTTCCGACCGCGGGATGCTCAGCCGAAACGTCTGAATCCCCGCCGGATGGCTGAACCCGGGATTCACCCCGATCAGGGCCCGAAACGTGCGAATCATCAGCCCCGAGCAAACCAGCAGCACGAACGCCAGCGCCACCTGCACCGTCACCAGCGTGTTCCGCGCGCGATGCCGCGCTTTGCTCTGGCTCAGCGTCCGTCCGCCTTCCCTCAGCCCGGTCCCCGCACGCGCCCCGGCGTATTTCAGGATAGGGACTGCGCCGAATAGCAAGCTCGCGGCCACGGCAATCACCAGCGTGAACAGCAGCACCGCGCCGTTGATCCCGATTTCTCCCAGACGCGGCAATCCAGCCGGCGCCATCGCCACCAGCACGCGCAACGCTCCGAAAGCCAGCGCAAGCCCCAGCACGCTGCCCGCGAGCCCCAGAACCAGGCTTTCGAGCAGCAACTCTCCGGCAATCTGCGCCCGCGTAGCACCCAGCGCCGCGCGAATCGTCAATTCCTGCTGCCGGCCCTCGGCGCGTACCAGCAGCAGGTTCGCGACGTTCGCGCAGGCGATCAGTAACACCATGCCGATGCTTCCCATCAGCACCCAAAGAAATTTGCCCACGTTGCCGACCACGTCCTGCTTCAAGGGATGCACGTCCGGGCCGATCTTCGCTTTCTTGAACAGGTCCACGCTGAAACCGGGCGGGGGCGGGAACGAGCGATTGACGATGGGAAGCATCCGCGCCACGTCGGCATTGGCCTCGGCCAGCGTGACGCCGGGTTTCAGCCGTGCGATGCCTTCGAAGCTGAAGTTGCCCAGGTAGAGCTTGTTGCGATCGAACTGCAGCGGCAGAATCAACGCCGGGTCCGGTTCGTCGAGAAAGTGAAATCGCTCCGGCATCACGCCGATGATGAGCCGCGGCTGTCCATCCACCAGAATCGTTCGCCCTACGGCGGATGGGCTCCCGCCGAATTTGCGTTGCCAATAGCCGTAGGTCAGCACGGTGGTCTTCGGAGCGTTCGGTGAATCATCCTTGTCGGTGAACGTGCGTCCGAGCAGCGGCGGAATGCCCAGAATCGGCAGCGTGCCGGAAGTCACGTCGAGCGCGCGTACCTGTTCCGGCTCGCCCACGCCGGTCACGCTCACCGAATCGCCGCTGTAGAGACCGATATCCTGAAATGTGCGGCTTTGGCTGCGGTAGATGAAATAATCCGACGGCGACATGTTCAATTCGGGGATGCCGATGCGCGGCGCGGTGTGCCACACGCCCACCAGCCGCCCCGCCTGCGGATACGGAAGCGGCTTCAAAAGGACGCCGTCGATCACGCTGAATACCGCGGCGTTCGCTCCGATCCCAACCGCTAGCGTGAGCAGCGCGATGCCGGTGAACATCGGCGTCCGCCAGAGCCGGCGAAAAACCTGTCGCAATTGACTGGTGGGAAAATTCACGGTCCCTCCACCGCAGGCCTGCATTCCGCGTCCCGCCGCCGCGGGAAGCCGGCCCTGCAAGGAATTACGCGAACGACCCAGGGAAAGTTCCTGGAGGCCATTTCAAAATCTCTGGTTGCGGGCATCGGAGCGGAACCCGTCCCGAAGAGTTCGGGAACTCCGGCAAAAACCGGCGAAAACCAAGGGGCTTAAGCCCCTGAAGCCCTCCGGTGAGGGGTTTTGAAATAGCTTCTGGCTGGAGCGCGAGGTTCGGCGACGACGTTCGTCCAGATCGTCCGGGGGAAAACGGAAGCGCTCAATCGCCTTCGAAAATTACTTGCGCCAGCGCGAAGCCCGCCGTATGCGTCACCGAAAGCACAATACGCCGCACGCCGCGCTCCTCCGCCAACTCCTTCGTCCGCCCGTGCAGCCGAAGCGTCGGCCGCCCGCCCGGCTCGTTCGCCACTTCGATATCCACCCATCGCACGCCACGCCGCCAGCCCGTCCCCAGCGCCTTCATCGCCGCTTCCTTGGCCGCGAATCGCGCCGCGTAGCGTTCCGTCGCGTTCCGATGGCTTTCGCAATAGCGAATTTCGCCTGCCGTGAAGACCCTCTCGACCAGCGCCCGCCCGTGCCGCCGAATGGCGGCTTCCATCCGCTCCACTTCCGCCAGGTCAATCCCCATGCCCACGATCATCGCGTTCCTTGAGCGCCCGCGTCCGGTCGTCGCAGCCGCCGGGCGCGCGTGCCGCGATTATACCTATAATCGGTGCGGGCAACGGCTGCCCGGAAACCAATGAATCGCATCGCAAACCCGCGCACGACCGCTCGCCGCAGGGCATCGCTGCCCGCCTCACCGCACCTGCCTCCGGAATGGAAACTGCGCCGGCGCGGAGGCGTGGTGGTTCTCGAATCGCTCCCCCTCGCGCGGATTCCCTGGCTCGTCCACGGTTTCAGCACGCGCGTCGGCGGCGCCAGTCTGCGCGACGGCGAGCGTATGCTCAATCTCGGCTATGTCGAGTGGGACGACCGCGCCCACGTCGCCGAAAATCGCCAAAAATTCGCGCGTGCTCTCGGCGCTGGCGCGATGCAGTGGACTGGCATGCGGCAATTTCATTCCTCAACGGTCCGGATTCTGCGCCGCGACTCCTCACCTCCAACTCCTTGCCGCGGCGACGCCATGGCCACGCGCGCCCATGGACTCCTGCTCGCCGTGCAAACCGCTGATTGCGTGCCCATTCTGCTCGCCGACGTCCGCAAACGCATCGTAGCCGCGATTCACGCCGGTTGGCGCGGCACCGCCGCACGCATCGCGCAGAAAACCGTCGGCGATCTGCGCATGCGCTTCGGCACGCGGTCTGCCGACCTCGTCGCCGCCATCGGTCCTTCGATCCGCGGTTGCTGCTATGAAGTGGGTCCCGACGTCGCCCACGAATTCGGCAGCCAATTCGCCGAGGCCCACCAGTGGTTCGATGGCCCCTTCGCCTCGCTTTCCACCGGAGACGAGCCGACGCCCTTTCTCTGGCTCCAGTTCGACCCTCCCGGCCACGATCGCCCCAAGCGCGTGAATCTCGATCTCGCCGCCGCCAATCGCTGGCAACTCGAAGCCGCCGGCGTGCCCTCGGGACGCATCTATTCCTGCGGCTTGTGCACGTCCTGCCACGCGGATTGGCTCTTCAGCTACCGCCGCGAGGGCCAGCGCACGGGGCGCCTCGTCGGCGCGATTGGAATCCGATGAAAGGAGGTCCCGGCCCGGAGTGAGCCGTGGTGGCGTCGTTACCGCTTGTGTGGCGGGGCGACGGAAAACGTCGAACGCACGTGGAAACGCCGGTAATCCGAATAGCGGTCGGTCACGTTCTGATTCGTGCCGAAAAAAAGCGCCCGGGCGCTGACGTGGATCTGGGAATAAATAGGAAGCCAGACTTGATTATGTTCCAGCGTCTGCTCGAAAACGATGGCCGTGCCGCGATGCACCGACGCCACGATTCCCCATCCGATCCCGAAATTCTTGTCGAATCGCGCAGCGAGCCGCACCACCTCGCTCGCCTTCGCGTCGATCCAGATCGTGCCCACCAGCGATTGCACCAGCTTCTCCGCCAGCGTGTGCGCCTTGAAACGCGGATTGCGCTCGAAGTCGAACGCAATCACCTCGCGCCCATCCACCGTTTCCCGCCGCGGATCGTAGAACCGATCGGCTCGTAGAAAATCCTGAATCTCGATTTCCGCCTGCCGCCGCTCTTTCTCTTGCTTGGCGCGATCCGCTTTCTCCCGTTCGTATTTCTCCACTTCCTTGCGAATCCGCT
>JAKASX010000132.1 GCA_021818865.1 Acidobacteriota bacterium
GAGCGAGTTCCTGGAGTTCCCGGTGCGAGAGCGTTCGGACATGGCCGTTGCCCGCCGAGCTGACCAGTTGCTCGAGCCGTTGCCAGTGCGGTTTCCGCTTTTCCAGCCAATAGGCGGAAATCATGGAACTCCTCGATGAGTGCCGTCACAAAGCTTACCATCGAAACTCCCGAGCAGACCGCGCTCGAATTCCCGCTTGCCGGAATCGGCAGCCGCTTTCTCGCTCTCGCCGCCGATACGGCCATCCAGATTGCCGTGGCGCTCCTGCTCGTGCTGCTCGCCGGCAGCATCGTGCCTATCGAGCGTCTCCTTGGTTCGGCGTCGCAATGGATGCTCGCGCTTCTGACGATCGGCGCTTTCCTCATTTACGAAGCCTATTTCGCCTTTTTCGAAGCGATCTGGAACGGTCAGACCCCCGGCAAGCGTCTCGCCCGCCTGCGCGTCATCCGCGACGACGGCCGCCCGATCGGCGTCTACGATTCGATCGCGCGCAATCTGCTCCGCATCGTGGATCAGCTGCCGGGAATTTACGCAGTGGGGATCATCGCCATGCTCTTCAGTTCCCAGAACAAGCGCCTGGGCGATTTCGTCGCCGGAACCGTGGTGGTTCACGAAAAAGCGCTCGAGGGCGTGCGCCCTTTCTCCGAATCGCGCGCGGAATCGCCTGTCGCCGCCCCGCTCCCAACCTTCGACGCTTCCCGCATCTCGCTCGCTGAATTCCAGCTCATCGAAGTCTTCCTGCAGCGCCGCGAAACGCTCGAATCCGGCGTGCGTCGCGGCATGGCCGCGCAGATCACCGATCGCATCGCTCAAAAGCTCGGCGTCGCCCCCGTCCCGTGGCCATCCTGCGAAGGCTTCCTCGAAACGGTCTACGAGCAGGCCCGCGCCAAGGGCCTTCGTCACTGATTCCAGCTCCAAATCATTGCAGCGCTGCGCCTTGCCCGATCCCACCTCACATCGAAAGCCGCGTGGTTCTGGCAGTCCAAATCAGGGTAATGACTCTCTAGCTTATAGCAGCCTGCTTTTTTCGACCTTCCCGCAACGGCCTTTGTAGTGTTACAAAGATTCCAAGGGTGCAGCCTGCTGCAAAGGGGAAACGACACCATGAAACTCGAAGCTGCGTATTTGTGTGAAAACTGTGACGAAATTTCCGAAACCGACGGCCATGGTTGCTGTGGCGCCTGTGGCAGCCCGGCCCTGCTCAATCTCGCGAAAATTCTGAATCGGGACAGCGAAGAGGAGATCCTCAATTTCACTCCCCGGGTCTCCGCGAAATTCACTGAAGACGACGTGGTTCTTTGCGTGAGCAGCGCTCGCGCTTCGCGGACCGCAAGCTAGGGCTCGAGTTCTTTTCTTTTTTGCCGCCGGATCTCGCGCCGCTCGCGCTTCACCCTTGGGCGATCGGTGGTTCGTTCCGCATCTCCGCGGGGTTCGTCCCCGCCGCCGGCCGCCGGTACGCGATCGCAAACACCACAAACGCGGCCGCCATCACCGCGAACGCCATCACGCTGCCCTCCGGCCCGATGGTTCCCCCGCTCAGCCATTTGGGTCCGGAAAGCGTGGAATTGAACAGATGACCGGGAGCGACGATGCCACTGTTTGGCACCGAATAGAAGAACGTCTCGCCCCAGTCCCACGCGGCGTGCATGCCTACCGCAAACCACAAATTGCCGGTTAGCCGCAGCGTCAGGCAGAAAAACATCCCAATCACGAAAACGCTCAGCGCGCCCACCGGCCCTTCGCCCGGATTCAGCAGATGCACCGATCCGAATAGCGCCGACAGCAGCAGGGCCGATGGCCAGAAACCCATGCCGGTCGTCAGCGTGAACTGCGCATATCCGCGAAAGAAAAATTCCTCGAAGAATCCCGTTAGCAGAAACACCAATCCCCACACGGCGGCGTATTTCGCAATTCCCGCCGTTCCCAGCGCCCGCGCCCCAAACCGGAATCCGCCAAAGGCATCGATCAGCAGGACCACCGCCGTGATCATCACGAATCCCCACGCCGCGCCTTGCCAGAAATGGCGCCGAAAACGGCTGCGCGCGGGCAGGCCGTAGATCCCGATCGTTCGGCCTTCTAATTTTCCCATCAGCAGCGCGATGCCAAACGCGGCTGCTGCTTGCATGAACTCCGCGAGCAGCATGCTTCTGGCGTCCATGTTCTGGACCGATCCCATCAGCGGCTGCGCGAGCCGAAACAGTATCGCCATGGCCACCAGCGCGAGCACGAAATAGATCGTCAGTCGCCAGCCCGCTCGCAGCTCCCGCTCGTTGAACAAAAACCAGCCAAGCGGCGTGGATCTCCATCTCTCAGGAGCTTTCAGAAGCGCCCTTCTGTTTTCCGTTTCCATCCGCACGCTCTCATGGGGAATGCCCCGGCCATCCTACCATCACCCGATGTTTTTGAGAGCGAGGTGGCGCGCGAGACGAAACATTCGGCTGTTCCGCAGCGGGAAGGGAAGTCCCATCTTGCAACCGAACATCGCCAATTCTCCCGCTCCACGCTGTTCCGTTCCGAATCACGCGCTCGCCCCATTTTTTCCTGATCTCCCGCTAAAGCCAACAGCGCGAATCCCCTAGCGCCGATCCAATCGCTTTCATCGTGATGCGAACCTTCGCCGTTATGTTCGCGCGGATTGGCTGCTCGTGTGCATTCCTACCCATCGAGCGAACGAGGAGGGCGCACCGGCCTTCCCTCCTGCCACCCTGTTCCCCGGGAGCGCCCTCGCTTCGCCAAAGAATTCAATCACGGGCCACGGTTAGCGATGGCCGACGAGCAAAATCTGTCGGCGCACTCTCGCCGTGTGCCGCGAAGAAATCGAAGGCAAACACCAATGAACGAAACCGAATCCACCGTCCCGCTGGCTCCCTCCGCGCCGCCTCCCAAGGAATCACTCTGGTATTTTCACGGGTTGGCGGCTCGCATGGAAAGCGTGGGAGTCAGCGTTTGGTCCTGGCTGCTTGTGTTGGGATTGAGCCTCTGGCTGTGCACGTGGCTATTCAACGTCTTCACGCAGTTGGCGCAAAAACTTCCACGCTGAAAATCCTTCCGCCGGCCGCCGCGGCTCCTCCCTCGATCCTATTTTTGCTCGCTGCCCGGCGCACGATCGAAATGCAGGAAACGGTCGGAGACGAATTCGCTGGTGATTGGTTCCCCGCTCAGCACCATCGCCAGCATTTCTCCGCCCAGCACCTGCGGCGCAATCAGGAAATCCGGCTGCACCAGCCGCACGCGGTCCATGTGCTTGCTGTCGTTCACCGCGACGATCGTCTTCGCCGGGCTTTTCAGTTCCCGCACCGCCAGCGCGATGAACGCGTTTTCCGAATCGTCGGCGCGCATTGCCAGCACCGCCTGCGCCTGTTCGGCTCCCGCCCGGCTCAGTGTTTCCAGGTTGTTGGGATCGCCCACGATGATGTCGGCCTCCTCGAATTCGCTCTCCGTGGGCGCCTGCGGCACGATCAACGTCACCGGCTGCCCGCGTTTTTTCAGCTCGCGATACGTGTTGAAGGCGAGCGGCGTCGCGCCGGCGATGATGAAATGTCCTGAGCGTTTCATCCGTGTTTTCCTCCCGCTCATGATTCGGTTCACGCTGCGCGTCACCACCGGCCCCAGAATCGCGCTAATCGAAGTGGCGAACACGGCGATCCCGAGCAAAATGATGGAGATCGTGAACATCCGCGCGTGGTCTGTTTTCGGGACGATGTCGCCGTAGCCCACCGTCCCCATCGTTACGATCGAATAGTAGAAGGCGGTGGCCAGGCTGCGGATCGGCGGCGAAAACTCCGGACCCAGATACAGGCTGCCGAAAACCGCGTAAATGAGCAGCATCAGGCTGCTGGTGATGGCGAATAGCGTTCCGGCCGTCAGGCTGCTTCGGTCGAAATAGCCGTGCGCCAGGACGAACAGCAGCAGCAATACCGCCAGATAGGGAACCAGCAGAGACGATACGCCCCGCGGATACCGCAGCAGCATCAGCCCCGTGACCACCGCCAGCACGAGCGCGATGATCCACGCGAAGCGCGACCGGAACAGCAGTCCCACCGGCATCAGCAGCATCGCGATGCCCGCCAGCAAAAATGGCAGCGCCGCTGGAGAGAAGAGCACCAGCGTCGAAACCCGGCCCGAAAGCAGCGTACTCCACTGTCCCGCGAATTTCCCCGAAAGCAGCCACAACCCCGCCAGCGCCAGCCCCACCGCCAACGGTACGTGCGGAAACCAATACTGCGCCTTCGCCGCGCCCCGCATTCGCCGGACCAAGCGCAGGAAACGTTTGCGCGGTCCGGTGAAAACACTCCACGGTGTCGCTCTTTGTTCGTTCATCGTTTCGATTTGTGCGTTCGCCTTCAGCGCTCGTGGGGATCGAATCGCTCGCCGGCGCCTGGGTCCCGCATCAGCAGCCCGGCTTCGCCACGATTCAGGTGCCGTCGCGCGTCATGCGGCAATCGTCGACGTCGAATGTGAATTCGCCCACCGCCAACTGGCTCTGATCGCGGAAACTCGCCACGAATTCCACCAGTCGCCGTGCGTCGGAAAAATTCGAAGCCAGACCGAAGGAAATCCGCACCGAGCCCGCGCTCTTATGCCCGCGCGTCCTCAGCAGGCCCAGGAAATTCCCTTGGTTCATCCGCTCGCCCTCTCGAGCGGCCGCCCTCATGTCATCTTCGCTCAATCCTTCAGCCATTTCTCCTGCGCCCGGATTGCAGAAGCAGCCGGTGCGGAACGATATCCGCTGCTCTTTCGCCAGTTCCTCGATCTTCCGCCAATCGAGCAGGCGGCCCTCCGGATCGTAGACGTTCAACGTCACCGTCCCGCCGCGGCATTCGGTCGCGATCGGGCCGTAAATCCGTACCATCGCGCGCCCGTTGCCATGGCGCAGCGCCAGCAGTTGCTCGATCGTCCACGCGCTCAGGCACCTCACCCGCTCTCCGATCGTTTCGATCCCGATCGCTTCGAGGTGCAGCAATCCGATTTCGACTGCCGGAATCGCCAGGTAATTCAGCGTCCCGTCCTCGAATCCCGCTTCGCTGCTCGATAGCACGTGCGCTTGTCCCTGCACCGAAACGAAATTCACCGTTCCTCCGGCGAACCAGGGCCGCCGCAATTTCCCGAGCGCCGTCCGCCGCGCCAGAAGCGCCCCCACGCCGGTCGGATAGCCAAACATTTTATAAAACGACACCGTAACGAAATCCGGCTGCACGGCGCCCAAGTCCAGCCGGCTCGTGGGCACGAATGCGGCCGCGTCCAGCAGCACGTCCCAGCCTCGGGCTTTTGCCTGCTTCACCAGCTCGAGCGGATGTTTCACGCCGGAAAAATTCGACTGCGCCGGGTACGCGAAAAGGTTCGCCTGCGCCGGATCGGCTTCCGCTAACAGCGTGTCGAGCCGCTTCCGGTCTAGCCGCAATTCGGGCGTCCCAAGCGGCGCGTAATCCACCTCTGCACCTTTTGCTTTGGCGAACTCACGAATGCCGTTCACCGAATTGTGATTGTCGAATGCGAGCAGAAATCGCCCGCCCGGCGCGAAGGGATAGGATTCACCCACCAGTTTCAATGCCCCGGTGGCGTTGGCCGTGAAAATCGCCACGTATTCGCTCGGGTCCGCGTGAAAGAAGTCCAGCACGTGCCACCGGGCGCGTTCCACGTGCTCGGTCATCGCCGATGAAGCGGGGCTCGCTGAATGAGGATTCCCGAAAACGCCTGAATCGAGCAATTCCTTGTGCCGCTCGATCTGCGAAACGCCGTAGAGGCTGCCGCCCGTGTAATCGAGGTAGACGTGTCCTTCATCGTCCAGCCGCCGGTACTCGGTCGCGCGAAGAGCGTCGAGCGATTCCGTCTGTCGATAGCTCGGATACCGCTGGAGAAAATCCCGGTATGCGTCGTCAAAAGACATATCGCTGCGGCCGCGCTTGCCCCTTTTCGGATGTCCCTCGCGCGAGCCGTTCATCCTTTGGGATTCTACTCACTCCTGATTCCCACATGCAATTTGCGTTTTCCTTCGCCGCGCCGAGCGCCCACCCCTCATATCCAAAATGCAGTCGCAACCCATCCACGATCCCACGCCGAAACCCCTCGCCTCCTTCTGAATTTCGAATTTCGCCTTTCGAGCTTCCCTTTTGCCCTCCCCTTTATACGCGTTTCCGTCTGCCGCGCTTCGCACTGTTCTTAGGAGTTGCCAGCGGCCATTCACTCAGGAGCGGGGCATTTGGCGCATAGCCCTCCCTATAACAATCCCCCGGCCACTTCTGTTCTTAGGTAAGTAATTGATAATAATAACGATAGTAGTCTTCCGCTACGGGGCTAATGGCAACAAATTTGCAACTAGCTGCAGTGTGGCTTGGGAGGCGTGGTGATCGCCCTTCTCGATCGTTCCTCGGATTCCACCGGAACCGCTGCCCCTGAGTCCACTCGTCTCGATTCTCTCTCGCCCCACGCGCGCGCGGAAATCGTTGCTCTGCCCGCCGGCCATGGTGCTGCCAGGCGTCTCGCTGAATTGGGAATTTTCACCGGCGCTCACGTTACAGTCGTGCGCTTGGCTCCCCTCGGCGGACCCGTGCTTCTCGACGTTCGGGGGAGTCTCGTTGCGCTCGGTCGCCGCCTGGCGCATCGCATCTGGGTCCGGGTGCTCGTGTGAATGTTTTCGGAACGCTGCCCGCCAGTTGCTGTTCTTCCTGTTCGCAAAGCTGTCAGCCGGGCTCTGGCCCGCGCGTAGCGCTCGTTGGCCAGCCCAACTGCGGCAAAAGCACCCTCTTCAACGCCGTCGCCGGCTATCGTTCCGCCACTGGCAATTTTTCCGGGACCACTGTGCGTCTTACGCGCAGCCGCGTCCGCGTCAACGGCTCGGCCGTCGAACTGGTGGATCTGCCCGGCGTCTACTCGCTCACCGCGACGAGTCCGGTCGAGCGCGCGGCCAGGGATTTCCTGCTCGGCGGAAATGCCGACGTCATCATCAATGTAGTCGACGCCGCTCTTCTCAGCCGTGGCCTCGAATTGACGCTCGAACTCCTCGACCTCGGCATTCCCGTCGTCGTTTGTCTGAACATGGCGGATGAGGCACGGCGCAGAGGCATGACGATTTCCGCCGAAACGCTTTCGCATTCTCTGGGCGTTCCGGTCGTGGAAACCGTCGCCAGCCGCGGCACCGGCGTCGCGCAGCTCTTTTCCCAGGCGCTGAAGAGCAGCCAGGCGCCGCATCCCCCGCAGACGCTCGTTTGGCCGGAAGGGGTCGAACGCGCCATCGAGCGTCTCGAAATCGGTCTTGCGGCAAATGCGAAAAATCGCTCCCCTGCTGCGCCATCGCGTTTCGTTGCGGTGAAACTCCTCGAAGGCGATGAGGAGGCGCTCGCTCAGGCGAGTCCGGCAGCGCGCGAATTGGCCGCGCCGCTGCGGCATCATCTCGCCGAGGCGAGCGGCGAATCCGCCGATCTGGTGATGATGACCGAACGCCGTCGCCGCGCCGAGCGCCTGGCCGCGGAATCCACCACTTTCGGCCATCCGCGCACCGATTTCCGCGCCGCGCTCGATCGGCTGCTCACCCATCCGCTATTCGGCTACGTGTTTCTAGTATTGATTCTCGTCGGCTTTTTCTGGGCCGTTTTCGGAATCGGGGCGTGGCTCGAAAGAGAACTGCTGGCGCTTTTGGGTTCCGCGTTTCAGCCGGTCGGCGCCAGTCTTGGCTCCGGTACGATGGTTTCGGCGCTCGTACGCAGCCTGTGGGACGGCTTCGTTGGCGGCGCGACGATCGTTTTGCCGTACCTGTTGCCGTTCCTCTTCGGTCTAGCGCTTCTCGAGGACGCTGGTTATCTGCCGCGCGTCGCATATCTTCTCGACGGCTTGCTCCACCGCATCGGCTTGCACGGCACTTCGGTCGTCCCGATCATGCTCGGCTACGGCTGCAGCGTACCTGCCTGTCTTTCCACGCGCGTTCTGCCGTCCCGCCGCGATCGCTTCCTCGCCAGCGTCCTCGCCACGCTCGTTCCCTGTTCGGCGCGTTCGACGGTGATTTTCGCCCTTGCCGCATTTTATTTGGGCCCTGCCTGGGCGCTCGCCATCTTCGCGTTCAACGCGCTCGTGGTGTTTTTCTCCGGCTGGTTGCTGGCCCGCCTGTGGCCCGAGGTGAGCATCGGCATGATTCTCGAGGTTCCGCGCTATCAGTGGCCCTCGCTGCGCATGACCTCGCGCAAGGTCTGGCTCCG
>JAKASX010000133.1 GCA_021818865.1 Acidobacteriota bacterium
GGAAGGGATTTTCGCGCACGTTCTGGATCTACCTGGCAGGAGCGATGCTGGTGGCAGCGGGATTCGCCGATTTCCAGCTGATCGCGTTCCATTTTCAGAAAGCGGAGGCGATGCCGCGCTATTGGATCCCGATCGCGTACGCCGTGGCGATGGCGGTGAGCGGGGCGGGGTCGCTGGTGTTTGGAAGGCTTTTCGACCGGTTCGGGATTCGCGTACTGCTGCCGCTGACGATTTTTTCGGCGCTGTTCGCGCCGCTGGTGTTTCTGGGCGGATTCGGGGCGGCGATGGCGGGATCGGCGATTTGGGGATTGGGGATGGGCGTGCATGAATCGGTGATGCCGGCGGCGGTGGCGAGGATGGCGCCGGCGCACCGGCGGGCATCGGCGTACGGCGTGTTCACGGCGTGCTATGGGATCGCGTGGTTCGCGGGCAGCGCGGCGATGGGATTTCTGTACGATGTTTCGGCGCACGCGGTGGTGGCCTTTTGCGTGGCGCTGGAACTGCTGGCGGTGCCCGCGATCGCGCTGGCGGCGCGGTCGATGAGAGACCAGGCGGGGGCCTGACGACCGGCGCGGCCTTTAGGCTGGGCGCGAACGATTCGGGCGGCTCGGCGAATCCCCTGAAAGATTCCGCCCGGACGAATCCGTGTGCGCGGGAATCCTCGGCTGCCGAGCTTTGGCCGCGCAGGGCGCGTGGCGCGGCATCGGCGTATTCCACAAGAGAACGGAGAGCAGTTCCTCGAAAATTTCCGGGCGCAGCGCCGCGGAACGGAACTGGTAATTGCCACGCAAAACCACGGGAAGCAGGCAGGCGGATTGTTCGAGCGGAACCCAGAAGAAGAGGCTCGAACGGGTGCCGAGGAGAACCGGAATCAGCGAATAAGCGCCGCCGGAATCGAGCTGGCTGTCGGCGAGGACGACGTCGAAATCGGCACGGACGATCGCCTGCCGGCCATCCTCGGGCGTTTCGACGAATTCCCAGCGGCAACCGCGTTCCTCGAACTTTTCCAGCAGCGGACAAATCGGCTTGAGTTTTTGTCCGACGAGCAAGACGCGCGGCGAGGAACGGGACATCGAAAAGCCTCCTGAAAGATGAATCCGGTCTGCAAAGATTCCGGGCCGATGAGATAGCGGGGGACGCTGAGGAAACCGCGCCATTTTTTGTGCGGGAAACGCGACGGGAACGCGTTTCCAGTTTTCGGCCACGATTGCGGCCTTTGGCTCTGAAGGAACACCGAACATGGCGTGGTCCCGGCCAACGTCCCCCTCCCTTAGACTGGCGTTGAAACTAATCGATTGCGAGGGGGGGAACAATTCGTCAAGAGGGACAAAATGAAATGAATCGAACGGCGGAAAAGAAAAGGCGAAACGTGGGATGCGGCGAAGGTGCGCATCATTCCATATGGATCAGGCCGATGCGGGCCGCGAGCGCGACGGCTTCCGAGCGCCGCTGCACGCGGAGTTTTTTCAAGATGTGATCGACGTGGGCCTTGACGGTGCTTTCGGAAATGCAGAGCTGGCCGGCGATTTCCTTGTTGCTTTCACCGGCGGCGAGATGCCTGAGGACATCGGTTTCGCGGTGCGAGAGCTCGTTGCGGCCCAGGCGCTTGGCAAGCTTCGCGGAGATTTCGGCGGGAATCCAGGGAAGGCCCTGCGCGACACATTCGATACAGGCGACGATCTCCTCGACTTGCGCCTGCTTCAGCAGGTAGCCGCGGGCGCCATGGGCGAAGGCGAGATAGATATTTTCCTCGTCGTCGAAGAGGGTGAAAACGATGACGGCTGCGTTGGGATCGAGCCGGCGGATTTCGGCCATGGCTTCGATGCCGTCGCCGCCGGGCATGCGGAGATCGAGCAGGGTGACGCCGGGGCGATGCACGCGAAACTGGAGGACGGCTTCGCGGCCGCTGGAAGCCTGGGCGACCACTTTGATGGCGCGGGTTTTCCCGAGAAGAGTGGCAAGGCCCTCGCGGACCACCGGGTGGTCGTCGACGAGCAGAACGCGAATCGGCTGGGATAGGCTATGCGACTTCAATCCCATGGACAACTCCGGGGGCGTTGCGTTAGTGGGTCCTGCGAGTGACCAAATCGGGCTACGAGACAGCCATCTGTGAGAGATCTTCCACTCGAGGATAAATCCGGCGCCGAAGCGAGCAGTGCAAGACCTGCAAATAGTTTAACTCTGAAACTGCCACCGAGAATGCGGCATTCCAAGGCGTACGGCCGAGCGAAGTTCAGCGGGAGCCCCCGCCGGGCGAATGCGCCGCCGCGAGGCGAATCGAGAAACTGCTTCCGAACTTTGCACGCCGCAGGAAAAGCCACGTTGTGAGTTACGCGGCGAAGTAAGAACTGGATCCGCAGGGGCCGCGAACTCGGCGAAAGTATAGCGCGTTATTAACCCCAGAGTTGTTAACTTTTTGGTACTAATTCTTGGGGGGTGTGAGTTCTGGGGGTTGTAAAACCAGAGGGGGATTTCGGCGCGTGCGAGAACAGTTTCGCTTCTTGCGTTCGGTGGGGCGCGGGGCGCGCTTCGCGCGGCGAGGCCGGAGACGCGGCTCGGCGCGTGTGCCGATCAGTGGGCGAGAATGAAGATGTCGCGAATCATGTCGAGAACGGCGCCGGTTTTGGGATTCACGATGACGGCGCTGGTTCCGACGAAGCCGTAACGGCAGCCGCAGCTTTCGGGCAGCGGAGGCATGCGGCGAACGAGCTCGGGCGGAAACGGGCGCAGGCGTTTTTCGAGGCCGGGCGGAAGATGGCCGGTGCGCTCGATCTGGCGCTCAAGGCCGGGCGGGAGCGCATCGCGCTTGGCGAGTCCTGGCGGGAGGCCGGAGCGGCGTCCGCGGAGATAGCCGGAAAGGACGTCGCGGTCGCGCTGGGTGAACGCGATGCGTCCGCGTTCGTGGCCTCGACCGTGGCCGTTGCCACGGCCATGACCGTTTCCATGGCCGTGCTCTTCGGATTGGCCGCGGCCTCGGCCTTGGCCGCGTCCCTGGGCGAGCAGCGGACCGGCGGAAAACGCGAGAGCGGTGGAGAACAACAAAACGGCACTGAAATGGCGGAATCGCATCGTACCCCTCCCACGAGATTCGATGCAGGATAGCATTCGGAGGTGGGTTGACAAAGCAGCTCAGATACCTAAAAGGAAACGGCCTAGCTTCGGCGACGAGCCCTCCTCCCTCCGGATGTGTAAGGGATGTCCTGATAACACCCTGTAGAGGATGTCATGAAACTGAACGCTGGAAGCCTGTTCCCCCCGGCGAGCGGGTAGTGGTGTCATTTGGAGCGCCCAAGCAATTCCTTGATGTCTTTTAGGGTTTCTAGACACAGTCGCAGGGTCTTGTGGATCGCGTCTACTTCCCACCCGATGAGTAGGACAACGACGAGCAGAACGAATTCACCGCCGGACATTCGGCACGCTCCTTGACGGGCGTGGTAGGCTGCAAGAGGAGGCTATCCGCCGGGTCTCGATTTTATTTCCGCGAGGATAACGAGGATGCCAACCAAGTCTGTGCGTGCTTCCCATTCCACGCGCCTGCCGTATTCGACATCCCGAGATGGCAAAGAAATCGGAGCTAAGTCTTCGGCCTGCGAACACCAAAAGTCCGCCTCCAAGGGCAATGGCAAAGTGACGGCCTCGCCTGAACGGGATGGCCGCAGCGTTACCGATTCTGGGGAGACCTCGCTTACGCGCATCTCCAAGAACGATTTTGCCATGCGCATCATCTCTCCGTGCTCGTCTAGCCGGGGTCCCGGAATGACAACAAAGCAGTCGAGCAAAGCGTGGCTGCCCGACCATTCATTTATGATCGCCAATGCCTCATCGCGGGAGGCCATGTTTGTCCTCTTGGCGCACCTTTTTAGTCCTACCGAAGCAGAGCTGCTAGCGGCCAAATTTCATTGGCGATTCCAGCGGCCATTGCGGGAGTTACTCGCAATGTCGAATGAACTCGACAAAAGTTGTAATGCGCGAAATGCAAGGCGCAAGCCGCTTTCATGTTCTCCAGTTTCTTCGAGAAAGCGTTCGTCAGGCGCGTAAACCTACGAAGCTGCATCCTAACAGTTAAGTTCTGCCGCTCGATATGGGACGTTGAAATACGGCGAACGTCCGGATTTCCCATAACCGGGATTGGCATGGCCTCGACGATCTGCGACGGGCTGTACCGCTCCCGATTTTCTTCATCGCCCTTGTAGACCTTGACAAGCATCGCGTAGTCCACTTGGGTTCCGAATGTCGAATCAACCGCGTCTACATAGGGCTTAAAACCATCCGTGGTCAACTGGACGCGGCCAAAGAGGCGGGATTCCAAGTCCTTCATCAGCCAATAGCAGTTGGCGGCGCTCCGCTTGCCCACCAAGAAAGAGGGAATCAGTTTCGTCTCTGAATCCATGGCGACAAACAGATACTGCTCCCCCATTGCCTGCGTATCATGGCGTGCGGGGTTCAGATTCTTCTGACGTACTTGAACGTAGCCGTGCATCTCATCCACCTGAATGAAGCGCGAGTGAATGTTTCGCATGCGTTCATCCATGAGGCGCTGGCAGCGTTCCCCCACGCGCAGAAGGACGCGCAGCACCGTTTTATGCTCCACGCCGGCCATGCGAGCCGTGGAACGCACACTCATTCCCTCAACAAGCGCGCTGACGATCTGTGTTTGCTTTTCAATCGGAAGGACGTTCATTTTCGGCCTTGTCTTTCTCGTGGGATTGGCCGAAAATGCCTTCCTGTGGGTCTGGCATGCGGCCAACTCCGCGTGTTGGATTCGGCCCCGTTTTCGGTACCAGCCGGAAGCGGGGCCTTTTCTTTACGGCCCGATTATACGCCTCGTTACTCCAATGTCAAGCGCGAGCGAGAATAACTTATACTTTCCTCTTGCGTTCTGTTTGTACGTCTGATATTCTCCGTGCCGAGAGGTGGCCTATGGCCCATCAAAGAAGCCCCAACTGCCCGCAACTCAGCTTCGCCGAGGCGGCTGAGAAGGGGCGTAAGGTGTACGAAGAGGAGCACACGCACCATGCTGACAAGCTCGTGGTGGCTAACGACCTGGGCTATACAACTATAAATGGCAGGTCCCTAAGCCTCATCGGAACCCTTCGGCAATATGGCATTTTGGAGGGGTCCAGGCAAGCCATGCGGGTCAGCGATGACGCAGTAGCCTACTACGAATTAGAGGACGGCCCGGAGAAGCAGGCGGCTAGCGTTAGGATGGCTTTCAGGCCCCCACTTTTCGCCGAACTCAGGAGCCAATACGGAGAGACCCTTCCCAGCGAGGCCAATCTGAGGCATTGGCTAATCAAGAAGGGCTTTCTCCCCAAGGCTGCAACCGACATTATTCGCGTCTACAAGTCCAACCTAGAACTTGTCTCTGGAGAACAAACGCCATATAGTGGGGACGAACTGAATAGACAGGAGGTCCCCATGTCCGACACGCGGCAGGAAGTCCCCCCCACGTCCCAGAGGCAAGTCCCTGGGGTTCAAAGCTACGCTTTTGCCTTGTCGCCCCATGCCCGCGCCGAACTGAGCCTTAAGGGAACGATCACGGTGCAGGATCTAGAGATGCTTCGTGACCACGTAGAGCTGACGATAAAGGCTCTCGCCCGAAGCGCTGAGCCCGAAGGCAAGACGGACCAATGACGCCCTGGCGGCCTTCTCTCGCTAGGCCGCCACCAACCCCAAAATTCAAATGACACCAGCACCGGCGAGCGGTGCGCGTTGACTTGATTAGGCGCGGGCCTTAAGATTCCGAGCCATGCCTGCAAACGATCCTCTTATCGGCCGAACGATTAGCCATTACCGCATCCTGGAGAAACTGGGCAGCGGCGGCATGGGCGTCGTTTACAAGGCCGAGGACACGGCGCTCGGGCGATTCGTCGCGCTGAAGTTTCTGCCGGTCGGCGCGGCGCGGGACGCGGCGGCGATCGAACGATTCCGGCGAGAGGCGCGGGCGGCTTCGGCGCTGGACCATCCCAACATCTGCACGATTTACGAGATCAGCGAGAACGAAGGCGAGTTGTTCATCGCCATGCAGTTTCTGGAGGGGGAAACGCTGCGGACGCGCGCAGGTGGGAGGGCGCTGCCGCTGGATTTGACGATCGGGGTGGGCATCGAGATCGCCGATGCGCTGGACGCGGCGCACGCGAAAGGGATCGTTCACCGCGACATCAAGCCGGCGAACATTTTTCTGACGACGCGCGGGCACGCGAAGATCCTGGATTTCGGGCTGGCGAAACTGACCGCTGGCGGAGCGGGAGTGGGTGGGCTAACTGTCTCCGATTCACCCACGGTGGATCGGGCAGAGGCGATGCTGACGACGCCGGGCACGGCGCTGGGAACGGTGGCGTATATGTCACCGGAGCAGGTGCGGGGCGAAGAACTCGATGCGCGGTCGGACCTCTTTTCGTTTGGGCTGGTTTTGTACGAGATGGCGACGGGGCGGCCGGCGTTTTCGGGAAATACGGCGGGAGTGATTCAGGAAGCGATTTTGAATCGCGAGCCGGCGGCGGCGTCGCGCGTGAATCCCGATTTGCCGGCGAAGCTCGAAGAGATCATTGCGAAGGCGCTCGAAAAGGACCGGAACCTGCGGTACCAGCATGCCGGCGACATGCGAGCCGACCTCGAGCGATTGAAGCGCGATACCGATTCGCACCGCCTCGCGAGCAGGGTGCAATCCGCCATTGCGCCAGAGCCGGTAAGCGGAGCACCTCCATCCGGCGCGACGAACGCGGCGCGGGAGGGTTCCGGGCCGCGGAGCGTGCAGACAGGCGCGACGCGGGCGCGTGGCTCGCGGAAGGGGATTTACGCCGCGATCGCCGCCGTCGCGATTGTTGCGCTTGCCGGCGCGGCGTATTTCTTCATGAATCGCGGGCCGAAACTCACGGGAAACGAATCCGTGGTGCTGGCGGATTTCGTGAACACGACGGGCGACGCGGTGTTCGACGGATCGCTGCGCGAGGCGCTGGCGGCGAAGCTGGCCGAATCGCCGCACCTTCACATCGTTTCCGGGGATTCGCTGCGGCAAACGCTGCGGCTGATGGAACAGCCGGCGACGGCACGGCTGACGCCGGGCCTGGCGCGGCGGATTTGCGTGCGGGACGCCAGCCAGGTGGCGCTCGACGGAACGATTGCGGCGATCGGGGATCAGTACGCGCTGACGCTGGACGCCGTGGATTGCACGAGCGGACAGTCGATCGGGAGGGTCGAAGCCGACGCCACAGGAAAGAACGCCGTGTTGCCGGCGCTCGGCACGCTGGCCTCGAAAATGCGCGCGAAACTGGGCGAATCGCTGGGTTCGATCCGGAAATACAACACGCCGATCGAGCAGGCGACGACGAATTCGCTCCAGGCGCTGAAGGACTATTCGCTGGCGCGCTGGGACCTGACGCGAAAGGAGGACTATGCGGCCTGCGTTCCGCTGCTGGAGCAGGCGATTTCGCTCGATCCGAATTTCGCGATGGCCTACGCAACGCTTGGCACCGTGTATTCCAGTTTGCCGGGAGACTACGACGCGCAGATGGTGGACAACATCGGCAAAGCGTACGCCCTGCGGAACCGCGTGAGCGAGCCGGAACGGCTCTACATCAGCTCGCATTACGACCAAATGGTGACGGGCAATCTGACGAAGGCGGCTCAGGTGTATCGGCTTTGGGAGCAAACGTACCCGAAGGACGTTCCTCCCTGGATTGACCTGGGCAACATTTACGGCAGCAAGGGCGAGCTGCAAAAGATGCGGGAGCAGGTAGATGTCGCGATGCGCCTCGATCCCGGCGCCGTGCTTGTCGTGGCGGATCTCGGAGGAAGCTATTTCGTCGAGGGGCGTTACGCCGAGGCGAAGGCCCTGTTCCACGAGGCTCTCACGAAATCGCCCGGCAACCCGCAGATCCTGACGGCGCTCTGGGCGGTTGCCTATGCGGAAAAAGATCGCCCCGGAATGGCGCGATGGATGGGAGCGCTCAAGAATTCCGGAAACGCATTTTTGCCCTTGGCGCTGGAGTTCCAGCTCGCCTCCGTACACGGAAAACTCGAGGAAATCCAAAAGCTCTATGCGCAGATGTTTCCCTCGGTGCAGTCGCAGAACTCCAATGGTAACGCGGCCTCGTTCCTGGCGAGCGAAGGATACATTGCGGCGCTCTTTGGCGAGCCAGGCGTTGTGCGAGGGTACGTGAGTCGCGCGGTGGCGCTTA
>JAKASX010000134.1 GCA_021818865.1 Acidobacteriota bacterium
GGAGGGTCATGGGGTCCTTTAGCGCCAGCATCGCATGAATTGCCGGTCGAAGCCAACGGGCGTGCCGGACCGGCGTTTGGCAGGGTTGACGGAACGGAAAAGGGACGCGCGTAAGGGCTAGCCGGGCGAAAGGAGGGTGGAGGCGCTCCATTCGCTGACGGGACTGGAACGGCCGCAGTCGGCGCATTGGGTCATCGCTTCGTGCGCTCCGCAATGAGGGCAGACGGCCTGGGAAAGAAAACTGTCGTAGCGCGTCTGGCACTGCGAACACTTCCAAAACGCGCCGAGCGGGGGCGAGGATTTGCAGGTGGGGCAGGCGAATTCGGCGCGGCGCGGCAATTTCGCAAAGCGCGAAAGCGCGCGCGCCTGCTGAAGCCCTCCCCAGCAACTCATCAGGACGAAAATGGCGATCAGCCCGAGCCAGAAATCCTTCGTCCACACCGCAAAACCGATCAATCCCGCCACGCCGGCGAAACCGATGATCGCGACCGCTCCCAGGCTGCGGGCGCGGCCGAGGCCGAACCAGAGCAGCGAGCGAAGAATCTGGCCGCCGTCGAGCGGGTAGATCGGCAAAAGATTGAAAACCAGCAAAACGAAATTGATGATGACGATCGATTGCACCAGCGTGTAGGCGTTGGGCATGGTGAGAGCCCAGCCCTGCGCGCGGCTCCATGCCGAAAGCGCGAACAGAATCGGAACCAGCGCTACGTTGACGAGCGGCCCTGCCGCGATGCTCCACAGCGTGGCGCCCGGGCGCGGCGGAGGGTTCACGTAGGCGACTCCGCCCAGCGGCCAGAGCATGATGTGATCCGCCCTGCCGCCGGTCTGCCGGCACGCGAGCGCGTGGCCGAATTCGTGCATCGTGACGATCGCAAAGAGCGCCAGATATTCGAACGCGTTCCAGATGGGCGAGGAATAACTGCCGGAGCGGGCGCTGATTTCATACAGCGCGACGAGAAACCACGACCAGTGCAGAGAAACATCTATCCCGGCCAGGCGGAAGAGGTGAAGGGACTGTTTGCGGAAGTTGGCCATTCGCGTCACTTATACCACGGCCGAGCGGTGCGGGATAGGCGGTTGCTCGGGATGGGTGCGCAAAAGGGTGCGAGGTTTGCGCGTCAGACGTTGATGCTGAGGATGACGTCGGGACGCGGAGTGATGGGCGGCAATTTCGAGCGATCGACCGGGTGATAGAGAGTGTCGCGCTCGAGCGGGCTGCGGCCGGCGGCGCGAATCAGGCGCTCGAGCTGGGCGCGGGTCATGTGCTGGGGCGTGGTGGCGCCGGCGTCGTGATAAATCTTTTCCTCGATCACCGTGCCGTCGATATCGTCGGCGCCGAAACGCAACGCGATCTGAGCGACGGGCGGCGTGAGCATGATCCAATACGCCTTGATGTGATCGAAATTATCGAGCAGCAGCCGCGAGGCGGCGATGCATTTCAGGTCGTCGATACCGGTGGTTTTCGGCAGATGCGCGAGCGCTGTATTTTCCGGATGGAACGCGAGCGGAATGAAGGTGACGAATCCGCCCGTTTCGTCCTGGAGTTCGCGCAGCTGGACGAGATGCTCGACGCGCTCTTCGTAGGTTTCGATGTGGCCGTAAAGCATCGTGGCGTTGGAACGAAGGCCGATCTGATGCGCGGTGCGCGCGATATCGAGCCACAGGCGCCCGCTGGTTTTGTGGTCGCAGATCACCTTGCGCACGCGCGGATGGAAAATTTCCGCGCCGCCGCCGGGCATGGAATCGACGCCGGCATCCTTTAGGCGAATGAGGACTTCGCGCGGGGAAAGCCTGGTGATGCGCGCGAAGTAGCCGATCTCGACCATCGTCATCGCTTTCAGATGGACGTGGGGAAACCGCTGCTTCAAGCCGCGGAACATTTCGAGGTAGTGATCGAAAGTGAGTGTGGGATGCAGCCCGCCGACGATGTGAAATTCCGTAGCGCCCTCGGCGACGCCCTGCGCGGCGCGCTGATACACCTCTTCGAGCGCGTAGGTGTAGGCGCCTTCCGCTTCGGGCGAGCGGCCAAACGCGCACAGCCGGCAATGGGCCACGCAGACGTTCGTCGGATTGATGTGGCGATTGACGTTGAAATAGCAGACGTCGCCATGGCGCTTTTCGCGAACGTGATTGGCGAGCCAACCGACCGACAGAAGGTCCGGCGAGCGGAACAGCGCGACGCCATCCTCGGGCGAAAGGCGCTGGCCGGTGAGGACTTTTTGGGCGATGGGCTCGAGACGCTCGTCGCTGATTTTGAGTTCGGTCATGGCTGCCTGCGGCTTCACGGACGAAGCAGAAGCACGGCCGCGCCCCAGAAGACCAGGAACAATACGCTAATATAGCCGTTCATCAGGAAGAATGCAGCATTGATTTTGCTGAGGTCGTTCGGGCGCACCAGCCGGTGCTCCCACGCGAGCAGCGCCGCAACCACCACGATTCCCGCCCACGCCAGCCAGCCCAGTTGGAAACTCGCCGCCAGCCAGCCAAGCAGTGCAACCATTCCGATATGCATTCCGCGCGCGATAAGCAGCGAGTTCTCGATGCCGAATCGGCGAGGAATCGAATGGAGGCCAGCATGGCGATCGAAGTCAACGTCCTGGCAGGCGTAGAGAACATCGAATCCCGCGACCCAAAGCGTCACCGCGGCGCACAGGAGCAACATGCGCCAATCGAGCGAGCCGCGCACGGCGATCCACGCCGCCGCGGGAGACATTCCCAGGCAGAATCCCAGCACGACGTGCGACCACATCGTGAATCGCTTCGTGTAGGAATACGCGAAGAGAATTGCGAGCGCGACCGGCGACAGGTGAAACGCGAGCGGATTGAGCTCCCACGCCGCGAAAACGAGCGCGGCCGAGCCGCCAATGGCGAAAATCCAGGCGAAGGCCGGAGTCAGTTCGCCGGTGACGAGCGCCCGGCCGCGGGTGCGGGGATTTTCGCGGTCGTAGCGCAAATCGGCGATGCGATTGATCGTCATCGCCGCCGTTCGCGCGCCGACCATCGCGACGACGATCCAGCCGAGTTGCCAGGCAAGGCGCGAGAGCGGCGGCCACGCGCCGCCAGCGCCTTCGGTGCGCGCGGCGAGCAGCGCGGCAACCAGCGCGTAGGGCAGGGCGAAAACGGAGTGTTCGAATTTGATCATTTCGAGCACCGTGCGGACGCGGCGAAACATATGAGCGGAGCGCGAGCGCCTTCTGCGCCCTTATCCCTTCTCCTTTTTCGCCGCGCCCAGCCAGCGATATTCCTCGGCTTGCGGCAGGCCCAGGTGATCGAGCACGCGGCAAACGTATTGCGTCACGAGTTCATCGATCGTTTTCGGACCGAAATAGAACGCGGGCACGGCCGGCATGATGAGCGCGCCGGCGGCTTCGGCGCGCAGCATGTTTTCCAGGTGCACGCGGCTAAGCGGAGTTTCCCGCACGCACAAGACGAGCCGGCGGCGTTCCTTCAGGCAAACGTCGGCCGCGCGCGCGATCAGATCGTCGCTCATTCCGGTGGCGATCGAAGCGAGCGCGCCGGTGGTGCACGGAATGACGACCATCCCGTCCACCGGGTAGGTGCCGGAGGCAATGCAGGCGCCGATGTCTCTATTGGGCAGGAAATCGATTTTTTTCGTGCCGAGAACGAGCTGTTGCGGCAGGCGCTTCAGATCCGTCGAGACGATGCCCAGTTCCATGGCGATGAGACGCTGGCCGGCTTCGCTGGTGACCAGATGCACGCGGCCGACCGCGCGATCAGCTTCGAGCATTTCGAGGACCTTGCGCGCGTAAATGGCGCCGCTCGCGCCGGTGATCCCAACGACGATGGTTTTTCCGGTCATTGCAGGCTGTTTTTCGCCTTCCGCATCCGGCAGCCGGAGACCTGCGAAATGCACGCACGTCTCGCCCTGCTGGAATTCAGAGATTTGCCTCGATCAGCCGTTCGACGATGATCACGTCGCGCCACGCGCCGTCCAGGCGGCCGTGCTTTTCGTAAGTTCCAACTTCCCGGAAACCAAGCGATCGAACGAGTGCCCGGCTGCCGGCATTCTCGGGAAATACGCGCGACAGTAGCTTCCAGAGCCCGGCCCCTTCCGCGGCGCGGAGCGCTTCCTCGAGCGCCAAACGACCCGCTCCCCGCCTGCGCCACGCCCGCGCGACGTAAACCGAAAGCTCGGCAATCCCCGCGTAGCACGCCCGCGGCCGGTACTCAAATGTCGCCGCGAACGCTATCACCTCGCCTTCCTCTTCGACGACCACGATGGGGTGATTACCGTCGAACCACAACTCGACCTCGCGCGGCGAACGGGGACGCGTTTCGAACGTCGCGGTCCCGTCCTCGATACCCTGATTATAGATATGGGCCATCGCCGCGGAGTCCGCGAGGTTCGCCATTCGGGCCTTCATAGCCACGAAAAATCATAGCACGTAGCCATCCTGATAGCCTCCAGTCGCCGATGCCGAATGCCCAAAAGTCTCGCCGCGCAAGTCGCGCTAAGCCGTCTTTTTCGCGACGAGGAGGCCGTAGATGAAATGGCCGGAGGCGAAGCCGGATTTCATCGCCTGGAACGCTTCGAGGAAATGAACGAATTCCGGGCCAAGTTTTAGCGCGAGCGTCCAGAATTCTTTTTTGCGAATGATTTCGAGGCACAGGTCCCAGGTTTTCGCGCAACGGTCGTTCAGGATTTCCCTACGCGTCACCCGGAGGCCGTTTCTTTCGAGCAGCGACGCGTAATCGTCCATCGTATCGAGCGAGACCATCATGCCACGCTCGATCGGGCGCAAGGATTTTTCGTAAGCGGAGCGATCGAGGCCCGGTTTGCGAAACCAATCGAGAATCGCGAAAACGCCGCCGGGACGCAAAAGCGCGACGGCCGAAGTGAAAAATTCCATTTTGCGCTGGTAATGCGAAATGGATTCGAGCGACCAGACGACGTCGAACGATTCCCTCGCGAATCCCAGGGCTTCGGCGTCCATCACCAGAAACGGCGCGTCGACGCCAGCCGCTCGCGCCGCTTCGGCGGCCATTTTCGCCTGCACCGGGGAAATCGTGATGCCGACCGCGCGCACGCCGTGCGTTTTCGCCAACTGGATGCTGCTGCCGCCGAAGCCGCAGCCGATATCGGCGAGGCGCGCGCCAGGAGGGATATTCGCCGCTTGGGCCAGATGCTCGACGAGCTGCGCTTGCGCCCGTTCTTTGGTTTCGTCGCCACAAATCCAGTAGCCGTGGTGAAGATGATCGCCCCAAAGCGCCTGATAGTAGGGGCTCACTAGGTCGTAGTGATTGCGAACTTTCGCCTTGTCGTTGTAGGCGTCCATCACCCGCTGGCCCCCGGAATCCTTCTCGATTGCGCCGCGGCCTTCGGCCTGGGCCGAACGCGGCGAGAATACTGCGAGCGGGGCGGGGCGGCAACAACCCGGTGCGAGGCGTCTTGCCGCGCGTCCTGAAAGCGAATGGTAAAATCAGCGAATGAATATCCGGCGGCGGGGATGACCGAACAGGAACTGCGAAAGCTGCTCGAAGACGTGCGCGGCGGGCGCACGACGCTCGATCGCGCGCTGGCTCACCTGAAAAAGCTGCCGTTCGAGGATCTGGGCTTCGCGAAAATCGACCATCACCGGCCGCTGCGGCAGGGATTTCCCGAGGTGATTTACGCGCGCGGGAAAACGCCGGAGCAGGTGACGAAAATCGCGCGCGGCATGCTCGGGAACGGATCGTCGCACAATATCCTGATCACGCGGGCCGATCGCGCGATTTTCCGCGCGGTGCGGCGCGCGGCGCGCGCGGCGAAATTTTTCCCGCTTTCCGGAGCGATCCTGATCCGGCGCGACCGGGCAATTCGCGGCAAGGGGCTGATCCTGGTGGTATCGGCGGGAACGAGCGATATTCCCGTGGCCGAGGAAGCAGCGGTGACGGCGGAAGCGATGGGCAACCGCGTGGAAACGATTTACGACGTGGGCGTGGCGGGCTTGCATCGCCTGCTGGAACATCGCGGCCGGCTGACGGAAGCGCGCGTGGTGATTTGCGTGGCGGGGATGGAAGGCGCGCTGGCGAGCGTTGTCGGGGGGTTGGTGGCCGCGCCGGTGATCGCCGTGCCGACCAGCACGGGGTATGGTGCGGGAACCGGCGGCGTGGCGGCGCTGCTCGCGATGCTGAACAGCTGCGCGGCAAACGTTTCGGTGGTGAATATCGACAACGGATTCGGGGCCGGGTGTGTGGCGAGCGCGATCAACCGCGCTTGAGCCCGGCTGGCGGCGCCATTCGCGCCGCGATTCGCCGCCTTTTGTTTTTCGATTTCCCTATCATCTCGCACCGCTCTGCTCGAAAACGCTGCGCGCCGACGCGGCAGCTTTGGAGTAAGCTGGCCCGTCGTAGCGGAGGGTCCTGGAGATGAAATTCCGCCGCCTGCTGGTTCTGTTCGCTCTCTTTTCCGCCATTCTCGCACCGGCTCTGGCGCGTTCGCGTCCCGCGCAAACGCCGGCGCAGCAGAAGCCGTTCTTTCCCGTGGCCGTTTGGTATGGCGGCGGAAGGATTCGCGCACCAATGCTGGAACCGGTGAACGCGACAAGCGCCGCGCGATGGGGAAAAGACCTGGACGCGATCAAGGCGCTCGGTTTCAACACCGTGAAATGCTGGGTGGATTGGGCGACGGCGGAGCCCGCGCGCGGCCAGTTCGATTTCCAGAACCTGAATCTGCTGCTGCGACTGGCGCAGGAGCGCGGACTGCGCGTGATCGTGCAGATTTACACGGATTCGGCGCCGGACTGGCTGGGCGCGCTCTATCCCGACGCGCGTTTCGTGGACCGTTCGGGCGCAGTGATTTCGTCGCAAGCCGCGCCGGGCTATTGCATTGACGACGCGGCGGTGCGCCAGGAAATGGTGCGGTTTCTCGAAGCCGTTTCGGCCGATGCGAACCGGTATCCCGCGCTTTACGCCTGGGACGTGTGGAGCGAGCCGCACATCGTGAACTGGGCCGATTTTCCCTATCTGAAAAATCCGGAATTCTGCTACTGCCGGTACACGCAGGCGCGGTTCCGCGAATGGCTGCGAGCGAAATACAAAACGCTGGCCGCGCTCAACGCGGCGTGGTACCGGCGGTTCACGAGCTGGCAGGAGGTTTCGCCGCCGCGCTATCCGACCATTCTTTCCTTCACCGATTATCTCGATTGGCGCGCTTTCATCACCGATAAGCTGGCGCGCGACTTGAAAACGCGCGTGGATGCGATTCGCAGCGCCGACCGCGATCATCCGATTACCAGCCACGCGGCAGCGCCGGGGCTTTTCACCGATCCGCGCGACGGCTACGGCGAGCCAGACGACTGGAAGATGGCGCAAACGGCCGATTTCTTTGGAATGTCGATGTATCCGATGCACGCGGGCCTCATAAGGCCGCTCCCCTGGGAGCACCTGAGCGCGGGACTCGATTTCGAGCGCTCGGCGGGGCACAGCTTCGGCAAAGGATTCTGGATCGGAGAATTGCAAGCAGGGCAGGGCGTCACAGGAATGAGGATCGCGCAGCCCGTCACCGCGCGCGATTTGACGGAATGGATGTGGGAAACGATCGCACATGGAACGCGCGAAATCGCCATTTACGCCTGGTATCCAATGAACGCGGGGTATGAATCGGGCGGATACGGATTGGTTCACCTCGATGGAACGCTAACGGCGCGCGCACGCGCCGCGGGAAAAACGGCGCAAATCATCGAACGGAATGCCGCTTCGATCGATCGTGCGCAGCCGGCTCGCGCGCGGGTGGCTATTCTGTACGACCGGTTGTCCTATATGGTCGGCGGGACGGAAGCTTCGCTTTCGACCCTCGGCGATGCGGAACGCGATTCGCTCGAAGGCCTGGATCGCGCGTTCACCGAGGCGCAGATTCCCGTGGATTTCGTGAGCGCGCAGGACGTGGCAGAGGGGCGCGTGCGCGCGTACAAAATTTTGTTTTTGCCGTATACGGTAATGCTTTCGAGGCGCGTGGCCGACGGCGTGAAACGGTACGTGGCCGAGGGCGGCACGGCCGTCGGAGAAGCGCGGATCGCGTGGAACAATTCGCGGGGATTCGCCAGCCACGAAATCCCGGGCGAGGGACTGGCCGCGGTTTTTGGCGCGCGGGAAACGGTGATTCGGCC
>JAKASX010000135.1 GCA_021818865.1 Acidobacteriota bacterium
ATCGCTGGATGCCGAGCATCGATATGGACAAAGCGGGCGATATCGGCGTCGGCTATTCGTTTGGCGGTTCGCCGAATTTCGCCGGCCAGCGTTTCGCCGCGCGGAAGGCTGGCGATCCCAAGGGCCAACTCACGTTCCACGAATCGGTGCTGGCAAACGGGCACGCGTCGCAAACCACCACGCTCCGCTGGGAGGATTACGCCACCACGGCGATGGATCCCTCCGACGGTTGCACCTTCTGGTACGTCGGCGATTACCTGAAAAAAGATGAAACCGTATATTCCACTCGCATCGGCGCGTTTCGCGTTCCCGGCTGCCGAAGCGCGAAATAATCCTCGCTGGAAATTCGCCCGTCGCGTGCGATAAAAATGCGAAAGGGCCGGCCCTGCGATCCCAGAGCGCCGGCCCTTCTTACCCCTCCCGTTGAATCACTGGCGAAGAGAAGCTCTCGGCGCACCGAATACGCTGATCCGCGCCAGGTGTCTCGATTCGCTGAACTCCTGTTCGAGATCTGCGATTTCTCCGCGGTACGCCGGATTTCCAGCGAGGTTCCGTTTTTCCTCCGGGTCCCTCTTCCAATCGAACAACAGCGTCCCCAGACGGGGATCGGAAATGTATTGCAGCTCCGGTCCCACCGCCGATTTCAGCGCCCCGTAATTGTCCGGAAACGTCGCCGAAATGGAAAGCTTCGCCAATTCGGAGATCGGCACGGGCCAGCTCCCGGGTTCCGTCTCGCCGGTCCACAAAGCGGCCAGAGACTTGCCTGGAAACGCCCCTTGGGGTTCGCCGACGAGCGCCAAAATCGTCGCGCCAATGTCCTTTGTCGAAATTGGCTGACTCACGCGAACCCCCGCCGGTACGTGCCCAGGCCACCAGAAAATCAGCGGCACGTGAATCTGCGGGTAGTAAAGCGCATTCGCGTGATCGAAAAAGCCGTGCCCGCCGAACGCCTCGCCGTGATCGGAGGTAACAATCACCAGAGTGTTTTGCAGCAGCCCGCGCCGCCGCAGCGATTCCAGCAGTTTCTGGATCTCATGGTCCTCGTACGCGATTCCGCCGTCGTATGCCTCCACCTCTGACCGAACTTGTGCCGGATTCAGCTTGGGCAGGTAATTGATTCCGATGTCCAGCGGGCCGCCCGGATCCCGATGTCGCGAAAACATGTGCCGCCAGGGCTGAGGTGGCACGTACGGATCGTGCGCGTCCAGATAGTTCAAAACCAGAAAAAACGGGCGTTTGCTGCCGCCCAGCCAACCCAGCGCGGATCGATTGATCTCCGCCGCCGTTTGTCTTCCCAGAAAATTATGTGCCCAGCCATGACGTAGAAAAAAATGGTCAACAGCCGAGACGTAATGCACCCGGTCCAATGCGTCGGAGGGCGATTGAAAAAAATCCCCGAAATGCAGGAATCCACGCCCAAACCCATGCGCCCGGTCAAACAGAAAAATGTTCGCCGAAAACGCCCCGGTCCGATAGCCGTAGCCGCGCAGAACGCCGGCAATCGTAGGTAACGACGCGGGAAGCTGGGCCGCGGGTGTGTCCGTATGATGTACGTCCGGATATGTGCCTGTCATCATGCTGGCGTGCGAAGGCAATGTCCACGACGACGCCGCTATCGCGTGTTCGAAAAGCGTCCCCTGCCGCGCCAGCAGGTCGAGATTCGGACTCGTATCCCGCGAATAGCCGTAGCAGGAAAGGTGGTCCGCCCGCGCCGTGTCCATGATGATCCAGAGCACGTTGGGAGCGCGTGAGGAAATGTGAGGCAGCGATTTTGTGGCTCGCCATTCCGCCCATCGCCCCCCGGCTGGAATCGCCGCCAAACACACCAGCGCCGCTCCGGCGCTCCACCGGAGGCCCTCCCGTCCCACGCGCGGCGCGAACTGGTTGTGCACGTGAGCCCACGCCGCAACCGGCAAGAGGAAAATCAGGACCGCCAGCGCCAGAATCCACTGGTTGCCAGTTGCACACCACCACCCCAAGACGCCAAAGAGCAGATAACTAAGGGCCGCAGGAACGTTCCGCCCAAACGCTCTTGCCGCAACCCACACGCACAGCCCGAGCACGACGAACAATCCCGCATCCGCCACCAGCGTCACGCACAAGATGGCTGGCGCATGGTAGTGCTCGGTCGTCAGGTCCCGCACTCCCTCGGCGAATCCGGTCAGAATCCCCAGCCATCCGGCAATGGTCAACGTGTGAATCAGGTTTTTGGCTTTCGACTCTGGACTTCGCGTCCCAGCATCCGATGTGGGCGTCTCCGGCCGGGCCATCATTCCTGCCTCGCTGCGGTGCGGACACCGTCGCCTTTGGCCGACGAATTGCCGTCCCTATCCGTCGGCGCAATCCTGAACGATTGTATCCTTATGGCGCAGCGTGCCCACCTGAAACGCGGGCTCTTTTCCTGCCCGGCAATATCCAGGACCCTGCTACCACCTTCCGCCCTACGCCGCCCTGCCGTGCCGCCTGCGCTGATGCGCGCGTCGCACCAGTTCCACCGTGCTCGCCTGCGGCCCGTGATCCCCGCTCTCTTCGGCAAAGCGGACGGTCGCGCCGGCGCCAAGGCTGGCAAATGCATTGTGCAGAACGCTGTTCTTGTGGAAATAGATTCGCCGGCCTTCCGCTGTCTCCAGAAAACCGTACCCGCGCCCAGGAAAAATCTCGGCGATTTTCGCCAGGCTCTCTTCGTGCAGTTTCACTTCGCCGCGCTGCTCCCGCAGCAGATCCTGCAACCGTCGTCCGGCCGCGCGAAAAGCGTCTAAAATCGCCACGTAGAGTTCCTTCTGCCCCGCTCCGATTTCGATCTGCTTCACTTTTCTTCCCGCCACTTGCAGTTTTTCGGGATCCACCGGAGCCGCCAGGTTTCGCGCCACCACCTGCCCGCCCGGCACGGACACAAGCACTTTCACCAGATACCGGTTGCCGCGCCGCAAGTGCCGGTGATCCATCTCGATGGCCACGCGGCACCGAACAATCCGTTGGTGGAACGTGCTCAGTTTCTTGGCATGTTCTGCCACCCACTCTTCCACGCCGGGCGAAGCCTCGACGTTCCGGAAACTCACCTGAATGGGGAAATTCATTGGCCCTCCCTCCGCGCTCGGTCGGCAGAGCCGCCTTCGTCTCCCCGCCCTCGATCGCTTGCGGCCTGTTACCTACCCGACTCGCACGCCCCGGACCACCAGTCTCGCTGGCGCCAAATTCTTCGATCTGCTTTCGCCGGTTGCCCTTAGCGGCGGATTGCCACGCAGCCGGCTTGGCACGGTCTTGCCAAATCCCCCAATCGCAAGGGGAAAATGGCGCTATCGCCACGCAGGAAATCCCTCACTCGCGGCGCGCAAGTCTCTGAAGCGAAAGGTTCTTCCCTCTGCTGGCTCTCTCGCCGGCCGGGATGGCCATGCAATTGCCCCACCCGCTCTTAAAGGACGATCCCCATGACCTCCCGCATCATTATTCTGGGAGCCGCCGGCCGCGACTTCCATAACTTCAACGTCTGCTTCCGCGACGATCCCGAAGCGCAGGTGGTCGCCTTCACCGCTACCCAGATCCCCAATATCGCCGGCCGGCGCTATCCCGCCGAACTCGCCGGGCCGCGCTATCCCGAGGGCATTCCGATCGTTCCCGAAGAAGATCTCGAGCGTGCGATCCGCCACTTCAAGGCGAATCAGGTGGTTTTCTCCTACAGCGACGTCTCCCACAACCATGTGATGGACCTGGCCTCGCGCGCCGTCGCGCTGGGCGCCAGTTTTCTGCTGCTCGGAACCGAACGAACGATGCTGCCCTCGCGCCTGCCGGTGGTTTCCGTCTGCGCCGTTCGCACCGGCAGCGGCAAAAGCCCGGTGGCGCGCCGCGTCATCCGCGCGCTGCGCGATATGGATCGCCATCCGGTGGTGATTCGCCATCCGATGCCCTACGGCGATTTGGTGCGCCAGCGCGTCCAACGTTTTGCCGCCTGGAACGACCTCGAACGCCACTCGTGCACCATCGAGGAGCGCGAGGAATACGAGCCGCATCTGGCCGAGGGCGTCGTCGTCTACGCCGGCGTGGATTACGCCGCGATCCTCGCCCAGGCGGAAAGGGAAGCCGACGTCATCGTTTGGGACGGCGGCAACAACGATACGCCGTTTTACCGCTCCGATCTCGAAATCGTCGTCGCCGATCCCCATCGCGCCGGCCACGAACTCCTTTACTATCCGGGTGAAGTCAATTTCCTCCGCGCCCACGTCATCGTCATCAACAAAATCGATTCCGCACCGCCCGGCTCGGTGGAACTGATTCGCCGCCATATCGCCGAGCGCAATCCCCGCGCCGACGTCATCGAAGCCGAATCCCGCATCCGGCTCGACGATCCCGCGAAAATTCGCGGGGCGCGCGTACTGGTCATCGAGGATGGCCCCACGCTCACTCACGGCGAAATGGCATACGGCGCGGGCATCGTTGCGGCGCGGCAATTCGAAGCCGCACAGATCGTCGATCCACGCCCGTTCGCCGTGGGCAGCCTGAAGGGCGTTTTCGAAAAATTCCCTCAGCTCGGCCCGCTGCTTCCCGCCATGGGCTACAGCCAGGCGCAACTCGACGACCTCGGCGAGACCATCGCCCGCGCTCCCGTGGACGCCGTCCTGATCGCCACGCCGGTCGATCTCGCTCGCATCATCCGCATCTCCCAGCCCTGCGTTCGCTTGCAGTACGACGTCGTCGAGCGTACCGGCCCCACCCTGGCTCAGCTTCTTCACGAGCGGCGCGCTCTTCGCGTCACCTCTCACGCCGCGGTGAACGCATGAGAGCCGCCGCGCCATTTCGTCGCTGGCGCCCCCCGCTCGCCTTTTGGCGCCTCGAGCCGCTTGCCGGCCGCAGCAAGCGCGATTTCCTCTCGCTCGCCGACCTCACGGTTCAGGAAATCGCCTCGCTGCTCGATCTCGCCGCCAGCGTCAAGTCTCATCCCGCCGCGTTCTCGGGTTCGCTCGAAGGCCGTGCCGCGGCTCTCATTTTCGAAAAACCTTCCCTCCGCACTCGCGTCACGTTCGAAATCGGCCTGCGCCAGCTCGGTGCCCACTCGGTCTATCTCTCGCCTTCCGATATCGCGCTCGGCCGCCGCGAGCCCCCACTCGATGTCGCCCGCAATCTCGCCTGCTGGGTGGATGCCCTCGTCGTCCGCACCTTCGCGCAGCAAGTCCTGGAGGAAATGGCCCAGGCCGAAATTCCCGTCATCAACGCGCTCAGCGATCTGGTCCATCCCTGCCAGGCGATCGCCGATCTGCTCGCGCTGCGCGAGGCAAAAGAAAACCTGAGCGGCCTGCGCGTCGCTTTCATCGGCGACGGCAACAACGTTGCACATTCCCTGATGCACGGCGCCGCCAAAACCGGCATTCATCTTTCCCTCGCCACGCCCGCTGGATTCGAGCCCGCTCCTGCCGTTTTCCGCCAGGCCTCCGCCGACGCGGAAATCACCGGCGCGGAAATCCGCCTGCTCCGCGATCCCGCCGAGGCCGTGCGCGATGCCGACGCCGTCTACACCGACGTCTGGACCAGCATGGGGCGGGAAGAGCAAGCGGAATTTCGCAAAAAGGCCTTCGCCGGCTACTGCGTGGATTCGGCGCTTTTCTCCCTAGCGCGGCCAGACGCCGTTTTCATGCACTGCCTCCCCGCGCATCGCGGCGAGGAAGTGACTTCCGACGTTCTCGACGGCCCGCGCTCCATCGCTCTCGAACAGGCGCGCAATCGCCTGCCCGCGCATCAGGCGATCCTGCTCGCCGTCCTCGCGGGCCGCCGGCCTTTGTTCCCGTCCGAAGGTGGCTCATGAAGCCAATTGCCGTCGTCGCGCTGGGAGGCAACGCGCTTGCGCCCGCTCGCGAGCGCGGCAAATTCGGCGAGCAGCAAGTGCACGCGCGCGCGGCGTGTGAAGGCGTCGCTGCGCTTCTCGCCCTCGGCTATCGCGTCGTCCTCACGCACGGCAACGGCCCGCAAGTCGGCGCGACGCTCCTCCGCGCCGAACTCGCCCAGGCCCAGTTGCCCCTCGAGCCCCTTCACGCCTGCGTCGCCGAAACGCAAGGCGGCATCGGCTATCTGCTGCAACAAACCCTCGAAAGCGCTCTCGCCGCAAACCGCATGGCCGTTCCCGTCGCCACGCTCGTGACGCAGGTCGTTGTTGCGCCCTCGGATCCCGCGTTTCTCCATCCATCCAAGCCCATCGGCCCGTTCCTCACCGAATCCGACGCGCGCGACCGGGCAAGGGAACTCGGTTGGATCGTTGGCGAGGATTCCGGCCGCGGCTGGCGCCGCCTGGTGGCTTCGCCGCATCCGCTCGAAATCGTCGAACTGGCCGCGATTCGCGCCTGCCTCGATTCCGGGGTTTTGCTGATCGCCGCCGGTGGCGGCGGAATTCCGGTTGTGCGGCGCCGCAGCCGCTTGCAAGGGGTCGACGCGGTGATCGACAAGGATCGCACCTCGGCCCTGCTCGCTCGGCAACTCAATGCGCGCCTGCTTCTGTTTTCAACCGATGTGGATCACGTTTCGTGGCATTTCGGCAAGCCCGACGAGCGCCCGCTCGCCCGTCTCGATTGGGAAGGAGCGAAGAAGTATCTCGATCGCGGCGAATTTCCCGCCGGTAGCATGGGTCCGAAAATCGAATCCGCGCTCGATTTCCTGCGCCAGCCCGCTCGCCGCGCTTACATCACGTCCCCGGGCAAACTCGTCGCCGCTCTCCGTGGCCGGGCCGGCACGCTTTTGCTTCCGCGCCGGGCCGTCAGCCGGCGATCTTCACTTCGGCGGGCCGGCGCAGCCAGCCGCCGATCCCCTCGGCGCCTTTCAGCCGCTCGCCGGCCTCGCCACTGACGATTTCGATTTCCGCCTTTTCTTTCCACGCCAGTTCCAGCGCCACTTCGCGCACCGTCGTGATCGCGCGTTCCCCTCCGCAGCGCTGGCAGACCGCGTCGGCTGCTCGACTCGCCAGTCCGCAGCGGCGGCAGCGTCGCAGCTTCGCGTCCATGTCTCCGGCCAGCACCAGCCGTCGAATGCCGCCTTTCTGCAACTGCGCCAGCGTTTCGTCCATGCCGACCACCGTTCCGCGCCCATTGCCCAGCAGCGATTCCACCATTTCCGCTTCGTGTCCGCGCTCCCAATGCGCGATCGCCGAGCCGACGTGACCGGCCAATTCCCGTGCGGGAATCCCGCCAAGGTCTTTCTCGATCTTCACCACGTGCCGCGCCGATTCGCGCGAGAATCCGCTCGTCACGTCGGCGAGCAATTGGCCGGCGCCGGCGACGAAAACGGTGCGCAGTTTTTCCTTCGCCGCGAGTTGCGTCGCCTCCCGCGCCGTTTCGGCGCAGAGCCGCGCGTAGCGCGCGTCCATCCGGTGTTCGAAAGTGTCGCGCTGCGATCCCCGCGTTTTCTTCATTGTGCCCGCGCCTTGCTTGCTCCGCGTGGGTGCGCTCGCTACTTTCCCCATGTCCTTCTTGCGCCAGTCGGAAACGTTCACGTCGAATTTCCTCGTGCCAAGCTCCGCCACTTCTCCCATCCGGTAACGCAAGAAACGCGCGCCTTTCCGGTCCAGAATCACCACCTCGTGCGGCTTGTGTTCTCCCATCAGCTGCAGCAGCGGCGCCATGTAGGGTGCGCCCCACCGCGTTTCGTTGCTGATTTCCTCTTCCACCGCCAGCGTCTCCCACGTCTTCGGTCCGGCGAAAATCACCAGCCCGCGCCCCCGCGCCACACGGTCGCGCAGATAGGTCTCCACGCGCTCCAGTTGCTGCTGGAAAAGTTTCTGCTGATCGATTGGCAACGTCCGGCTGGCGGTTTTTGCCTCGCCCTTCAGCCACGTCAGAAACTCGGGTTCCGGCTTCCGGTTCGCGGGTTTCGCCGGGTTCGTGTTCAGGTACGCGGTCAGCACGGGCTGCGGCAATTCGAAATACGCCCGAACTCGCTCTGCATTCAGCATGCGCCCTCCTACCGCCCCAGCCGCTCTCGCGCAGCCATTACGCT
>JAKASX010000020.1 GCA_021818865.1 Acidobacteriota bacterium
GCCGAAAAAACCTACAAGCGCTACGTCTACCTGCGCGAGCAGAAATCGGTCAGCCCGCAGGAATTCGACGAAGTCGAAGCGAAGCAGCAAGCCGCCCAGGCCATGCTCGCCGCCGCTCACGCTCGCGAGCAGCAGGCTGCCGCCGGTTACGAGCAGGCTTCCGAGCAATTGCGCGCCGCGCGTGCGGTTGTCAGCTACACGCGAATCGTCGCGCCGTTCGACGGCGTGGTGCAGCACCGGTTCGTGGATCCCGGCGCGATGGCCACGCCGGGCATGCCGCTGCTTTCCGTCGAAGGAACCGCGGCGTATCGCCTGGTGGTCACCGTGGACGCGGAAAACGCCGCGGGAATCCGCGTCGGCGCCACGGTGCCTGTAGGGCTCGATGCCTTGCGCGGCCGAACGCTCACCGGCCGCGTGGCGGAAATCGAGCCGGGCGCCAATCCCGCCTCGCACACGCTCCAGGTCAAGATCGATTTGCCGCGCGATCCGGCGCTGCGCTCGGGTCTGTTCGGCCGGGCGTGGTTCACCCACGGCACGCGGCAAGCGATCGTCGTTCCGCAGAGCGCGATCCTCGATCGCGGCCAGTTGCGCGGCATTTACGTGGTCGACGCCTCGAGCGTTATCCATTTCCGTCTGGTGACGCTCGGCGCCCAGGCCGCCGGCGAGCAGGGGCGCATCGCGCTCTCCGGGCTCGGGCCGGGCGAGCGCGTCGTCACCGATCCCGGCGCGCGTGATCTGGATGGGAAAAAACTGGAGGCAGGGCGTTGAAAACCGGACTGGCGGGAAAAATCGCCCACGCGTTCATCCATTCGCGGCTCACGCCGCTCGTCATCATTGGCTCTCTGCTTCTGGGCGTTTTCGCCGTGATGCAGACGCCGCGCGAAGAGGACCCGGAAATCGTCGTCCCGATGCTCGATATCTTCGTCCAGATGCCCGGCGCTTCGCCGCGCGAAGTCGAGCAGCGCGTCGCCATCCCCATCGAAAAGCTGGTGAAGGAAATCCCCGGCGTCAAGTACGTCTACTCCACCAGCATGCCCGGCGAGGCGCTCGTCACAGTGCGCTACGAAGTCGGCACGCCGCAGAACGACGCCGTGGTTCGCACCTACAACAAGCTCTACGCCAATTTCGACAAGATCCCGCCCGGCGCCTCGCGTCCCTTGATCAAGGTGCGCTCGATTTACGACGTGCCGATCCTGGCGATGACGTTCTGGGGCCCCGGCTACACCGCCTATCAGTTACGCCAGGTCGTCGAGGAGGTGAATCTTTCGGTCAAACCGGTGGAAAACGTCTCCGAAACGACGATCATCGGCGGACCGCAGCGCGAATTGCGCGTCACGCTCGATCCGCAGCGCCTCGCCGCTTACCATTTAAGCCCGGCCGCGATCGCACAGGCCTTCCAGGTCTCGAATCAGCGCAGCATTTCGGGCAGCTTCGCGCAGGACAACCGCGAATTTCTAGTCCAGACGGGCCGGTTCATCGGCGATGCGACCGAAGCGCGTCGGCTCGTCGTCGGCGTGTTCGACGGCCAGCCAGTCTATCTGGGCGACGTCGCGAGTGTCGACGACGGCGCGGCCGAGCCCGATAACTACGTCTATTTCGGCGACGGCGGAGCCGTGAAGCGCGCGGACCATTCGGAATATCCCGCCATCACGCTCGCCGTCGCCAAGCGCCGCGGCACGAACGCCTCCATCGTGGCGCAGGCCGTGATTGCGAAGGTGAATTCGCTGCGCGGGGTGGTGATTCCCGATAACCTGCACGTGACGATCACGCGCGATTACGGCAAGACAGCAACGGAAAAGTCGAACGATCTGCTGAAGCACCTCCTCATCGCCACGCTCGCCGTTACGCTCCTCGTCGCACTCGCGCTCGGCTGGCGCGAATCGGGCGTCGTGCTCGTCGCCGTGCCGGTCACTCTCGCGCTCACGCTCTTCGTCTTCTATTTCCACGGCTACACGCTCAACCGCGTCACGCTCTTCGCGCTCATCTTTTCCATCGGCATCCTCGTCGACGACGCCATCGTCGTCGTCGAAAACATCGTCCGTCATTTCCGCTTGCCGCAAAATCAGGGCCGTCCCTGGAGCGACGTCGCCGTCGAAGCCGTGGACGAAGTCGGCAATCCGACCATTCTCGCCACGTTCGCCGTGATCGCGGCGATTCTGCCGATGGCGTTCGTCGGCGGGCTTATGGGTCCCTACATGCGCCCGATTCCCGTGGGCGCTTCGGGCGCGATGCTCTTCTCGCTGGCCGTTGCCTTCATCGTTTCGCCATGGGCCGCGCTGCGTTTGCTGCGCGGGCGCCAAAAAGAGACCGAGCACATTGACGAAAGCCAGACGTGGACGCGCCGACTCTATCGCCGCGTGATGACCCCGCTCGTCGAAAGCAGCCTGAAACGCTGGATTTTTTTCGCCGGCGTCGTGGCGCTCCTGCTCGCCGCCTGCGCGCTCATCCCTCTGAAGATGGTTCTGGTCAAGATGCTCCCGTTCGACAACAAGAGCGAAATGCAGGTGGTCGTCGATATGCCGTCGGGAACCCCGCTCGAACAGACCCTCGCCGCCGAACAGGCCATCGGCCGCTACCTCGCCAAACAGCCGCTCGTCGCCAACTATCAGGTCTACGCCGGCACGTCGAGCCCCTACAACTTCAACGGGCTCGTTCGCCACTACTACCTGCGCCGCGCTCCCTATCAGGGCGATATTCAGGTGAATCTCGTTCCCTCCGCCGATCGCAGCGAGCAGAGCCATCAGGTAGCGCTCTCGATTCGCGGCCCCATCGATCAAATCGCCAAGCAGTGGAAGGCTCGCGTCAAAATCGCCGAAGTTCCGCCTGGCCCGCCGGTGCTGGCGACGCTCGTCGCCGAGGTCTACGGACCCTCCTACAGTCAGCAGATCGCGCTCGCTCGCCAGGTTCGCCAGATTTTCAAGGAGACGCCCGGCGTGGTGGACGTGGACTGGATGATGAACCTGCACCAGAAGCAGCTCGATTTCCAGGTCGAGCAGGATAAGGCCGCGCTCGCCGGAATTTCCGCGGCGGAAATCACTCAATCGACCGCGATCGCGCTGGGCGGCGAAAACGTTGGTCTGATGCACGTGCCCGATAGCCGCGCGGACGTTCCCATCCACATCCAGCTTTCGCGCGAAAGCCGCTCCGGCGAGAACGCCCTGCGCGGCCTTTTTCTCAACGGCGCCGGCGGCTCGATGGTGCCGCTCGGTTCCCTCGTGCGGGTCGAGGAGCAGACCGCCCCGCACGACATATACCGTAAGAATCTGCAGCAGGTCGTCTACGTCACCGGCGACGTCGCCGGCGGCGAGGAGAGCCCGGTTTACGCCATCCTCAAAATGAAAAAGGCGATTGCCGCGCTCAAAATTCCCGAAGGCTACCAGGTCCAGCAGTATTACACCGGCCCTCCGCCCTCCACGCAAAAGCTCGCCGTCACCTGGGACGGTGAATGGCACATCACCTACGAAGTCTTTCGCGATCTCGGCATCGCCTTCGCCGCCGTGCTCGTACTCATCTACGTGCTCGTGGTAGGCTGGTTCGACTCCTACCTCGTGCCGCTAGTGATTATGGCCCCGATCCCGCTTACGCTGATCGGCATCTTGCCGGCCCACGCGCTCGCCGGAGCGTTTTTCACCGCGACTTCGATGATCGGCTTCATCGCCGGCGCCGGCATCATCGTCAGGAACTCGATCATCCTCGTGGATTTCATCGAGTTGCGCCTGGCGCAAGGAATGCCGCTCGACGAAGCCGTTATCGACGCTGGCGCAGTTCGCTTCCGTCCCGTTCTGCTCACCGCGCTGGCTGTTGTCGTCGGCGCGAGCCCGATTTTGTTCGATCCGATCTTTCAAGGCCTGGCGATTTCGCTGATGGCCGGTGGCATCGCTTCCACGCTGCTCTCGTTCCTGGCAGTTCCTCTGCTCTACTACGTGATTCAAAAGCGTCGAATCGGCAACAAGGAGGCAAGAGCATGACTATCGAAAGAATGTTGCGGGCGATTGCGGGAGCGTTTGTGCTGGCTTCGCTCGCGCTCGGATACTGGGTGAATCCGAACTGGTATTGGTTCACCGCGTTCGTCGGCCTCAACCTGTTCCAGTCGGCATTCACCAACTGGTGCCCGATGATGTGGTTCCTGCGCAAGCTGGGCGTCGGGGAAGCCAGGCCCGCCGGCGCCTGAAGCGCTCGAAACGCGCGCCCAGAGCGCCTGTCCGCGCCGCATCCGCTCACGCTGGCAGCGCCGCGCGGCGCGAGCGGTGCATCTCTGGCCGCTGAAAGGAGCATCGGAATGTCTGCCTTCGCACCGAAACAGATTCTCTGCGCCGTGGATTTGGGTCCGTCCTCGCGCCTGGTCGCCGGCTGGGCCCGGCTCTTCGCCGAGGCGTTTCACGCCCGCGTCGAACTGCTGCACGCCGATTGGTTTGAGCCGCCGCGCTATTTCACTCCGGCCCAGATTCAGGCGCTCACCGAGGAAGCCGCGCAGCGCAAAGCGAAACTTGTCGAGGAACTCGGCCGCGTGGGCGCCGAAGTCTTCGGGCCACGCGCCGAATTCGCCGCGAGCGTGATCGAAGGCCATCCGATTCCGGTTTTGCGCGACTACCTGGAAAGTCGCAAGCCCGGCCTCGTCGTTCTTGGCAGCCACGGCCGCAGCGGCGTAGCCCGACTGATGCTGGGATCGGTTGCGGAAAACGTCGTCAGGGAATCCGGCTGCCCGGCGCTGGTCGCCCGCGGCGCGGAAACGGCTCCGCTCTCCATCGGCAGGATTTTGTGCCCGGTGACGTTGACGGAATCCGGCCGCCGCTGCCTCGAAACGTCCACCGCGCTTGCCGCTGCCTTCGGCGCCCGGCTCGACGTCCTCCACGCCGCCGAGCATCCCGATGCGCATCCGGAAGAAATTCACCAGCAACTTTGTCAGTGGGTTCCGCGCGAAGCGCGCCAGGCCTGCCAGATCACCGAAATCGTTCGCCGGGGAAACGCGGCCGAGCAGATCATCCTTCACGCCCGCGAGCACGCGGTGGACCTGATCGTTCTCAGCGCCGAGCGCAAGCCTTTGCTCGAAATCACCACGCTCGGCACCACCACCGAGCGCGTCGTGCGCCACAGCCCATGCTCGGTGCTCGTTCTCCCGCTCGCCTAGCCGGCCGGCGCGAAAAGGGCTAACGAAACCGGGATATTTCCGCGGCGCATTCTCCCGCAAGGTGCCACGAAGGCGCTCCCGTTCCTCTGAGCGAAGCAACGCACGCGGGCGTGAAAACACCCTACGCGATGCTTTTCGACGGTATCAGCCGGGCGATTTGTCGTGTAAACTTCGCGTTTTACGTCGTTTAGCCCCTATCTGCCGACCGTCTTAATGGAACCCGACATGCCGTAGACCATTGCGGCTGCTGCTCCCTCGAGCGGCCAGGAACGACGGCCAACGTGTCAAATGAGGTCGTGCACCGGGCTGGAGGCAAAAGGAATTCCGCTCCTCTTCACCGGGTTTTGGATCCCAGCCTCCGCAAGCTATCCGTTATCCCACGGCAAAACATTTGCGATTCGCTTCCCTCCTGCGCCGCGCAAGATTGGGCGCGGCGGCGGGCCTGAATCGGCTCTCGCCATCCGGCGGAGCCGATCTCGACGAAGCACTTTCAAACCGGTGGAAGGCCTGGTGACAATGCGCGGAAAAACGACGAGAGGCCGACGGGGAATCGAACGGGCGAAATACAAGACAGCGGGATGGCTGCTCGGCCTGCTGACCGTGTTCGCCTTTGGGCCGCGCGTGGCCGCGCAGCGTCTGATCGCCGCGGCTTCGAGCCCGTCGAATAGCGATTGCCTCGCCTGCCACGGCAATCCCTCCTTTTCCATCCAGCTCGGCGACGGAGAAACGCTCTCGCTCTACGTCAACCAGAAAGATTTCGCGCATTCGGTGCATTCCGGCCTCGCCTGCACCGATTGCCACAGCGACATCACTTCAATTCCGCACGCGGCCAGGACTTTTCCCAACCGACGTGCCGTCTCGCTCGCCTTCTACCAACTCTGCCGGCAATGCCATTTCGAGCAGTACACGCGCCTGCTCGACGGCATCCATTTCGACGCCCTGTCGAAGGGCAACAGCAACGCGCCCACCTGCGTGGATTGCCACGGCGCTCATTCCATTACGCCGCCCAATCGTCCCCGCACGCGCATTTCCGATACCTGCGCCCGCTGCCACGCCAAGGTCGCCAAGGCCTACGCCGGCAGCGTCCACGGTCAGGCTCTCGCCCAGGGAAACAGCGACGTTCCCGTTTGCACCGATTGCCATCACGCCCACGACATCTCGAATCCGCTTTCTTCCCAGTGGCACCTCTCGATCCCGCAGCTCTGCGCCCGCTGCCACAGCGACCGCAAAACCATGCAGAAATACGGCATCTCCACCGATGTGCTCACCACCTATCTCAACGATTTTCACGGCATGACGGCTTCGCTCGAGCGCTCCGAGCGCGTCGCTCCCTCCCAATTCACCGTCACCTGCACCGATTGCCACGGCGTGCACGACATCGAACGCGTGGATTCTGCGGGACTCGAGCGCATCAAGGGACACTTGCTCGCCGTTTGCCAGCGATGCCATCCCCGCGCGACGGCCAATTTCCCTTCGGCCTGGATCGGCCACTACGAGCCGAGCCTTCAGCACGCCCCGCTCGTTTACGCGGTCAAGCTGTTCTACGCGTTTTTCATTCCCTTCACGATCATCGGGCTGTCGCTTCAAATTCTGCTGCATCTCTGGCGCGTGGTGGTGAACCGATGAAAGACTACGTGATCCGATTCTCCGTGTGGGAACGCGTCGAGCATGCCGCGGTGACCGTGCTTTTCCTCGTCCTCGCCGTCACCGGCCTTCCGCAGGAATTTTTCTGGCAGTCCTGGGCGCGCTGGCTGATTCTGGTGATGGGTGGAATCGAGCGCGTGCGCTGGGTCCATCGCGGCGCGGGTATCCTGTTTGCCGTTTTGGTCGCGTCCCACCTCGCCATCGCGCTCGTGCAGGTGAGCACCCGCCGAGTCAAGCCCTCGCTCGTGCCCACGCGCAAGGACTTCCGCGACGCCGTGACGATGATGCGCTATTACCTGCGCCTTGCTGACGAGCCGCCGCGCTTCGACCGTTTCGACTATCGCCAGAAATTCGAATACTGGGGCATGGTGATCGGTTCGGCGGCGATCATCGTCACCGGCTTCATGCTCTATTTTCCCGTCGAAACGGCGCGGCTGCTCCCCGGCGAAGTGATTCCCGCGGCCTTGCTGTTGCACGGCCGCGAAGGTTTGCTCGCCTTTCTCGTCATCATCATCTGGCACCTCTACAACGCCCATCTCTCGCCCGATGTGTTTCCCTTCGATCCCAGCATTTTCACGGGAAAAGTGAGCGTCGAGCGCATGGAGAAAGAGCACGGGCTCGAATACGACCGCTTGCAGGCGGCCGAGCAGCTGAAACGCGCCGAAGCGGCTCCGGCGAAATCCGCGCCGCCTGCGGGAACCGGCTCCGCGAAGCCCGGCTTGTAAGGACGAGTTGCAGCGCGGATAAATCCCGAATCCTTCGGGGAGGTCGAGCGGATGGCAGCGCAAGGCGCCAGGCGAGGAAAGCCGCTGAGCTTGCGCGCCCGGCTCGCGTTGCTCACGCTCGCGGGGACGCTTGCGCCGATCGTCGTTCTCGGCTGGCTGAGCACGTCCAGTGTAACTGCCCTGCAAACGCGCGTGCTCGACGAGCGCCAGCATCTGGCCGAAAGCGTCGCCGCGCACATCGATTCCGTTGTCAATTCCCAGCTCGAGCTGCTCGAAGCGATTTCCCCCGTTGCCGGCCTTTCGGCCGCCGCAAAGCTCCAGGTGTCGCAGTCCGATTTGCGCGAAGCCTACGTCCGATCGCGCTTTCTCTCCGGCGTTTTCCTGCTCGATCCGCAGGGCAACGTCCTGCAAACCGAGCCGCCGAGCAACGCAGCGCCGCTGGCCGACCTCGCGAACTGGGGCGCGGTTCGCTCGGCCATCCAAACCGGCGCGCTCGAAATCTCGCCTCTCTGGAGCGCGCCGCAAGGCCTGCGCCGGCTTTTTCTCCTCGTGGCGTTACGCTCGCCCCAGGGCGCCGTCGTCGGCGCGGTTGCGGGTGAAATCGATCCTTCCGGCAGCCGCTTTCGCCATCTGCTGGATTTCGTTCCGCTCGATCCGGGCGAAACGGTGGACTTGGTGGATCAGAACGGCTTCGTGATTGCCACCACCGCGCCCAATCGCCTCTATTCCCAGGCGGACCATCGCCATTTTCTCGAGGGTCTCATCGCGCGCCAGCAACCTGCCGTCGGCACTTGCCACAGTTGCCATCAGAACGGTTCGGCCATGGCTCGCGTCCGCGATGTCATGGCCTTTGCCCCGCTCCCTTCGCGTCCGTCCTGGGGCGTTGACATTCGCCAGCCGGAAAATATGGCCTTTGGCGCCGCCCTCGCCTTGCGGTGGAAAATTCTCGCTTGGGCGCTTGGCCTGGGTTTGCTCTCGCTGGTATTCGCCTGGGGCATGGCCTCGAGCGTCACCGCGCCGCTTTCCTTGCTCGTGAAAAACGCCGACCGCATCGCCGCCGGTGAACTCGAAACCCCGATCCCCGAACTCGGCTCGGATGAAGTCGGCCGGCTCGGCTCGGCCCTCGAACGAATGCGCGCCGCCCTCGGCCAATCGCTCGACGACGTCGCCCGCGCGCGCGACCTTCTGGAAGACCGCGTGAGGGAACGCACCGCTGAAATTGAGCGTCTCTACGCAGAGCTTCAGCAGCGCGATCGTCTCCGCGCCCGCCTCATCGAGAAACTCATCGGCGCGCAGGAAGAGGAACGCCGCCGTATCGCCCGAGAATTACACGATGAGACCAGCCAACTCGTCGGCGCCCTGGCCCTGGCGCTCGATACCGCGCTCGCCACGTTGCCCGAAGGAACTTCGCGCGGAAGATTGGAAGAAGCCAAGGCAATCGCCTTGCGCACACTCGACGGCATTCACCGGCTCAGCTTCGATCTTCGCCCCTCCGTTCTCGACGATCTGGGCCTCTTTCGCGCGATCGGATGGTATGCTGACCGCGATTTGCGCCGCCGCGGCATCGCCGTCCGCTGCGAATTCGAGGAGGAGGATATCCGTCTGCCGTCCAGCGTCGAAAGCGCGATGTTCCGCGCCGTGCAGGAAGCGATCGCCAACATCGTGCGCCACGCCCGCGCTGAAACCGTGCTCATTCAGGGAGCTTGCCGCGAAGGAAAAGTGACGGTCGAAATCGAAGACGACGGCCAGGGATTCGATCCCGCGACCATTTCTCCCTACGCCAGCAACGGCCGCGGCTTGGGTCTGGCGGGAATTCGCGAACGCATGGAACTCCTCGGCGGAAGCGCCCTCATCGATTCCGCTCCCGGCCGCGGCACCCGCATCGTTCTCACCGCTCCGATCGAGGCCCATCATGGCTAAGATTCGCGTCCTCATCGCCGACGATCACGCCCTCGTCCGCGACGGCATCAAGGCGCTGCTCGGATTGACCACGGATATCGAAGTCGTCGGCGAGGCGCGCGACGGCCGCGAAGCGGTCGAGCAGGCCCGCAAACTCAAACCCGACATCGTCCTGATGGACATCGCCATGCCGGGACTCGGCGGCATCGAAGCCACGCTCGAACTGAAACGCGAAGCGCCTGAAAGTCGCGTCCTCGTGCTCACCCAATACGACGACATCGAATACGTCCGCCGCTTCCTCAAAATCGGCATCGCCGGCTATATCCTGAAGCGCATGCTCGGCTCCGAATTGGCCGCGGCCATTCGTTCGGCCGCACGCGGCGGTCTCGTGCTCGATCCGGAAATTGCGGCTGAGGCCGTCGAAAGCGCCGCAGAGGAATCAGGCAAGGAAACCGAGGATCTCTACGATCTGCTCACGGACAGGGAAAAGCAGGTCCTGCGCCTGGTGGCAATGGGGCAGAGCAACAAGGAAGTGGCTGACGCACTCGGCATCAGCGTGAAAACCGCGATGTCGCACCGCGAGCATCTGATGGAAAAGCTCCGCCTCCGCAATCGAACCGACCTCATCAAATTCGCGATTAAAAAAGGCGTGATCCGCGTGGATCCCTGACTCCCGGCAAAGCCAACTGCCCGGCCGGCTGCTCCGGCGTGACGCGCGCGAGGAGTTTCGCGCTTCGATTCCCCTCGCGCGCCCGTCTCGGCCCTTACTGCCGGTCGCGTCCGGCAGGAGCATGCACCGGTTCGGCTTTGGTTTCGCCAGCACCGCGCAGCGCCGGCGCCACTCGGCTGCCGAGGGCGCGCAGCAGCATCGCGAAGCCGATGAAGGGAAGGAAGACCACGTAGGCGACGCTCAGGACCAGCGCGGTAGGGAGAACCAGGATGCCCGGAAGCCGGACGTACTGACATTCGCTTCCGCCTGGCAGCGTGCCCGTCTTTCCGTCCACCGCTACGATCTCCCACTCGCCTTTCTTCCAGTAGAATCCGCCTTTCGTTTCCGTTCCGCCGATGTATTTCATTGCCGTTCCCCTTTCTCTTTCTTTCCCTCTTTACGACCTCACTTTAGAACCATCCCGTTTTTTTCGAAATCGGGCGATGCCCGATTCGCGCCGGCAAGAGTACCGATAGACTCGGGAAAAATTCCCGGCCTCGCAGTGAAAAACGTGGCAGCGCGAATGGCTTTTTCTCCGAATCAGCCACCGGATTGTGTTGCGTTTCGAGCGCCCGCCGGGCTGCAGCTTCCACGCGTGCGGGAAATGCGACCATAACGCTCGCGATTGCCGCCATTTGGACGCGATGCCGCTCCGCTTGCGCGGAATAACCCAAGTCGCTGCGCCAAGTCGCGCAAGACCGCCCCGCCCGCCCTCGCTGCCGTTCCTGCGCCGCCGCTCGCCCCGGGCCCAAGTAAAGCAAAGTCTTGCAACTTGTTAGAAATTTTGGAATAGCCCTGCCGTGGAACACCACGTGCCTAGGTTTTACAAACAAACCATTGCGGGCAACCGGGCGGCAAGTTCGGTTCTCTCCCGTTTGCTCCCGGCGAGGCGTCTATTGGCGTTTGACGGGAACCATCGCGCTTTTCCGATGCATCGCTCGCCAGACGACCGCCCGCGCGAGTTCCCTCTGTTCGGCCTCTCCCCGTTGCCACGGAACTTTCCATCAGCTCTTTTCGGGAGGTGAAACGATGCCCCCACTCGATCAAGACCTGCCCAGCGCACTCGAGGCCCGCGGCGTTTCGCGCCGCGATTTCCTCGAATTCTGCAGCCTGATGCTGGCGACGCTGGCCTTGCCCACACGCTACCTCGGCAAGGTGGTTTCCGCACTTTCCCAGCCGCAACGTCCGGTGCTCGTCTGGATGGAATTTCAGGATTGCGCCGGAAACACCGAATCCATGCTCCGCTCCAGCCATCCTTCCGTCGCCGAGGTGGTGCTCGATCTGCTTTCCTGGGAATATCACGAAACGATCATGGCCGGTGCGGGCAAGGCCGCTGAAACCACGCTCCAAAACGTGGTCAAAAACCACAAAGGCAAATACATCGCCGTCGTGGAAGGCGCGATTCCCACTGCGGACGATGGCGTCTATTGCACCATCGCCGGCAGAACCGCGCTCGATATCGCCCGCGAGGTCTGCTCGAATTCTGCCGCGAATATCGCCGTCGGCGCCTGTGCGTGGGATGGCGGTCTGGTCCGCGCCAATCCCAATCCCACCGGCGCGCTCGGTCTCGAGGAAGCCGTGCCCGGCGTCCCGGTCGTCAACCTGGGCGGTTGTCCGCACAATGTCGCCAACACCGCCGCCGTACTCGTCCACTATCTGACGTTTCACGAGATGCCGGCTCTCGATCCCTACAATCGTCCGCTCTTTGCCTACGGCCAGATCATCCACGATCAATGCCAGCGGCGCGCGCATTACGACGCCGGCCGCTTCGTCGAGGAGTGGGGCGACGAAGGCAGCCGCAAAGGCTGGTGTCTTTACAAAATGGGCTGCAAGGGACCCGAAGCCACTTACAACTGTCCTGTGGTTCGCTGGAACGACGGCACCAGCTGGCCGGTGCAATCGGGCCACGGTTGCATCGCCTGCGCCGCGCACCGCTTCTGGGATTGGTCCTCGCCCTTCTACAAAAAACTGCCGAACGTTCCCGGATTCGGCGTCGACGTCACCGCCGAGGAAGTCGGCTGGGGCGTCGTCGGCGTCGTTGCCGGTGTGACCGCGGCCCACGCGGTTGGCACCGTGATTCGCGCCCACAAGGAAGCGTCCGAAGGTTCCAAGGAAAGCGGCTCGAAGCCCGAATCCAAATCCGCTTCGCCGGAAGCGTAGGAGGCTGAGATGGCCCGCATGGTGGTGGATCCGATCACTCGAATCGAAGGGCATCTTCGCGTGGAAGCCCAGGTGGATGGCGGCAAGATCAGCGACGCCTGGAGTTCCGGCACGATGTTTCGCGGCATCGAGTTAATCGTCCGCGGCCGCGATCCTCGCGAAGCCTGGCTCTGGACCCAGCGCATCTGCGCCGTCTGCACCATGGTTCACGCTCTCGCTTCGGTCCGCGCCGTCGAAAACGCGCTCGATATCGAAGTGCCCGATAACGCCCGCCTGGTTCGCAACATCATCTCCGCCACGCAGTACGTTCACGACCACATCATCCATTTCTATCATCTCCACGCGCTCGACTGGGTGGATATCACTGGCGCGCTCAAAGCCGATCCCGCGAAAACCTCGCAGCTCGCCCAGTCCATTTCCGAATGGCCCGTATCGAGCACCGCCTATTTCCAGGGCGTGCAGAATCGCGTCAAGACGCTCGTCGAGAGCCGCCAGCTCAGCCTTTTCACCAGCGGCTATTGGGGCCATCCCGCCTATCATTTGCCGCCTGAAGTGGATTTGCTCGCCGTCGCCCACTATCTCCAGGCGCTCGAATTCCAGCGCGAATTCATCCGCATCCACGCGGTCCTGGGCGGCAAAAATCCGCATTTGCAGAGCTATCTCGTCGGCGGCATGTCCACTTCGCTCGATCCCAACGAGCCCGACGCCCCGATCAATCCCGAACGGATCGATTTCCTCGTCGAGGTCGCGTCCAAGGCGAAAACGTTCGTGGATCAGGTGCTCATTCCCGACGTTCTTGCCGTCGCCGGCTTCTATCCCGAATGGTTCCATCTGGGCGCCGGCCCCGGCAATTACCTCAGCTACGGCGCGTTTCCGCAGGGCCGCATCCAGGACATTGGCCGTTATTTCCTCCCGCGCGGCGTCTTGCTCAATAACGATCTCTCCAAGGTCTATCCCGTCGATCCCTCCAAAGTCGCCGAATACGTAGCGCATTCCTGGTACACATACGATCAGGGGAATAACGTCGCGTTGCCGCCCGCCGAGGGAGAAACCCATCCGAAATACACCGGCCCCAAACCACCTTACGAATTTCTCAACGTCGAGGAAAAATATTCCTGGCTCAAGGCGCCTCGTTACGACGATCGCGTGATGGAAGTCGGCCCGCTCTCCCGCATGCTGGTCTCCTACGCCTCCGGCCAACCCGAAGTGAAAGCGCTGGTCGATGGCGCGCTCGCCAAGCTCAAGGCCCCGCCGGCCGCGCTCTTTTCCACGCTCGGCCGCGTCGCCGCTCGCGCCCTCGAAACCCAGTTGCTCGCGAATCATCTGGTCGGCTGGATCGAGCAGCTCCGCCGCAATATGGATTCCGGCGATCTCCGCATCCACAATGGCGAAAAATGGGATCCGGAAACCTGGCCGCGCTCGGCCCGCGGCTACGGCCTGTTCGAAGCTCCGCGCGGTTCCCTCGGTCACTGGGTCGAAATCGAAGATACGCTGATCAAAAATTATCAGATCGTCGTTCCCACCACGTGGAACGCCGGCCCGCGCGACGCCAAGGGCCGCCGTGGCGCCTACGAAGTCGCCCTGCTCCAAACCCCGATCGCCGATCCGGAACGTCCCCTCGAAGTGCTGCGGACGATCCATTCCTTTGATCCGTGCCTGGCCTGCGCGGTGCACGTGCTCGACGCCGGCGGCAGAACCCGCGCCCGCCGCGAAATCTGAAAGGAGGGGAATCGCCATGAATGCGGCAACTCCTGCGGCGACCGCGGCCGGCCAGCATCACGACGAGCGACTCATTCGCGTCTATGTGTGGGAGTGGCCGGTGCGCATCGCCCACTGGGTGATTTTCTTCTCCATCCTCGTCCTCGGATTCACCGGCTACTACATCTACGACCCGTTCATCATTTCCCGCGGCCATCCCGGTTTCCTCATGGGCACCATGCGTTTCATTCACGAGGTCACCGGCTTCGTGTTCATCGCCGCGTTTCTCCTGCGGGCCTATTGGTTTTTCAAGGGAAACCGCTGGGCGCGCTGGCGCCAGTTCCTGCTGATCGATTCCCGCCAATGGCGCGGCGCCCGCAACATGCTCCGCTACTACCTCTTCCTGCGTCGCGAGCCTGAGAGCCGCGTCGGCCACAATCCCCTCGCGGGAGCCACCTATTCCACCATTTACACCCTGGCCGTCATCGAGATTCTCACCGGCCTGGCGTTGCTTCAGCACGTCGCTGGCGGCAAGGTGCTCGGCTTTTTCATCGGCTGGCTGCCTCTGCTCATCACCATCCAGCGCCTCCGCGAAATTCACTTCCTCATCCTTTTCATCTTCGGCGCTTTCTTCATCCACCACGTCTACAGCGCCGTGCTGATGTCCATCGAGGAGCACAGCGGGCTGATGGGCTCGATCTTTTCCGGCTACAAATTTTTCCCGGTGGACTTCGTCGCGGCCGATCCCGCCCGTATTCCCGGAGAAGATGTGCTTCCCGTCGCCCCTCCCGGCCGCGGCCAGCGGGCTCGGCGCAAACACGCCGCCGGCAAAGGCGCAGCGCCGGCTCCCGGCTCGCCTTCGACGCCGGGGAAGCCCTCGCCCCATTAGGGAGAAACGGTGGACTACGCTTCGGCTCCGCGAATGGTTGTGGTCGGCATCGGAAACGTGATTCGGTCCGACGACGGTCTCGGCGTCCGCGCAATGCAGCGGCTCGAACGAGATTCGCGCGTCCCGGCCGGCGTCTCGTTCCTCGACGGCGGCACTCTCGGAATCGAGTTGGTGAGCTACGTTTCGGATTCCTCTCATCTTCTCCTGCTCGACGCAATCGATCGTCGCGAGCGCCCCGGAACGCTGTTCCGCATGGCCAACGACGAGCTTCGCGGACTGCCCTGCGCCGCCAGCGTGCATCAGGTCGGCCTCGCCGATCTGCTTGCAACGCTGCCTCTGGTTTCGAGCGCGCCCAGGGAAATCGTACTGCTCGGAGTGCAGCCGCTTTCCACCGATTGGGGCACGCAGCTTTCCGCTCCGGTCGAAGCGGCGCTCGACCCGCTCGTCGAAGCGGCCGTCGAGCAGCTCGTTTCCTGGTCGGAACGTGCGATGACAGGCGCTGTGGCGAGCGCCGTCTCGGCGAACGGGGACTCGGGTTCTTGAATGGGCAACTGGCGGGCGGTTACAGACTTTCGGCCTTTTTCAGCATCGGAAGGGGGAACGATGTGTTTGGCGATTCCGGGGAAAATCCTTACCAGTGAGACGCGCAACGGCGTGCGCACGGGAAAAATTCAGTTTGGCGAAATCAGCCGGGAAGCCTGCCTCGATTTCGTTCCCGAAGCCAGTGTCGGCGATTACGTGATGGTTCACGTCGGCTTCGCCATCAGCCGCGTGGACAGGGAAGAGGCCGAGCGCACCTATCAGATTCTGCAATCCATGGGCATGTTGGAATCCGAATTGTCGCCAGAAGCCGCCGATCCCGCGTCCGGAGGCCGGCCTTGAAATACATGGACGAATATCGCGATGAGCGCATCGCCCGCCGCCTCGCCGCCGAAATCGCCCGCAAAGCCACGCAGCCCTGGGTGCTCATGGAAATCTGCGGCGGCCAAACCCACACGCTCATGCGCTACGGCATTGATGAATTGCTGCCCAAGGGCGTCGAAATGGTTCACGGTCCCGGCTGCCCCGTCTGCGTCACCCCGCTCGAAACCATCGACAAAGCCATCGAAATTGCTTCCCGTCCCGGAACTATCCTCGTCTCCTACGGCGATATGCTCCGCGTCCCCGGCTCGCGCACCGACCTGTTCCGCGTGAAAGCCTCCGGCGGCGACGTTCGCATCGTCTATTCGCCCATGGAAGCGGTCAAGCTCGCTCGTTTGAATCCCAAACGCCAGGTCGTGTTTTTCGGCGTCGGCTTCGAAACCACCGCGCCCGCCAACGCCATGGCCGTCTGGCAGGCGAAACGCGAAGGCCTCACAAATTTTTCCATGCTCGCCTCCCACGTCCTCGTTCCGCCCGCCATTCGCGCGCTGCTCGGTTCGCCACGCAATCGCGTACAGGGTTTCATCGCTCCCGGTCACGTCTGCACCGTCGTCGGCTATCGCGAATACGAGCATATCGCCCGTGAATTTCGCGTCCCGTTCGTCGTTGGCGGTTTCGAGCCGGTCGATCTCCTCGAGGCGATTTCCATGCTCGTCAGCCAGCTCGAGGAGGGCCGCGCCGAAGTGGAAAACCAATACGTCCGATCGGTGAGCCGCGAAGGTAATCTGCCGGCGCAGCGAATCATGGAAGAGGTATTCGACGTGTGCGACCGCAAATGGCGCGGCGTGGGCGCGATCCCTCAGAGCGGCTACCGCCTGCGTCCCGCCTTCGCCGATTTCGACGCCGACCGCATTTTCGGCCTCGAACGCATGACCGCCGAGGAATCCTCCGAATGCATCAGCGCCGAGGTGCTCCAGGGCTTGAAGAAGCCGACCGATTGCCCCGCGTTCGCCCTCCGTTGCACGCCGCACACGCCGCTTGGCGCGCCGATGGTTTCCTCCGAAGGCGCCTGCGCCGCCTACCATCAGTATCGCCGCCACTTCGCCGCCGTCCCGGGAGAGCGCTGATGTCCGAACTCCGCGATTTCGCGGGTTTCTCCTGTCCCGTTCCTCTTCCTTCGAACGACGCCGTTCTGCTCGGCCACGGCAGCGGCGGCCGGTTGAGCGCCGAACTGCTCCGCAAATTGATTCTCCCCGCCTTCGGCAATCCAGTGCTCGACCGCCTCGACGATCAGGCGGTCATTTCGGTCAATGGCTGCCGTCTCGCGTTCACCACCGATTCTTTCGTGGTCAAGCCGCTCTTTTTCCCCGGCGGCGATATCGGCTCGCTCGCTGTCCACGGCACGATCAACGATCTCGCCATGGGCGGCGCACGTCCGCTTTTTCTGAGCGTCGCGCTCATCATCGAGGAAGGCCTGCCGATGGAAGTTCTCCGCCGCGTTGTCGAATCCTTGCGCGCCTCGGCCCGAGCGGCGGGAGTGGACGTCGTGACGGGAGACACCAAGGTCGTCGAGAAAGGCAGCGGCGACGGCCTTTTCATCAATACCTCTGGCATCGGTCTGGTGGCCGAAGGCCTCGATCTTTCCGCTGGCCGCGCCCGCCCCGGCGATCGCGTCCTGCTCAGCGGCGCGATCGGCGATCACGGCATCGCCATTCTGGCCAAGCGCGAAGGCCTCGAATTCGAAACCGTCGTTGAAAGCGACACCGCCCCACTCTTTTCTCTCGTTTCCGCGATGCTCGGCGTCACCCGTGGTTTTCGCTGTTTCCGCGATCCCACGCGCGGCGGCCTCTCGAGCGCGCTCAACGAAATTGCCGCTCAATCGCGCGTCGGCATGGCCATCGAGGAGCGCTCGATTCCCGTGAACGAAGGCGTGCGCAGCGCCTGCGAGTTGCTCGGCCTCGATCCGCTCTACGTCGCGAATGAAGGCAAGCTGGTCGCCATCGTCGAACCGGAGAATGCCGATTCGGTGCTCGAAGCGATGCGGCGTCACCCGCTCGGTTGCCGCGCCCAGATTATCGGAACCGTCACCGAGGGCCATCCCGGGCTCGTCACCATGCGCACCCCGCTCGGGACCTCGCGCATCGTGGACCTGCTCGATGGCGATCAGTTGCCGCGCATCTGCTGAGGGCCGCATGCACGAAATGAGCATCGCCTGCTCCGTGCTGGAAGCGCTCGAACAGGAAGCGCGTCGTTTTCCCGGCGGCAGGATTCTTCGCGTTGGTCTGCGCGTGGGCGAACTCGCCGGCGTGGACCCGGAATCGCTTGAATTCTGCTGGGAAGCGGCCGTGCGCGGCACTCGTTGGGAGCCGGTATCTCTCGAAATCGAGCGCTGCGCTCGCCGCCAGCGCTGCCAAAGCTGCGGCCACGAATTTCCGCCTGCCGGCGATTACGCCTGTCCCGCGTGCGGCAGCGCAACCACCGTCTTCGCCGGCGGCGACGAACTGGAATTGGCGCATCTGGAGGTCGAGCAAGATGAACCGGATTGGGCTCGAACGCAAAGTCTTGAACGAAAATGATCGTCTGGCCGCCGCTTTGCGCCAGCGCTTCGAGGGAAATGGCGTGCTGTGCCTGAATCTCATCAGCTCGCCCGGCGCCGGCAAAACCACCCTCCTCGAACGCACCCTCGAGAGCTTCGATCGCTCGGCCCGCGTGGCCGTGCTCACCGGCGACATCCAGACCGATAACGACGCCGCTCGCCTCGCTCGCTACGGTTTCCCCGTCCGGCAGATCACCACCGCCGGCGCTTGCCATCTCGACGCTCGCATGATCGAACGCGGCCTCGAAGGCTGGCGTCTCGAAACGCTCGACCTGCTCTTCATCGAAAACGTCGGCAATCTCGTCTGCCCGTCGAGTTACGATCTTGGCGAAGACGCGAAAGTCGTCTTGCTCAGCGTCACCGAAGGCGACGACAAGCCGCTGAAGTACCCCGCGATTTTCTTCAAATCCGAATTGATGGTTCTCAACAAAATGGATCTGCTTCCCTACGTCCCATTCGACGCGCAGCGAGCGGAAGAAAACGCCCGCTGCGTGCATCCGGGCATGGAAATCGTCCGCGTTTCCTGCACCGGAAACCTGGGCCTCGAGGACTGGTTCGCGTGGATCGCGAACCGGCGCGGCAGGGTGGTCGCGGCTCGCGCCGCAAGGGCCTGATTCGCCGATGTGCGTGCGGAAACGCATCCAGGTCAGTGGAATCGTTCAGGGCGTCGGCTTCCGGCCGTTCGTCTACCGCCTCGCCGCTGAACTCGGCCTCGCTGGCTCGATCCGCAACACCGCATCCGGCGTCACCATCGAAATCGAAGGCGCCGCACCGGCCGTCGAAAGTTTTCTTGTGCGGCTGCCCGCAGAGGCGCCTTCACTCGCCCGCATTACGTCGATTCGCGCGTCCGAAATCGCGGCCATCGGAGAACGCGAATTCCGCATTCTTCCGAGCCGCGAAGGCGAGCCCGTTCGCACGCTCATTTCTCCCGATGTCGCCCTTTGCGACGATTGCCTGCGCGAGTTGTTCGATCCCTCCGATCGCCGCTACCGCTATCCATTCATCAACTGCACCAATTGCGGCCCACGGTTCACCATCGTTCGCGATATCCCCTACGACCGCGAGCGCACCTCCATGGCCGTCTTTCCCATGTGCCCCGCCTGCCAGGCCGAATACGACGATGTCACGAACCGCCGCTTCCACGCACAGCCGAACGCCTGCTGGGACTGCGGCCCTCATCTCGAGTTATGGGATCAATCGGGAAACGTGACGGAAACGCAGGACGCTCTTGCCCGCGCTGCCCAAGTGCTCGCCGAGGGCGCGATTGTGGCCGTGAAAGGGCTCGGCGGTTTTCATTTGGCGGCCGACGCCATGAACCCTGCCGCAGTGAAGCGCCTGCGCGACCGCAAACATCGCATCGAAAAGCCTTTCGCCGTCATGGTCCCGGATCTTGCCGCCGCCGAACGTTTCTGCGAAATCGACTCTCACGCCCGCGAACTTCTTTCAAGTCGCCAACGGCCCATCGTTCTCCTGCCCGCCAAGTGGCCCTCGCCCATCGCCGAAGTCGTCGCCCCGCGCGGCGCCGATTTGGGACTCTTCCTGCCTTATACGCCGCTGCATCATCTCCTTTTCGAAAGCGGACGGTTCCCGGCCCTCGTGATGACCAGCGGAAACATCAGCGAAGAGCCGATTGCCATCGGCAATCGCGAAGCCGTTGCCCGGCTCGGCGGTCTCGCCGACCATTTCCTCGTCCATAATCGAGATATCCTGCTCCGCTGCGACGATTCCGTGGTTCGGCCCCAGGCCGGCCGCGCTCGCCAGTTGCGCCGCTCCCGTGGCTACGTTCCCGTGCCCGTGTTTCTCGACGAAAACCTGCCGCCGGTCCTGGCTGCCGGCGGCGAGCTGAAAAACACGATCTGCCTGGCGCGTGGCGACCAGGCCTTTCTCAGCCAGCACGTCGGCGATCTCGAAAATCTCGAAAGTCACCGTTTCTTCGGCGAAGCTGTCGAACATCTCTCTCGCATCCTCGAAATCAAGCCGGAAATCATCGCCTACGACCTTCATCCCGAATATTTCTCCACGAAGTGGGCGCTCGCCCAAACCGGCGTCCGCGTGGTTGGCGTCCAGCACCATCACGCGCATATTGCCGCCTGCATGGCGGAAAATCACCTCCACGACAAGGTCATCGGCTTCGCGCTCGATGGCACCGGCTACGGCACCGACGGAAATATCTGGGGCGGGGAAGTCCTGCTTGCCGATTTCAGCGGATTCGAGCGCGCCGCGCATCTCGCTTACACGCCGCTGCCCGGCGGCGCGGCGGCGATTCGCGAGCCGTGGCGCATGGCGGTCGCGTATCTGGCCCGCCATTTCGGCCGCGAGTTTCTCGATCGCCCGATCCCTTTTCTTTCCGAAATCAAGCGCTCGAACGTCGAACTCGTTCTGCGCATGGTCGAGCGCGGCATCCGTTCCCCGCTCACTTCCAGCTGCGGGCGCCTATTCGACGCCGTCGCCGCTCTCGCCGGTATCCGGCTCCGCGTGAATTACGAAGCCCAGGCCGCGATCGAACTCGAAATGGCCGCGCGCCAGTCGCGCGACGCCGCGGCCTATCCGATGGGCCTCGTCTCGGAGGGTGGCTACTGGATTATCGAAACGCGCCCACTCTTCGAAGCGTTGCTCGGCGATCTCGATCGCAATCTCCAGCCCGAAACCCTCAGTCGCCGCTTCCACAACGGCCTGATCGATGTTTTTGCTCGCCTCGCTCGCCTGCTCCGCGACCGCAGCGGGCTCCGCCGCGTCTGCCTCAGCGGCGGCACATTCCAGAATGTTTGCCTCCAGGACGGTCTCCGCTCGGCCCTCGAAGCCGATGGCTTCCAGGTTTTCACCCACGCCGATGTGCCGCCCGGCGACGGCGGTTTGAGCCTCGGCCAGGCCGTCATTGCCGCGCACCGCTCGGGTTCCGCGTCTTCCTCGCGCCATCGCGAATCCTCCCACGAACCACAGCATCTCTAATAAGGAAAGACGGTACGGGCTTCGGGAATAGCGCAAGAGCCGGCTCTGAGCCTCCGATTCGTCTTCAGTATGTTTCAACCTTTTTTCCTGCTTGAGGAGGCATGCATGGCGGAAAATCCTGCGGCTCAGGTTGCGGCCGAAGGCGCACCGCCCCAGCCGGGCGTGAGCCTTTGGAATCTCGATGGCGCCCACTCCCACGCCGGATTCAGCATTCGCCACATGATGATCGCCAACGTGCGCGGCGAGTTCACCCGGCTCTCGGGCTCGGTCGCCCTCGATGAGAAGGACCTCACTCGTTCCCGCGTCGAGGCCGCGGTCGAGGTCGCTTCCATCAACACCCGCGAAGCCGATCGCGACGGCCATTTGAAGAGCGGCGATTTCTTCGACGCCACGAAATTCCCGAAAATCGTCTTTCAATCCAGAAATATCGCCCGCCACGCTTCCGGCCGCTTCATCCTTACAGGCGATCTGACCATCCGCAACGTCACCCGCCCCATTTCCTTCACCATCGAGGAGATGACTCCGCAGCGTAAGGACCCTTGGGGCAAGCTTCGCTTCGGCGTCTCCGCACGCGGCCAGCTTAATCGCAAGGATTTCGGCCTCGCGTGGAACGCCGCCATCGAGGGCGGCGGCCTTCTGGTCGGCGAGCAGGTGAATCTCACGATTGAAGCCGAATTCGTGAAGCGCGAAGGGTAAATGGCGCTGGTGAACTTCTCTTTCGTTCCGACCCCCTCCCAAAAAGCGAACGGGCCAGCAGCGGGAATTTTCCCGCGTCGCCAGCCCGTTGCATTTTTCGGAATTCAGCCGCTCGGCTAGAGTACCGCTTCCGTCCACTCCTCCAGCGTCTTCTTTACGTGGTGCAGGAACTGGTGGGCGATCGCGCCGTCCACCACGCGATGGTCGTAACTCAACGTCAAATAGACCATCGAGCGGATGGCGATCGCGTCGTCAATCACTACCGGCCGCTTTTCGATCGTGCCGAGTCCCAGAATCGCCACGTTCGGCTGGTTGATCACCGGCAGGCCCATCAGTCCGCCGAAAACGCCGGGATTCGTGATCGAGAATGTGCCTTCCTGCACTTCTTCGGGTTTCAGCCGCTTCGTCCGCGCGCGTTCGGCCAGATCGTTCACCGCCCGCTGCAAGCCCAGGAAATTCTTCTCGTCCGCCGCTTTCACCACGGGAACGATCAGGCCCCAGTCGAGCGCCACGGCGATTCCGACGTTGATGTCCCGATGCAACACCACGTTCGTGCCGTCAATCGAGGCGTTCACCGTCGGGTATTTCCGCAACGCTTCGACCGCCGCGCGGATGAAGAACGGCATGAAGGTCAGCTTGGTTTCCGTCTGCGCCTCGAACTGGTCTTTCAGCTTCGCGCGCAGATTCACGATTTTCGTCACGTCGGCTTCATCCACCGAATAGACGTGCGCGGAAACGCGCTTCGAGACCACCATGTGCTCGGCGATCCGCTGCCGCATCACGCTCATCGGTTCCACTTCGTAGCGTCCGAAATAGAGCCGTTCGCGCGGCACGGCCACTTCGAGCGCAACGTGCGCCGGAGCGCCAGCCGCAGCCGGTGGCGGAGGTGGGGGAGGCGGCGCGTACGCGGGCGCCGCTGCTGCCGGTCGCGGTGCAGCCGCTGCGCCGCCCGGGGCAAGGTAAGCCTCGATGTCGCGCTTGCTGATGCGTCCGCCGGCGCCTGTGCCGCGCACCTGCGCCAAGTCGATTTGGTGCTCGCGCGCCATTTTCCGCACGAGCGGTGAACTGCGAATCCGTCCGCGCGCTTCGGCGGGAACAGCGGGAGCTGCCGCGGGAGCGGGTCGTGCCGGAGCCGCCGGTGCCGGTGCAGCGGCAACTGGCGCCGGAGCGGGCGCCGGGGCGGCAGCAGCGGGTGCTGGAGCCGGTTTTTCCACGGGCGCAGGGGCCGGAGCCGCTGGCGCCGGTGCAGCCGCAACGGCCGCGCCGGCTCCGTCGGAATCGATCAGCGCCACGACGGTCTTGATCGGAACGGTTTGTCCCTCGGTCACCTTGATCTCGCGCAGAGTGCCGGAAGCGGGCGCGGGAATTTCCGCATCCACCTTGTCCGTGGAAATTTCAAACAGCGGCTCGTCCCGTTCCACTTTGTCCCCGGGCTTCTTGAGCCACTTCGTGATCGTGCCCTCGAAAATGCTCTCCCCCATTTGGGGCATCACCACATCAACCGCCATGGTTCCCTCCGAATTTTCCAGTCTACCGCGAACGCCCGCGGTGCGGGCGGCCATGCCGCTAATAGCGCGCCAATTCCCGGGCCGCCCGGGTGACGTCGGCCACCTGCGGCAGAAAATGTTCCTCGAGCGGCGGCGAAAATGGCACCGGCGCGTCGAGCGAAGTCACGCGCAGCACCGGACCATCCAGTTCCTCGAAGGCCTGCTCGTTCACCGTGGCCGCGATTTCCCCGGCCACGCCGCCGGTCTTGACGTCCTCGTGCACCACCAGCAGCTTGTGCGTCCGGCGCACCGATTCCAAAATCCCTTCGCGATCGAGCGGCGCCAGCGTCCGCAAATCCAGCACTTCCGCTTCGATTCCTTCCATCGCCAGTTCCTCCGCCGCTTCGAGCGTATGCAGCGTCATCGCGCCGTAGGTGGCGATGGTCAGGTCGCGTCCCGTCCGCCGCACCGCCAGTTTGCCGATCGGCACCGTATAATCCTCCGCCGGCAATTCCTCTTTCACGCGGCGATACAGGAATTTGTGTTCCAGGCAGAGCACTGGATTGTTGTCGCGAATCGCGCTTTTCAGCAATCCTTTCGCGTCGTACGCCGTCGAGGGGCAAACCACTTTCAGCCCCGGCGTGTGCACGAACCACATCTCGGGATTCTGCGAATGGAACGGCCCGCCGTGCACGCCTCCGCCGCACGGCCCGCGCACCACCATCGGCACCGGCCCGCCCCAGCGGTAGTGGCTCTTGGCGACGAAATTCACCATCTGATTGAAACAGCAGGCGATGAAATCCATGAACTGCATTTCCGCCACCGGCCGCAGTCCCTGGTAGCTCATGCCGACCGCCGCGCCGATGATGGCCGTCTCGCTGATCGGCGTATCGATCACGCGTTCCCAGCCGTATTTCGCCAGCAATCCCTCGGTGGCCTTGAAGGCGCCGCCGTAAACCCCGATATCCTCGCCGATCAGCACCACGGCGGGATCGCGCTGCATTTCCTCGTCGAGAGCTTCGCGAATGGCTTCAATCATCGTTACGGGAGCCATCGTCAGCGCCTCCTCTTCGGCCGCGCCGCGGCGCGCGCCGATCGCTTCGTTCCGCCATTCGCCCCGCGCGTCGAAACCGCCGCCGCTTTCGCGGCCACGGCCGCGGGCTTGGTTTCCTCTGCCGCTTCCGGCGCGTGCGCTTTTGCCGCCGCTCCGCCGCCGTTCGTCCCGCCGAAATCGCTCACGGTCCAGGCCGCCTGCACGCTGGCCTTGGGCGGCTGCAACTGCTCGATCGGCCGTTCCCAACGCGCTTCAATCGTGTGGCAGCCTTCGCAATAAACGCCTCGCTCGGCCACTTCCGGCTCCGGCAGCGGGGAATTCTCGGCGAATTCCAGCTCTTCCTTCAGTTCGCGCTCGATCCGCCGCTCGATTTCCGCTTTCGTTTTCTTGTCCCACACTTTGCGCTCGGTGAGCCACGTCTCGTACCGCGCGATCGGGTCGCGTGCTTTCCAGTATTCGAACATTTCCGGCGGCACGTAAACGGCCGCGTCGTGCTGCGCGTGCCCCTTCATCCGCATCGTCTTCGATTCCACCAGCGCCGGCCCTTCGCCCCGCCGCGCCCGCTCCACCGCTTCCTTCGTCGTCTGGTAAACGGCCACCACGTCGTTGCCGTCCACCACGTAGCTCGCGATCCCGTAAGCGCGCGCGCGTTCGGCCAGATCGTGCAGCGGCACCTGCCGCGCCACCGGCGTCGAATACGCCCACTGATTGTTTTCCACCACGCAGACGAATGGCGCGCGCTGCGCCGCCGCCAGGTTCATCCCTTCATGGAACGCGCCGGTGGACGTTCCTCCGTCGCCGATCCACGTCATCGTTACCAATTTTTGGCCCAGATAGCGCCCGCCCATCGCCACGCCCGTCATCACCGGAATCAGATCGCCCAGCATCGAAATCGGCGAAACCACATGCCGCTCCTGCAAATCCCCGAAATGGCTCGTACCGTCCTTGCCGCCGGTCGGCGATCCCGACCGTGCCATGTACTGCATCAGAATGTCTCGCGGCCGAAAGCCCTTCACCAGTAATCCGCCCACGTTGCGGATCATCGGCGCCATCCAGTCCCGCTTTTCCAGCGTGTACGCGGTGCCCACCGACGTCGCTTCCTGCCCGATGCTCGAATAGAGTCCGCCGACCACCTTGTTCTGGCGGAACAGCCGCACCAGTTGCTCGTCGAGTTCGCGAGTGAGCCGCATGAAGTAGTAAAGATCGAGCAGTTGTTCCCGGCTGAGCGGGTATTTCATTTCCGGCAGTTCCATCTTCGTTCTCCCGCCTCCCGTGCCTAATTCGAGGCCATCACGGCGACCTGCTTATCGATCCGTTCTTCGAGTTCGCCCGGCGTCACGGATTCCATCCGGAACCCGAAAACCTCGGCGAACCGCTGGACCGCTCGCGGCCGGAACTCGCCCATGTCGACGCCGCGTCCCAGCAGCCGTTCGAGCGACGTCACGCCCTTGTCCCGGATTCCGCACGGCACGATCAGATCGAAATAACGCAGATCGGTCGAAACGTTATACGCAAATCCGTGCGTGCTCACCCAGCGGCTGAAATGCACGCCGATCGCGGCCAGTTTTTCCGGCCTTCCCGTCGGCCGATCCACCCACACGCCGGTCAATCCCGGCTCGCGCCGCGCCTCGATCCCGAAATCCGCCGACGCGCGAATCAGCGCCTCTTCGATCTGCCTCACGTACCAGACCACGTCCCGCCGGATTTCGGCGAGGTTCAGGATCGGATACCCGACCAACTGTCCCGGCCCGTGATACGTCACGTCTCCGCCGCGGTCCGTCGGATGAAATTCCACGTTCATCTGTTCGAGCATCCGAGCAGAGGCCCGCACGTGCTCCTGCTTGCCGTTGCGTCCGAGCGTCACCACGTGCGGATGCTCGCATAGGAGCAGCACGTCGCCGATCGCTCCCGCCTTGCGCGCCTGCGCCAGCCGCCGCTGCAGTTCCCACGCCGGTCCGTAGGCGATCACGCCGAGTTCGACCACCAGGCACGATTTCATGAGCGCTCGAAAAGCGGGCTAGAAATTGATCGCCAGCCCGCGCACCGAATTGAAGGCGTCACCCATCGCTTCCCACACCGTCGGATGGGCATGAATGGTGAACATCATGTCGTCGATCGTCGCTTCGAGGCCAATCGCCGCCACCGGCTCGGCGATGATTTCCGTCGCCAGCGGCCCGATCGCGTGCACGCCCAGCACTTCGCCGTATTTCTCCTCGCTCACCACCTTGATGAAGCCCTCGTGATGGCCCAGGATCGAAGCCTTGCTGTTGGCAGAAAACGGGAATTTGCCCGTTTTCACCGCGTATCCCGCCTCTTTCGCCTGCTGCTCGGTCAGCCCGATCGAGCCGATCTGCGGCTCACAATACGTGCAGTTGGGCACGCGCTTGCGGTCGAAAGCCGGCACGTCCTTGCCCGCCATCTTGCCCACCGCGATGATACCTTCCATCGAAGCCGCGTGCGCCAGTTGCGGCAGCCCCGCGACGATGTCGCCGATCGCGTAAACGTTCGGCTCGGCGGTTTCGAGGTACGGCCCCGCGTGGACGAATCCCCGCTCCACCTTCACTTTCGTCTTTTCCAGGCCGATGTTTTCCGTCATCGGCCGGCGCCCGACCGCCACCAGCACGCAATGGGCGTTGATGGTCTGCGATTTGCCGGCTTTGTCGCGGTAAGTGACGTTCACGCCCTTCGCGTCTTTCTTCACCGTTTCCACCACCGCCTGCGTCTGCACCTTGATTCCGCGCTTGCGAAACGCCTTTTCCAGCTCGGCGGAAATCTCCGCGTCCTCGAGCGGCACCGCGCGCGGCAGCATTTCCAGGATCGTTACGTCGCTGCCGAACGACCGGTAAATCGACGCGAATTCCACGCCCACCGCGCCCGCGCCCACCACCACCAGCGTCTTCGGAATTTCCGGCAGGTTCAGGATTTCGCGGTTCGAAACGATTCGCCGTCCGTCGAATTCCACGCCCGGCAGCGTCCGCGCTTCCGATCCCGTCGCCAGCATGATGTAGCGCGCCTCGATCGTCTGCGTCTTTCCGTCCTTCTCGACGCTCACCTGGCCCGGCCCGGCGATTTTTCCCCACCCCTGGATGCTTTCCACCTTGTTTTTCCGGAACAGGTACTCGATGCCCTTTGAATGTTTCGTGACGATCTTGTTTTTCCGCTCGATCATCGCCGGCCAGTTGATGCTCACTTCCTTCACTTCGATCCCGAATTCCTTGGCGTTGCGGAAATTGTCATACAGCTCGGCGTGATGCAGCAGGACTTTGGTCGGAATGCAGCCCACGTGAAGGCAAGTCCCGCCCAGAAACGGGTCTTTCTCGACCACCGCCGTTTTCAGGCCCCACTCGCCGGCCCGGATCGCGGCTACGTACCCACCCGGTCCGCTTCCGATGATTGCAAGGTCGTATTTCGCCAAGTGCTTCCTCCTGTTCCAGTTGGATCGCAGGGACAAACGAGGCAGGGCGCGTTCGCTCGCGAGCGGAGCCCGACCCGCGGAAATGCGATTCTATCAGCCGCCTGCCACACCCGCAACCAACCCCGGCGCTCCGCCCTCCAGCACTGAACTTGTTTGTTGCCAAGCCCCTTCAGAGCGTTCTGAGCCCTTCCGCCCGCGCCAGCCGCTCGTCAAAGGTGTAGAAAGCCCCCGCTTCCAACATCCGCGCGCAGGCCACGTAGAGAACGTCGAGCGTGCGTGTCCCGAATCGGCGGGTCCGGCTCAGCGAGATTCGCTGCGCCTCGGCGTACGCGGGCGCGGTGAGCACTCTCAGGTCGAACTGCATCGCATGCCAGCGAAGCCAGCTCGAGACCCTTTCGACTCCCGCCCGTGCTCGGCTCCGGACCGGGTGCGCGGCGCGAATTTACCGGCTGGATTCGCTCGTCTTTCGCACCAGCCCAAACTCGCGGCACCTCTCCCGGTACGTCGGCTCGTCCCATCCGTCGAGCGAGCAGGCGCGCCGCAGCGTTCTCCGCGCGCCGGCTTTGTCACCTTTTTTTTCGAGCGCGAGCCCCATGTAGAAAAGCGCAGGAACGAAATCGGGATGGATCTTGAGCGCGCGGCGATACTCGCCGATCGCCCCATTCAAATCGCCTCGCGCGGCCAGCGTGCGTCCCAGATCCACGTGTGGAAGCGGAAGGTGCCGGCCTAGTTGCGCCGCCAGCCGATGCTCGGCCAGCGCGCCGTCCAGGTCGCCCTTTTCAAGCAGCATCAATCCGAGCGCCGCGTGGCTCTGCCAGTCGTTCGGCTCGATGCGGATCGCTTCGCGCACCGCTTCGATTCCGCCCTCCGCGTCGCCGCTCTTCTGCAGCATCAGGCCCAGGTTCACGCGCGCCGCCGCAAAACGCGGGCTCAGGCGAATCGCTTCGCGTTCCTCCGCAATCGCTTCTTCCGTCTGCCCGTCGGCTTCGAGCGCCAGCCCCAGATTGTTGTGCGCGCAGACGTCGTTCGGATTCAGCCGCAACGCCTCCCGGTACGCCGCAATCGCTTCGCTCCAATTCTGGTTTTGGCTGTGCGACGCGCCCAGATTGAAGCACGCCAGTGAAAGCTTGCGCTCGGTCGAGAGCGATTCGGGGTTCAAGACGAGCGCCTGGCGATATTCCTCCGCCGCTGCCGCCCAATCACCCTGCCGGCCCAGCGCGGCCGCCAGGTCCAGGTGCGCGTCGGGATCGCGCGGATTGATGCGAATCGCTTCCTTCAGCTCGCGCACCGCGCCGCTCACGTCGCCTTTCTCCAGCAGCGCGTTGCCCAGGCTCGCCCGCGCTTCCGCCTCGTTCGGATTCAGTCGAACGGCTTGGCGAAATTCGCGGATCGCGCCATTCACGTCGCCTTTCTCCAGCAGCGCGCGGCCCTGTCGCAGGTGTTCCTGCGCCTTTTCTTCGTCGCCCGGCTTTTGCGCGCGAGCCGCCGTAGGATTCGACCTTGCCGAATCCATCGAGGCTGCCGATTCCGCCGCCGCTCGATGCGTCTGCGCGGCGCCGGTTGCCACGAGGCTCAAAAACAAGAGCGGAGACACAAAAGCAATTTTCCAAAACCATGGGTAGGAGCGCATGGAAGTTTTTCTCCCTTCCTTGCGCACTCACGGAGCAAGCCGCTTGCCAAGCGCCCTCCCGTTAACCCGCTCATTCGGGAACGCTTGCTGCGCAAGCCCGGCCGCCGCGCCGCGCGGGTGCCTTTTCGCCCAAACTTCCTGCGCCAGACCACCCAGCAGGGCAATTCAGCCCACGCGGCATACTCGCCGATAAGGCCCGTGCGAAAAGACGCAAGCCCGTCCCGGAGTACAATGGCCTTTTGCCGTTTCCGCTTGGCCGCGGAGGGGGAGGACGCGATGGATCGTTACAACGCCCAGCAGGCTCTCGACGATCTCCGGGAAGACGCCCAGTTGCCGCATCCGGTGCGGCTGCGCGACATGATTTTGCGCGTCCGCCTTGATGCGCCCACTGCGCTCGAAATCAACCGCGAATTCCAGGATTACCTCAACCACTACGGCGAAACCGAGCGCCTGGCCCGCTCCATCCTTGAAACCCTCGCCGCCCAAACGCCCAAGGCCTCCTGAACCGATGAAGCGTCAGACCTTCCTCATCGACGCCGACGACACGCTCTGGGAAAACAACCTCTTTTTCGAGCAGGCGATCGGCGAGTTCGTCGCCCGCATGGAGCCGCTCGGCTACGGCGAGGCCTACGTCCGTCGCATCCTCAACGAGATCGAAAGGCGCAACACCCGCCAGCACGGCTACGGCGTCGGCACGTTTCGCCGTTCGCTCGAGGAAACCTACCGCCGCCTGGCTGGCGAACTCGCGCGCAGCGACGAATGGGCGTGGATTCGCGATCGCGCCCGCGAACTCGAGCACACCCCGCCGCGCATCCTCGAAGGCGTCCCCGAAACCCTCGCCTTTCTCGCGCGCCGTCATCGTCTGATTCTGTTCACCAAGGGCGAGGCGCTCGAGCAGGGCGCCAAAATCGGCCGCTCCGGTCTCGAATCCTATTTCGAAGCCGTCGAGATCGTTCCCGAAAAGGACGCGCCGAGTTACGACCGCATCGTGGACCGTCACAAAATCGTGAAGCAGAGCGCCTGGATGATTGGCAACAGCCCGAAAAGCGACGTCAACCCCGCGCTCGAATCGGGTTTGAACGCGGTCTTTATTCCGCACCGGCTCACCTGGGAACTCGAATACGCGGAACTCACGAGCGGCACCGGCCGCTTGCTCCTGCTTTCCGAGTTCCGCGACCTCCGGCTGCATTTCTGAGTCCCGGCGCGGCGAAAAACATTCTTCATGGCATGGGGAGCGCAATGGATTATCAAAACGAATTTTCCGAATTCGGTAACGTGACCTACCTCGACGTCGCCGCGCAGGGCCCGTTGCCGCGCGCATCTGCCCAGGCGCTGCGCAAGGCCATCGAATGGAAAGAGCAGCCGCAGCGCATGCCCGCCGACATCTATTTCGGTCTGCCCGATCGCGTGCGTGGCCATTTGGCGCGCATCATCGGCGCGAAGCCCTCGGAAATCGCCGTCACCACCGGCGCCACCACCGGCCTCGCCGCCATCGCCTGGGGCGTCGATTGGAAGTCCGAAGACGAAGTCCTGATCGCGGAGCGCGAATTTCCCGCTCATTTCACCGTATTCGCCCCGCTCGTCGAGCGTGGCATGTTGCGTCTGCGCACCGTTCGCCCGCGCGGCCGTTTCCTCGACGCCGAGGATTATCTCGCTGCGATGGGCCCGCGCACGCGCCTGGTTTCCGCCAGCCTCGTCCGCTTCCACGACGCGACGCGTCTCGATCCTCGCCCGATTGCCGAAGCTTGTCGCGCCTCGGGTGCCTGGCTCGCGCTCGACGCCAGCCAGTGCGTCGGAGCGATGCCGCTCGACGTCCGCGAGCTCGGCGCCGATTTCCTCGTCGCTTCTGGCTACAAATGGCTGCTCGGCCCCTACGGCACCGGCTTCTTCTGGGCGCGCGAAGAGCGCATCGCCGAAATGCGACCCGCTCCTTTCTATTGGACCGCGCTGCCCGGCGCGCACGTCTTCGATTCCCTCGATCTCTCGCCTTACCGTCCCGAACCGGGTGCTCGCCGTTGGGACGCGCCGGAAACGGCCAGCCTGCATCTGGTCGCGCTCGAAGCCTCGCTCGAATTCCTCCTGCGCGCCGGCGTCGAAACCGTGTGGCAGCACAATCGCGAGCGTATCCGCCATCTCCTTGAACGGATTCCACGCGACCGCGTCCTGCTCTCGAGTCCCGCCGAGGAGGATCGCCGCGGCCCCTACGTTTGCGTCGCCGGCCGCTCGCCCGAAAAAACGCGCGAATTGCACGAAAAGCTCCGCGCCGCCGAGGTCATCGTCAGCCTGCGCGAAAATGCTCTTCGCGTCGCGCCGCACCTGTTCACCACCCCCAGCGGCATCGAACGTTTCATCGCCGTTTTGACGGCCTGAGCCCGCTCGCGCCGTTTTTTGCGATCTCCCACCCTCGCTCAGTGCGGCTTCGAATAGTAAAAGGGAACGTGCACCAGCACGCGCAGGCCCACCGGCTGGTCGTTTCGCAGCGCCGGCTCGAATTGCCACTCGGAAAAAGCGGTCTCCGCGTTTTTGTCCAGCACCGAATCGAGCCCCTCCACCACGCGGATATGGCTCACCCTTCCATCCTTGCCGATCACGGCAAACAGCACCACCTCGCCCTCCACCCCTTGCTCGATTTCGGCCGGTGGATACTTGGGGTCGACCGAATGGATCGGCAGCGGCGCGATCAAATTGTTGTGCTTCTGCATTTTCTCGAAGAGCGGCTGCACGAAATTCAGCACCCAGCTCCCCGTCGCGCTCGTCAGGTTCGGCATATTCATCAGCAGCGTGTGTACGCGCCATGGCCCCAGCACGCGCTGCGCCAGCGTCTGCTTCACCGCGCGCTTGGGCAGAATCGCCGTCCGTTCGCGAGCCATTTCTCGTGGCGAAGCGGGAGCCACTCGCGCGATTTTCGGCAGCGGCGCTGGCGTGGCCGGCCGCGGCGCCACGGCCGGTGGCGGAGGTGGCGCGGGAACGCGGCTCTCATTCTCGATAAAAAGTCCCGCCGGTCCCGCCGCTGCTGCAATCCCTTGGCCGCCGGTACCCGGAGCCCCGCTCGCGGAAAGGTTCGGCGCCGCGGCGGAAACCACGCGCCCCACGTGCGGCCCGATGCTGATCGGCGCCGAAGCGTTCCCCGGAGGCGGAATCGCGTGGCCCGGCGCCAGCGATAGCGCCACCAGGCGCTGCTCCTCCATCACCACTTCAGGCGCGGCGATGCTTCGCGCCGCGGTTCCCTTGCGTTCGGCCCGAATCGCATCGGCAGCGGCCGTCGGCGGAGCCGGCATGCGGTTTGCCGCCGAGGTCAACTCCGTCGCCTGCACGCCCGGCGCAACGCCGCCAATCGACGGCGCCGGCGCCGCGGCAATCTCCCGGGAAGCCGAACGCACCGCGTGCATCGCGCTGGGCGCGATCGCCAGCGGCGGCATGATTTTCACGTTGGGATTCGCCGCGATGTCGAGCGGCCCTTCGGGCGGCGTTGCGTAAACGATTCGCGGCGCGCGCATCGCCGCTTCGGCCGCGTTCTGCCGCGCAATCAGCGCCCGTGCATTCACCGAAATTTCCGGCCTCGCCGGAGCTTGGGCGGCCCAGGTGATGATGTTTGGCAACGCCGGCAGCACGCTGGGTATCTTCGGCGGCGCGTCGGGTTCGATCAGCACCTGCCGCGTATTCGACGGCCGCGGCGGCCGAAATATCACGGTGATCTTGGGATTGTAGGCGCGCGCAAGCATCCGGGGTTGTGGCGCGAATTTCGGTTTCGGCTCGGGCGGGCGTTTTTTCGGCCGCGGCGGCTTCGGCGCAACCACCGGCGCGACGTCTGTGGCCGGGCCGTACCACGTGATTTCAATCTGCGGCAGGGAAATGCGCGCTTTCGGTTCCGGAATCCGGCTGATCGCTAGCGCAACGGTCACCAACAGCGCGTGGCACAACATCGATCCCGCCACCTGCCAACTCCGCGTGCGTCCTGGAGCCAAGCGCAGCCGGAAAAAGGAATCGGAAGGGCGGAATCCGGGCGCGGCGCTCGGCCCGAAAAACGCCGCTCGCAGCGATTCGCGGAAATTCAGCCCGCGCCGCTCCCAGCGCACGTCAAGCCGCGGCGCTCCGAAACCCTCCGCACGTTCGTTGGGCCGCGCACCCATGGGAAAACTCAAATTATACCGCCGCCCGCTCGTGCCTCGCCTCGCCCTTTCATTCGCCCGGCATCAGCCGATAGAAACTGAGTGTCGCGTCGCCCTGCCGCACGCGCCGCGCGCATTCCAGTTTCCCGAAAAAATCCGGCAGCGGCAGCGTCGAGCGGTGCTCGACGATCAGCAGTCCCTGCGGCGCGAGCGGCGCCGCGTGACTCAGTTGCTCGAAGATGCGCCGGTACTCTTCCGCTTCCTCGTAAGGCGGATCGAGAAACAGAAAATCCGCCTGTTCGCCGCGCGCTTCGAGCCGCGCGAGTCCTCGCGCCACGTCCCCGTGCAGGATCTCCGCGTCGTGCGCCGCGCCGAGCGCCTCCAGGTTTTCTCGGATCAGCGCCACCGCGTTTCGCGCGATTTCCACGAAAATCACCCGCCGCGCTCCTCGGCTCAGTGCTTCCAGGCCCACCGCGCCCGTGCCCGCGTACGCGTCCACGAACAGCGAACCCTCCACGGAATCGCCCAGAATGTCGAACAACGTTTCCCGCAATCGGTCGCTCGTCGGCCGCAGCCGCACCTTGCCCGGGCTTTTCAGCTGGCGACTGCCGTATTTCCCCGCGATGATTCGCATCGGCTCACCCCACTTTCGCCAGTTCGTACCGCCGCTGCCAGTTGGGATCGAGCGAATCGAGCAGCCGCTCGAGCTGCGGCGCGCGGCTTTCCTCGCCTGCCAGCGTGAATGCCTCTTTCCTCGCCAGTTCCAGCAATTCGTGGTCGCGCAGCAGGCTCGCCACGCGCAGCGCCGGCGCACCGTGCTGCGCCGTGCCGAAAAATTCGCCCGGCCCGCGCAGCCGCAGGTCGGTTTCGGCGATCTCGGCGCCGTTCGTCGTTCGCACCATCGTTTCCAGGCGCTCGCTCGCTTCGCCGCCCGCCTCGCGCGGCGCAACCAGAATGCAATAGGATTTTTCGCTGCCGCGCCCGATCCTGCCGCGCAGTTGATGCAGTTGCGCCAGTCCGAATCGCTCGGCGTGCTCGATCACCATCACCGTCGCGTTCGGAACGTCCACGCCCACTTCCACCACCGTCGTCGCCACCAGCAACTGCCTCTTGCCGCCGCGGAATTCCTCCATCACGCGATCTTTTTCCTCGTTCGCCAGCCGCCCGTGAAGCAGCCCCACCCGCCATTCGGGAAACACGTACTTCGACAGCCGCTCGTACTGCGCGATGGCCGCCTTCAGCTCCTGCCGCGATTCCTCGACCACCGGATAAATGACGTACGCCTGCCGCGCCGCTCGCAGCTGGCTTCGCACGAATTCCCACACGCCCGCCAGTTCCTCTTCCGACCTGCGGAACGTGCTCACCGGGCCGCGTCCCGGCGGCATCTGGTCGATCACCGAAAGGTCCAGGTCGCCGTAGAGCGTCAGCGCCAGCGTCCTCGGAATCGGCGTCGCGGTCATCACCAGCACGTCCGGCGAAATTCCCTTTTCCCGCAGCCGTTTCCTCTGCAGCACGCCGAACCGGTGCTGTTCATCAATAATCGCCAGGCCCAGCCTGTGAAACGCCACCGGATCTTCCAGCAGCGCGTGCGTTCCCACGGCCAGTTGCGCCACGCCGCTCCCGACGTTCTCGATCGCTTCTCGCCGCGCCGCCGGCTTCATTCCGCTTACCAGCAGTTCCACGTGGTACCCCGCGCGTCCCAGCACCCTCCGTGCGCCCAGGAAATGCTGCACAGCCAGAATTTCCGTCGGAGCCATCAGCGCCGCCTGGTAGCCGTTTTCGATCGCGATCGTCGCCGCTTCGAGCGCGACGATCGTTTTCCCGCTGCCCACTTCCCCTTGCAGCAGCCGGTTCATTGGCGTCGGCCGCTCCATATCGCCCGCTATCTCCGCCAACACCCGTTTTTGCGCTTCGGTCGGTTTGAACGGCAACACGCGCTTCAGCGCCTCGCGAATCTTCGGATCCCGCACGCGAAACGCAATGCCCGGTTCGGCTTCCTCGCGCCTGCGCCGCAGCGCCAACCCGAGCTGGAAGAGGAAAAATTCCTCGAAAATCAGCCGCCGCTGCGCCGGCGTTTGAAACTGGTTCAACCGATCCAGATTTTCCGTCGGGGCAGGGAAGTGCGCCGCGCGCAGCGCCGCCCCGCGCGCCGGAAAGCCGTTTCGCTCCCGAATCTCCGCCGGCAGCGATTCGGGAATCGCGTCGCCGATCGCTTCGAGCGCCCCATGCAACAGCCGCCGCAGCACGCGCGGGCTCAGCGGCCCGATCGCCTCGTAAATCGGCACGATTCGCCCTACCTCGGTCGAATCGCCGCCCGCTCCGCCCAGCGTCTCGAATTCCGGATTCAACATCTCCAGCCGCGCCGGCCGGTACCGATCGATTTCCACCTTGCCGTGCAGCACGATCCGCTGTCCCGGCCGGAAACGCCCGTCGAGATAGGCGCCATGAAAAAATTTCACGTACAGGATACCGGTGGCGTCGCGCACGATCAGGTGGTACATCGCGTCGCGTCTCCCGCGATACCTGAGCAGCGAGCCGTCGGCCACTTCCACCTGCAAGGTGCACGCGCTGCCCGGCTCGATTTTCGCGATCGGCGTGAAGTGCACCCGGTCTTCGTAGCGGAACGGCAGGTGGTACAGCAGGTCTTCGACGGTGTGGATGGACCGCCGCGCCAGGGCTTCGGCGCGCTGCGGGCCGACGCCCTTGAGGTAATTCACCTCGGTCCACAGGTTCACGTTCATCGAAGTGATGTCAGTTTACCGCTGTCCGGCTCGTCGGCGCGGATTCGCGGACGATTTCGGCGCTCGATCCCGGCACGACGATTCGCATCAGCCGGTGCGCCGCGTCGAGGTACAGGTCCACTTCCAGATCGGGGCTTCGGACGCGCAGCCATTCGAGCGCCGCGCCGGCGATTCGCCGCCGTCCCATCGCCTCCACCGTCACCGTTCCCGGCGTCTGGTCCTGCGGAATCAGCACCGAAAATTTCTGCTCGCCGCGCGTTCGCCAATCGTACAGCCGCGCCAGAATCGCGTAATCCTCGTAGACGTTGTTGTCGAGCACCACGATGTGCCCTTGCGGAAATCGGTACGCCTCGATGGCCGGCACCGCGCCCGGCCGGTTCAGCGTCATTTCCGCCGCGTCGCCGCGGAAGGAGACCTCGATCGTTCGCGTCTCGGGCGATTCTCCCGTCCACCGGTACGACACCGGCGATCCGTTGCTCGCCAGCGTCAAATCGGCGCGGTCGCGTTCGGGCGCTTGCCCGGGCAGCCGCAGCTCGATCGTTCCCTTCGCCTTCCATCCATTCTGTTCTCGGAAAATGCGGAATGTTTCGCCGCCCACTTCGCGCCCGTCGAGCAAAATGCGAAAAACGCCGCGGTCTGGCGCCAAACGCCCTTGCGCACGAAGCCTAGGCGCCGCGCAAGCCGTTGCCAGAAGCCCAGCGCAAGCCGCCAAAATCATTCGCCAGCCGCTCATGCTTCCACCAGCGCCGGCCCCAGCAGTTCCAGAATCCGCTCGACCACCTGCGCCGGCTCTTCGAGCGATTCCACGCGAAAATCCGCCTGCTGGTAGATCTGTCGCCGCTCCTCATAGAGGGTTCGGAAGCTCGCTTCGTCGCGGAACAGCGGCCGATCGGCGATTCCGGTGCATCGCTCGATCAGGTCGTCCAGCGGGCAGTCGAGCCACACCAGCGCAGCCCCCGCCTGCCGCAGCCGCGCCAGATTCTCCGGCCGCGTCAGCGTCCCTCCGCCCAGCGCGATCACCGTTCGCCGCTCGCCTTCGGTCGCTTCGCCCAGCGTTCGGCCGAGCACTTCCGCTTCGATTTCGCGGAAGGCGGCTTCGCCGTGGTTACGGAAGATGGCGACGATGGAGGCCTGGGCGCGCTCGACGATCCGGCTGTCCAGGTCCACGAACCGCCAGCCCAGCCGTTCCGCCAGCAATCGGCCGACGGTGGTCTTGCCGCTTCCCATGAAGCCGGTGAGCGCGATCAATTTGCAGGGAATGGGAACGGGCATCGCAGGACCGCCGGGTCCGGCAACATCACTGCCGGCGGCGGATCACGATTGTACCACTGAACGAATTGATCACCAGCCGCGCTCGCCCTTCGTTGTAGACGCCGAAAAGCGACCGCGCGAACGCCGGCAATTGCTGCCGCGGCTGGGGTGTTTCCTTCAGGTTCGCCTCGTTTTCCACCTTGCCGCGCAGCGATATTGCACTCACGTCAAAGGAATCCGAGGGTGAATAGAGAACGTCGATCTGCCCGCTGTAATTGCGCAGCCGGTAGAGCCCATTTGGCAGCAGATCGCTGTCCATCAGAATGTTTCCGGTCGAGGAACGCGCCCGCACGTTGCTCGATTCCGATCCGATCAGGTTGATCCCGCCGCTGATGGAATCGGCGTCGATGCGCCCCGAGCATTCGTTGCAGGCGAACGATCCGCCAACGCTCCGCACGGTGATGTAGCCCATCACGCCCCGCAGATCCACGTCGGCAGCCACCGTCACGATCGAGATGTCGCCCATCACGTTCTGGACGTCCACTTTTCCCGCGTCGTTGTGGATGGAAAGCTCGGTTTCCTCGGGTACGGTGATCTGGTAATCGGTTTCCAGGTCGCTCGGCGTGATGTCGTTGCTCAGAATGCGGGTGGAAACCATCACCATGTTGTCCCGCTGCGTCGCGTTCACTTCCACTTTCTGGCTTTTCTGGTCCGCTTGCACCTGCACGAAGGGCTTCTTCCAGGTCTGGATCGTGACGTCCCCGCTCGAGTTATGCACCGTCAGCACCGGGTGCGAGGTGACCGGAAATCGCTTCTGGATCCGATGCGCGTACGCCGGAGCCGCCGCCAGCGCGATCCCCATCGCCACCGCCGGTCCCCATGCCCTCCGCCCAGTCTTCATGATTGGCGTCCCTTTTCCTGCTCCCGCGCGTTCACCTGGTTCCGGCATCGCCGGTTACTCGGTCGAAGCAATACTGCGCTCGGCCATCATGTTGAGCAACTCCGCCTTTTGCCGGTACGCGTCGTAGAGGTAATCGCGCGTGTTTTCATCCGAGGGCGCCTGCTCCAATGTCTTTTCGCAGCGTGCGATCTGCCGGTCGATGATCATCAGGTTCTGCTGCAGCGCCTCCTGCACTTGCGGATCGGGCGTGTGCAGCGAACGAATGGCGTGAATCTCCACGTGATTCAGTTGCCGGTCCACGCTGGCCAGCTCCGGCTGGTCGCTCGACAGCCACACCGGTCCCATCGCCACGGTCGGTTGCGGACGCTCGGCCCGCGGCAGTACCACCAGCAGCGCCAGCGCCAGGGCCAGCGCGCTCGCGGTTGCCACCGCCAACGGCCGCGCCGAAACGCGAATCCACCCCGCGGCACGTTCCGTCCATCCGGGCTCGCGGATCAGGCCTTCCCGCTCCAGTTGCGCGTGGATCGCGCCCCACAGCCGTTCCGGCGGCGCGGCGCTTTCGGCCAGTTGCGGTGCGAACAGACGGATCGCATCCAGATCTTCGACGAGCTGCCGGCAGTGCAGGCACGCCATGGCGTGCTGGCGCGCTTCCGCCGTTCGCTCCCCTTCCATCCAGGCTTCGGTCTGACGTTCAAACTCTCCGCAATTCATCGCAGTTCCCTATGAGGAGCCCTGCCTCCCCGGCCGCGTCGCCGGCTCGACTGGACCCTCCCCCTCCCGCTTTGCTTCCTGCCGTTCTTCCCGGGCTCGATCCCGCTCCGCTTCCTGCAACAACTCGCGCAGACGCGTGCGCGCTTTGTGCAGTTGGGATTTGGAATTGCCGATCGAGCACCCGAGCATATCGGCGATTTCGTTGTGCTCGTACCCCTCCACATCGTGCAGCATAAATACCGCCCGGTACCCCGGCGGGAGCTGGCCCACGGCCCGCTCCAGATTCACTCGGTCCACCGAGCCCGAAAGCTGCAAATCAGCCGCGCCCACCTCCCGTGGTGCGCTCCCCGATTCCTCGTCCTGCTCGGCCAGTTCGTCAAGAGAGCTCTCGATCACGTTCTTGCGCCTGAGCCGCATCAACACAACATTTACCGTCAACCGGTGCAGCCACGTCGAAAAGGCCGACTCGCCCCGAAAGGTCTGGATCTTCCGAAAGAGCTGCAGGAAGGCTTCCTGCGCCAGGTCCTCCGCCGCCGCGGGGTTGCCCACCATCCGCAGACAGAGCGAATAGACACGCCGGTTGTGCAGTTGGTAGAGGCGTTCAAAAGCGTTCGCATCGCCCTTCTGCGCCAACCGGATGGCATCAGCCTCGGTCAGCTCCCCGGTTTCGGTCCGCCTCACTCGGGCCACTATACCCGTTCGGGCCGCACCGCTACATTTAGTGCGATGCTCCCCCTCCTACTCAAGTTGTCTCGCGCCGGCGCTTGCCCACGCCGCTCCACGCCGCTTTCAGCCCCTGCCGTCATGGCCCGGTTGGGCCGCTCGCCGGATTCTATTGTGCTTGGTACCAGAACCATCCGTCTACGCCGAGATTCGCGAAAATCCCGCCCCTGGCCCCGCCGTCGGCAAGCCGCTGCCCTCCAGCCGATGGCAAAACGAATTCAGTTCCTCCGCCGATAGCCCCAGCAGAAACGATTTCAGCACCACCACCGTCTCCCGAAAACACGTGTTCATGTCGTAGTGGAGCGAATCCAGCGCTTCCCAATGGCTTTCCGGATGCACGGAAGCTCCTTCGGAAATCTCCCGCGCCGCGTGATGGAATTCTCCCGCCAGGTGGTTCACGGACCGCAGCAGCACATTCAACTTTCGTCGGAATCGCAGGCCCCGCGTCGGCAGCACCAGATCGATTGCGCTCTCCCACGACGCCTGCCGCCGCGCGATCGGCCACCGGAAAAACGCCGGATTCAGCGGAGCCACCCGCGGCGTATGCGACGATTCCCGCGCCTGCACCATCATCGCTTCCAGCAGGTGCGACAATTGATCGGTGAAGCGGTGCATCAAGCCGGCCGTCGTGCTCACCTGCTCCCGCGCCCGCACCAGCGTTCCCGAACGTCGCAGCGAAAACGATTCGCTCACCGCGATGCTGAACATCGCGTATCCCGATTCCAGCGGCGCCACCGCAGCCGCAAAAGTCCGCTGCTTGTCCTCCGGCAATCCGGCGAGCCATTCCTCGCGTACGGAACGGGTACTTTCGGAATCGCCTTGCGAGCCCAAATGCCAACAGCCTCCAGAACCGAGCGAATTATACCAGAGCCGCGCCTGCGCCCGGCTTCTTGACCCTCGTGGAATGCAATCGGTATACTGCCCAATCTTGCATTGTCTGCGAAGGAAACTCGCTTGCCCTTCGAACCCTTCGAGCCCCGTGACCAACTCGCCGAACGCCTGAAAAAGCTCGACGAAATCCGCGCGCTCGGCTTCGATCCCTACCCGCATCGCTTTGATGCCAATTTCACCTTTGCCGATGTCCTCGATCGCTACGGCTCCCGCACCGGCCCAGAGCTCGAAGCCGAACGCGTGCCGGTGCGCATCGCTGGCCGCATCCTTTCTCTTCGCGGTCACGGCAAGGCAGGCTTCGCGCATCTGGGCGGCGAAGGCCGTCGCTTGCAGATTTACGTCAAGCTCGACGCCGTCGGCGAGCGCGGCTTCGCGCTCTTCCGCTTGCTCGATCTCGGCGACATCATCGGCGTTTCCGGCCATCTCTTCCGCACGAAAACCGGCGAACTGACCGTCTGGGTCGAGGATTTGCGGTTGCTCGCCAAGGCGCTCCTGCCGCTTCCCGAAAAATGGCACGGCCTCGCCGATGTGGACCTGCGCTACCGTCGCCGCTACCTCGATCTCATCTCGAGCGAAAACACGCGCCGCATTTTCCTTGCGCGAGCGCAAATCATTCGGCTGCTGCGCGCCTTTTTCGACGATCGCGGCTACGTCGAGGTCGAAACCCCGATGATGCATCCCATCCTCGGCGGGGCCACCGCGCGGCCGTTCGTCACCCACCACAATACGCTCGACCTCGACCTCTACCTCCGCATCGCGCCCGAGCTCTATCTCAAGCGCCTCGTCGTCGGCGGCCTCGACCGCGTCTACGAAATCAACCGCAATTTCCGCAATGAAGGCATCGACGCCATCCACCAGCCCGAATTCACCATGCTCGAGTTCTACCAGGCCTATAGCGACTACGCCGAGCTGATGGACCTCACCGAGCAGCTGTTCCGCTCGCTCGTGGAACGCGTCTGCGGCGGCCCGCGCATCCCTTACGGCGAACTCGAACTCGATTTCGGCCAACCTTTCGCCCGGTTCACCATGCGCGAAGCGATTGTGAAGTTCTGGCCCCAGGCCGCTGGCGCGCCGCCTTCGCTGGCCGATCTCGCCGCTCCGCGCGGGCCGCGCACCGCCGCCGAGCGCTACAACGCCTGGGCTCTCGCGCAGGGCCAGCCGCCCGCCGAGGATGCCGCCGGGCTTTCCGATGGAGAAATGACCGGCGCGCTGTTCGAGGCCGTCGCCGAGCCGCACCTCGTTCAGCCCACCTTTATTTACGACTTTCCCACCGATATTTCCCCGCTCTCCAAGCGCCGTCCCGACGATCCTTCGCTCACCGAGCGCTTCGAGCTCTTTATCGCGGGTATGGAACTCGCCAACGGCTTTTCCGAGCTCAACGATCCCGAGGATCAGGAGGAGCGTTTCCGCGCCCAAGTCGCCCGCGGCGGCGATGAAATGCCGCGCGAGGTGGACCGCGACTACGTCCGCGCGCTCTGCCACGGCTTGCCGCCCACCGCCGGCGAAGGCATCGGCGTCGATCGCCTCGTGATGCTGCTCACCAATTCCCACGCCATTCGCGAAGTGATTCTGTTCCCGCTGCTCCGTCCCGAAGCGGCGGAGAAGCGGGAAAGTCCCGGCGAGGAGCCATGAAATTCGAGGGATGGATGGCGCTCCGCTACCTCCGGTCGCCCTTCAAGCCGGCTCTGCTGCGCCTCGTCACCTGGCTCTCGATTGT
>JAKASX010000021.1:0-14864 GCA_021818865.1 Acidobacteriota bacterium
CGCAAGAAAACCCGAAGCGCGACGGTCCGCGTCGTTGCCCGGGCCGAGTTGCCCACCCGCCACGGTCGTTTCGCCGTCCTCGGCGTCGAGGACGCACGCACCGGCGAAAGCGCCCTCGTTCTCGCCCGCGGCCACTTCTCGAATGGCGCCGTCCCGCTCGTTCGCATCCACTCCCAGTGCCTCACCGGCGACGTCCTCGGCTCGATTCGCTGCGATTGCCGCGCGCAGCTCGAATTGGCGCTAAGCCAGATCGGCCGCTCGCGCTCCGGCTTGCTCCTCTATTTGCCCCAGGAGGGCCGCGGCATCGGCTTGATGAACAAGATTCGCGCCTACGAGCTTCAGGACCAGGGCCTCGACACCGTCGAGGCGAATCGCCGGCTCGGCTTCGCCGCTGATTTGCGCGATTACGTGTTCCCGGCGCGCGTTCTTCGCAAGCTCGGCGTTCGGCGCGTCCGCCTGCTTTCGAATAATCCCGATAAGATCGCCCAGCTCGAATCGGCCGGCATCCAGGTCGTCGAGCGCGTCCCCTGCCAGCCGCGCCACTCCCGCCTTTCGCGCCGTTACCTCCGCACCAAGCGCGATAAACTCGGCCACCTCCTCGCCGGCCTCTAAAGTACTGGGACGAGACCCTCGGGTCCCACGCCCGATTCTTCCGTCCGCTCCTTGAAATTCAGGTACGAGCAGAGTTAAGGTGGGTCGCCTGCCGAAGTCCTGAAATGTCGGCCCTGCCTGCGGAGGCGTTATGGGCGTAGCCATACACCTGCAAGTCAACGGAAAATCCTGCCAGGATGAAGTCGAGCCGAGGCTCCTGCTCGTCCACTATTTGCGCGAGCATCTGGGCCTCACCGGCACGCACGTCGGCTGCGAAACGTCGCTCTGCGGCGCCTGCACCGTGCTCGTGGACGGCCGCGCCGTGAAATCCTGCTCCATGCTCGCCGTCCAGGCCGATGGCGCGGAAATCACCACCATCGAAGGTCTCACTTCGACGCCCGAAGCGAATGGCGGCTTGCATCCGGTCCAGGAAGGCTTTTGGGAAAAGCACGGCCTGCAATGCGGCTATTGCACGCCCGGCATGATTCTTTCCGCCGTCGAATTGCTGCGCGAAAATCCCAGTCCCAGCGACGCCCAGATTCGCCGGGCGCTCGCCGGCAATCTGTGCCGCTGCACCGGCTACCAGCACATCATCGAAGCGGTCGAGTACGCCGCCAAAAAACTGCGCGCCCGCAAACGCTAACCGCGCGCCGCGCGTTCAGGGGGAGACCATGGCCACCGCCACGAAACTCATCGGCAAGCCGATCAAGCGCAAGGAAGATCCCCGCCTGGTGCAGGGAATCGCCCATTACGTGGACGATCTCACCCTTCCCGGCATGCTGCATCTGGGCATCGTTCGCAGCCCCTATGCCCACGCCCGCGTCCGCTCCGTCGACGTCTCGAAAGCGCTCGCCGCGCCTGGCGTCGTCGCCGTTCTCACCGCCGAGGACGTTCAGGGCGCGATCGCTCCCATCCCTTGCGCCGCCCAGATCCCCGATATGAAGCCCGCGCCGCGTCCGGTTCTCGCCACGAACGAAGTCCGTTTCGTCGGCGAAGGCGTCGCCGCCGTTGTCGCTGCCGATCGCTACGCCCTGCGCGACGCCATGGATCTGGTCGAAGTGGATTACGAGCCTTTGCCCGCCGTCGTCGATCTCGAAAAGGCCCTCCGCAAGGATTCCCCGCGCGTCCACGACGGCCTCGCCGATAACGCCGCCTACCATTGGGCGCTCGAGGGCGGCGACGTCAAAAAAGCGTTCAAGCAGGCCGATCGCGTCGTCAAGCTCCGCATGCTCAATCAGCGCCTGATTCCCGTCGCGATGGAGCCGCGCGCCGTTCTCGCCCAATACGATCGCGGCGATAATCGTCTCACCCTCTGGTCTTCCTCCCAGATTCCGCACATCCTCCGCACGCAGATCGCGGCCATGCTCAATTTCCCCGAATACGGCGTCTACGTCATCGTGCCCGAAGTCGGCGGAGGCTTCGGCAGCAAGCTCAATGTCTATCCCGAGGAAGCCCTCGCCTGTCATCTCGCCATCAAGCTCGAAAAGCCTGTGAAATGGAATGAAGGCCGCCGCGAAAATTTCCTCTCGACTATCCACGGCCGCGGCGAATCCTGCGATATGGAGCTGGCCGTAAAGCGCGACGGCACGATTCTCGGCATGCGCGCCCGCGTCCTGGCCGATCTAGGCGCCTACTATCAGCTCCTCACCCCGCTCATTCCTACGCTCACCGGCTTGATGATCTGCGGCTGCTACCGCATTCAGAATCTCAGCGTCGAAATCACCGGCGTCCTCACCAATAAGATGGCCACCGACGCCTACCGCGGCGCCGGCCGTCCCGAAGCCACGTATTTCGTCGAGCGGGCGATGGACGCCGTCGCCGCCGAACTGAAAATCGATCCCGCCGAATTGCGCCGCAAGAATTTCCCGAAGCCGAAGGATTTTCCCTACGCCACGGCCACGGGCCTCATCTACGACACCGCCAACTACCAGGGCGCGCTCGAACTCGCCCTGAAAAAATCCGGCTACAAGGCGCTCCGCCGCCAGCAAGCCGCGCTCCGCAAAAAAGGGCGCCTGCTCGGCATCGGCCTTTCGAGCTACGTCGAAATCTGCGCGCTTGGCCCTTCGAGCGCCATGCCCGCCGGCGGCTGGGAAAGCGCCACCATCCGCATCGAGCCCACCGGCCGCGTGCGCGTTCTCACCGGCTCTTCGCCCCACGGTCAGGGCGAGGAAACGAGCTTCTCGCAGATCGCCGCCGATATGCTCGGTGTCGGCCTCGACGACGTCATCATCGTGCACGGCGATACCTCCGCTGTTCCCTACGGTATCGGCACCTTCGGCAGCCGCACGCTCGCCGTCGGCGGCACCGCCATCTACCGCTGCTGCGAAAAGCTGCGCGATAAGCTTCTGAAAATCGCCGGCCATCTCATGCAGGAGGATCCGGCGAAACTCGTTCTCCGCGCGAAACAGATCGTTTCGAAGCGCGATCCGAAAAAATCCATCTCTTTCGCCGAAACCGTCGGCGCCGCCTACACCGCCAAAACCCTCCCGCCGGGCGTCGAACCCGGCCTCGAAGCCACGCATTTTTACGAACCTTCGAATTTCACGTTTCCTTTCGGCACCCACGTCGCCGTGGTCGAGGTGGACCGCGAAACCGGCGAAGTGAAGCTGGTGAAATACGTGGCCGTGGACGATTGCGGCAACCTCATCAATCCGCTCCTCGTCGAAGGTCAGGTCCAGGGCGGCATCGTCCAGTCCATCGGCCAGGCCATGCTCGAGGAAGCCGTCTACGACGATCAGGGCCAGTTGCTCACCGGCGAATTGATGGACTACGCCATCCCTCGCGCCGCCGACGTTCCCAAACTCGAAACCTTCCACACCGTCACGCCCACCCCGGTCAATCCGATGGGCGTCAAAGGCGTCGGCGAAGCCGGCACCATCGGCGCCACGCCCGCTCTCGTTAATGCCGTCGTCGACGCGCTCGCGCCCTTCGGTGTTCGCCATCTCGATATGCCGCTCAAGCGCGAACGCGTCTGGAAAGCCATCCATCAGGCTCCGTCCGAATCCGCTGGCCGCCCCCGGAGGTCCAAATGAGCGCTCGTTTCGATAGTGGTGGCGATCTCACCGGACTCTCGCTCGCTGCGATCGCGCTGGCCCTCGTCGCCACGGCTCTCGTCATTCGCGGCGTCCAGCCGGCCAAAAAGCTCAATCCGCAGGCCCAGTTCACCGGCCTGCTCGGCCGTTATTGCCGCCTTTGGACCGCCGCCGCACGCGCCGACGATCCCTCTAAGGCCGCGCCGCTCTACGCCAAGGATGCCGGCCTCGTTTTCTACGGGCTCGGCGACACCGAATACAATGGCTGGAGCGCCTACGGCAGCGGCGTGAAATCCACGCTGCTCGACAACGTGATGTCGCTCCGCTTCAAGCCGCTCGGTGATCTGCGCGTCACGCGCCAGGGCAATTTCGCCTGGACCACATCCGATTTGCAGATGGCCGTCACCTGGGAAAGCGGCCGCAGTCAGCAACTCGACGTCGAGCAGACTGCCGTCTGGCAGAATCGCGGCGGCCACTGGTTGATCGTTCACGAGCATCTGTCTTCGCCCGCGCTGCCCGGCCATGGCATTTAGCGTTTGAGGGAGGCATGTTTGCGGCGCGGCCGGCTCGAGCTTTGTAAGTAGCGCCGCCCTTGAGGGCGGCAACTTTTGTGGTGTCGTCAGCGGCACAAATTTGCGCCGCCAGAAAAATCTTTCGGAGGCGATTCATGATTCCAGCCGCATTCGAATATTTCGCTCCCAAGAGCCTCGACGACGCCCTCCGCCTCGTCGAGCGCCACGGTGACGAAGCCAAGCTCCTCGCCGGCGGCCAAAGCCTCATCCCGCTGATGAAACTCCGCCTTTCCGTCCCGCGCTACGTTGTGGATATCGGCCGCATCCGCTCGCTACGCTCGATTCGCGAGGAAGGCGGCTGGCTCGTTATCGGCGCGCTTTCGACACATCACGACGTTGAATCCTCCGAAATGGTTCGCCTGATGGCCCCGCTCCTTGCCGAAACCGCTTCGGAAATCGGCGACGTTCAGGTCCGCAATCGCGGCACCATCGGCGGCAGCCTTTCTCACTCCGATCCCGCCGCCGATTACCCCGCCGCGATGCTCGCGCTCGACGCGCAAATCGTCGCCGCTTCAAGCTCGGGAACGCGCACCATCCACGCCTCCGAATTTTTCCTCGATTTGATGACCACCCAGCTTCGCCCCGGCGAAATCCTCACCGAAGTCCGCATCCCGCGCCTGCCCGAACGTTCCGGCAGCGCCTACCGTAAGCTCCATCAGCCGGCGTCCGGCTTCGCGCTCGCCGGCGCTGCCGTTCGCGTCTCGCTCGACGAAGTCGGAAAAATCGCTTCCGCCGCCATCGGTATCACTGGCGTCGCCGTGCGTCCTTTCCGCGCATCCGGCGCCGAAGCGATGCTCGCCGGCAAAAAGCCTTCGCCCAAGCTCCTCGCCGACGCTTCGGAAAAAGTTGCCGACGGCGTCGAACCGCTCGCCGATATCCACGCCTCGGCCGCCTATCGCCGCGCCGCCGCGAGCGTTTACGCACGCCGCGCCCTCGAAGCCGCGCTTGCCCGCGCCGAAGGGGAAAAAGGGTGAAAATCGAGGGCCGTCATACCGTTCCCGCTCCGCAGGAAACCGTCTGGCAGCGCCTCAACGATCCCTCCGTCCTCGAGCGCAGCCTGCCCGGCGTCGAGCGCCTCGAACCCGACGGCCCCGATCGCTATCGCGCCTCGATCAAATACAAAGTCGGCGCCGTCAGCGGCAGTTTTTCCGGCTCAGTCGAGCTTTCCGAAAAAAATCCGCCGCATTCCATGCGCCTCAAAACCAGCGCTCGCGGCGTTCCCGGCTTCGTCACTGGCGAAGGCAAGCTTGAACTCGTCCCGAAAGGTGCCGAAACCGAAGTCGTCTATTCCGGTGAATTGCAACTCGGCGGTTTGCTCGCCGCGATTGGCTCGCGCATGGTGGAAAGCGCCGCGAAGAAGTCCATCGAGGATTTTTTCAAGTCTCTCGCTTCTAGCTGACCCTATCCTAAGGGGGGCTTCCTGCCCGCCTCCGCTCCCCACACATGCACCGAGCCCGGATGTATCATCCTAAGCGGCTCCCCGCATGGCGAGAAAGTCCTTACGAGGTCGAAAGCATGGCATTCCAGCGATTAGCAAAGCACGCGAAGACGTGGCCCTTGGCGCTGGCACTGGCGTGCGCGGCTGGCTGCGTCAAAGAGAAGGGCGTCCGTTGGCGATTGCCTCCGTATTCCACCGATTGGAACTTGTCCGTTGGCTCCGGGGCGGAATATGACGCGACATGTCCGGGCGAAAAAACGATTGTCGACATTGCGATTGTTGGCAAACAGGCCGTCGGGACGCAGCAGGGGTACTGGCTTGAAGTTTCCTCTCATTTCCCGGGGTCCCAAAGAATCTTTGTCAGCGACGCCCTCTTCTACTTGGACGGGGACAATGTCGTGTTTGTGCGGGGCGTTGGACAGGTTCCCGGCTTGGCACCCATGGAGCTGCCTGAGGGCTGGCTCTTTGGGTGGGCGCGCGGGAGCGCAGCTGTTGCCTACGGATATGTGATCCCCTACTCGACGGCAAGCTGGCTCATCCCAGAGGGGGGCAATAACAGTACTCACGTTAGCCCTGTTTGGTCATACGAGGAGGGCGGGGCTTACCCCGGTGTTTTTGGTGGTTTCTCCGGCGAGGGCCTGCCGGCCACAGCCAAGCGGTTAGGCTTGGCGACGGTTACGACGCCCGCCGGAACGTTCATCACGCGGACTTGGCGCACCAAGGGCTATATTGGATCCCGAGCTCGGCCCGTGTACACGTGGACCGCCAAGGGTGCGGGGCCGTTTGGGGTTGTGAAGGCCAGCCTACAGGCACCCCGGAACCCCGCAGAGTCTTGGGGGATGGTCCTGACGAGGGTGCTGTCGAACGCAACGAGCCGGGTCGCAGCGCACCCCCTCCCCGCAAACCCGCACCTGCTGTGGCACAAAATCTGGAAGAATTGGCGCAACCATAAGCCTGCGCTCTGCCTGCCACAGATAGGCACGTTTCAGGGAGGTCCACCGGGATAGGGCCGAGCGTTCGCCCGCTCAGCTAGTTGCTTCTCCAGCGGGGCTCGGCACGTTTGGCTGGCGAAGGCGGAGATCAGGCCAGGCTTAGCTTGAACACCACAGCATAATCCGAAGCCGGCTTCTGCCGAGGCCGTTCGATGCGCAGCCCGCGCGAATTTTGCTGAAACCGAATCTTTTCCGGTGAGCCTAACAGCTCGACATGCGCGACCCTTGCGGGCTTCGCGGCCGATGAGCCGAAGGAACTCAGCAATACATCCTGCTGCGGCCAGCCGAGCACAATGGCATAGACGACCGTTCCTGGCTTGTTCCGCGTGTATCGTATATCGCTCGCGTCGAGTTCGCTCGTCGTCTTGCCGCCTTGAAATGAGCCGCCCTTGACGGCATGAGGCCCTTCGCCATAAATCGTCCATGGCCGCGTCGAATAGATCGCCTCGCCGTTGATTTTGAACCATTCGCCAATCTCTTCGAGAATCAGGCGCTCCTTGCGGTCGATTGTGCCGTCGGGTTTGCCGGGAATATTCAGCAGGAACGTACCGTTTTTGCTGACGGTATCCACCATCCAGTGAATCACCTGGCGCGGCGGCATGTAACCACCATATTTTCCCGGCTTGTTGAAGATCGCGCGCTGGTAATGCCAATCGCCGACGCAGGTTTCCGATTGCCACGGGTAGGGAAGGATATCGGCGGCGAGGCCGCGTTCGATATCGGCGACGACCGATTTCGCCAGATTCGCCGGGACGTTTTTGATCGTGACGACGCCCTGCATCTTTCCGCCGTTCGCGGCCAGATTGTGGTTGTAGTAATAAGCGCCAATGTTCATTCCCGCCCAGCCGAGCGGGAAAAGGGAATTATCGAAATAGAGCAGGTCCGGGCTGTGCTGGTCCACCAGATCGCGCGTGCGGTCGTAAAAATTTTTCGCGTAGGAAATATCCGGCAGGGCGTCGTGCGGGTGCTTGGGCGCGTAAAGCTGCTGCGGATCGTAACCTTGCCACCACTGCTCGCGGCCCTCGGCCAGAGTCAGGCGACCATCGTAGGGCTTTCCGGCGAGCGGGCCGGTGGCATCGGCTCCGTGGCTGGTCTGAAACCACCACCAGTTGCGAGCTTGATGGACGGTGACGCCGAATCGCAGACCGCGTTTGCGCGCTTCGGCCGCCCACGTTCCAATCACGTCGCGGTGCGGCCCGAGATTCGCCGCGTTCCACGGATGATGTTTCGATGCCCACGTATCGAAGCCGTCGTGGTGATTGGCAAGCGAGACGAAAAATTTCGCGCCGGCGCTCACGTACAAATCCATCAGCTCGGACGGCTCCCAGTTCAGCAGCGTCCATTGGGCGCACAGGTCCTTGTAGCCGAACTGCGTCGGCGAGCCGTAATGCGCCAACTGGAACTTGTTCTGCCCCGAGCCCTGCCTGTACATGTTGCGCGCGTACCAATCGCCGTCTTCGGGCACGCACTGCGGGCTCCAGTGATTCCAGATGCCGAATTTGGCGTCGCGATACCATTCGGGACATTCATATTGCAGCAGCGATTTCCACGCGGGTTCGTACGGTCCTTTGCCGGCAAGATTCGGGATCGGCGAATTCATCGGCACGCCGTCCCACGAGCCGCCCGGCACCGGCAGCGCCGGCGGACCACCCCATCCCGTCGGCTTCCAATCCTGGTTGTTGAGCCGCTCGGAAACGATTTTGCCGTCGCGCAAGGCGTAAAAGACGCGCATCTTTTCGGGCGTCGCGCAAAAGCGAGCGTAGTCTTCGGTGTATCGGTCGAAACCTGCCGGCGCAGATACCGAAGCAGCCGGGTCGTTCGCGTCTTCGCGTAGGCTCGCCGTTGTCTCTGGCGGAGCGGATTCCGCTTCTGCTTTGCCGCGAAGCAGAGACATGGTGCCTGTTTGAATGGCCAGCCCGCCGAGCACCTGGATGAATTTTCTGCGTCGCATCGTTTTGGCCTCCACGCTGCGCCGCCATGCTACAGGCAACGAGCAGCCGCCAGCAAGGAATTGCCAGCGCACAGCGGACCGCCTTGACGGTGCCACAGGAAATCCCTGGCTCGCCGCCTTCTGGCGACCCGCTTGCGTGCCGTTCCGAAGGATGCCGACGCTAAGCGGGATTTTCGGCAGACGCGAGAATGGCCCCTCCGTTCGCGGCCTTGAGGACGTTACGCATGAGCAATCGCAGCCGTTTAGCGCACGGCTCTTCGGTGGGTTTTACTTCGCCGGCTTCAGCGTCACCCAGATTTCGCGCTGCCCAAGCGGCACCGCGTACGCCCCGCGCACCATCCGGAATTTCTCCGCCGGCTTATAAACGCCCACGCCCGCGACTTTCGCGGGCTGGCTTACGCGCAATAGCGCCTGCGTTGTGTACGGCGTTTTCGCGTCGAGTTCCACGCGCACCGCGCCTGTCTGCGTATCGATCTCGGCGCGCCGGAACCTTCCCGCATCGAGCGTGAGCCACAAGCCGTAGGGCGCGACGTAGATGCGTTTGCGCAACGCGTCGAGCGGCGTCACGTCAACGCGCGGGCCTCGCACGCGCAGATTGCCGCCAAACGCCAGCCATCCGAACACCGGATGCTTCACGATGTACGTTCCCGTCCCGAACGTCACGCCGAAAAAGTTCGTTCCGTAATCGCCCGAATATGGATCCCATTGCAGCATGTCGGGAAACGCGTGGAACGCGCAGGAAGCGAAACCCTCCTGATCGATATTCGTCAGCGGACCCATCATTCCGCCATACGCCACGCGCAGCAGATAAAATTCGTTCGGATGCCGCCGGTATTGCGCCAGCAAGGGCAGGGCATTGATTCCCGAACCGTAATGGTGCAGTTGCCGTTCGAGCCGCTCGATTTTCCCCGCGAACAGAAAATCCCAATATCGCCGCGCGCTCCCGTTATATCCCCAACTCGGAATCGTCGGGTCGTAGCCCAAAATCGCGTGAATCGTCACGTCGGCTTTGTTCCGGTAACCGAAATACCGCATCCACGCGAACACCTCTTCCTGCCCGGTGGAATCCCATGGCATTTCGCTGCCGAAGGGATACGGCAGCGTACGCCAATGCTCGGCGCGTTTCTTCATCGCCGCTTCGAGCGTGTTCGCCTGCCCGGTCCATCCCTCCCGCTGCAAGCTCTTCAGGATGCTCACGAAAATGTCGCCTTCCATCTGCCCGAATTGCGCGTAGTAAGGAGCGAAATGCGTCATCGCCATCGAAGTCCGGTACGCCTGGCGCAGATACCATTGCCAGGGATGGTCGGTGACCAAGCCTTGATGGTCACGAGCCAGCCGGTACATCACCCAATACGCCGTCGCCACGTGCGGGTAATCGTACGATCGGCCCACGGAATACGCCTGCTTCTTGTCCCAACTCTCCCACGAGTGCCAATTGAATTTGGGGTTGTAATAGCCGGGCGGCATCGCGCTCGGATCGTAGTAAAACAGGCTCTTCTTCACGCCGTATTTTTCCGGGCCGCTGCTGTATTGCAGATGACCCCACAGCACGCCATCCACGAACTGCTCGAATTTCCCGATCTCTTCCTTATTCGGCCGCACGTATTGCTTCAAAACCGTGGCCAGCCACGATCCCGCTCCGCCTTCGTCGCTCAGTCCGGCGATCCACACGCGCGGGTCCTGCAAGACGATCTGGTTCGTCTGGCGGTCGTAACTCATGATCGAAGGGCTGCGATAAAAGGGATCGCTGGGATTCACGTACCACTGCTTCGTCGTTAGAAAACGTCCCAAATCGCTCACCGCTTCCGCTTCCGGCTTGATCGTGTAGTACGGAATCGTCTGCACCAGGCCGTTCCGGTAGGTGATCGTCAGGCGCGATCGTCCCCAAATGCGCCCCTGGAGCGTAAACGTTTTCCATCCCTGCGCCGCGCGTTTCACTCGTCCCAGCCGAATCGCTCCCTCCGGCGCAACGCGCAACGACGCGATCTTTTCCGGATATTTCAGAAACAGCCGCACCGTCATGTGTTCCGGCAATACGTATCCCGGCACGCCTACCGCGACGGGCCGCTTCGCCGCTTCGAGCGTCCGATTGATCGCTTCGACCGAAGGCGAAACCAGAAATCTGAGCCCGTAGGTTTTCGTTTCTCCCGGCGCGAGCGTCACAGCCGTCGCCGGATTCCACGGGTTCGCGTTTTTCCACTCGTTTTCCTGGTACGCCAGGCTGTGCACCATCCAGTCGTAAAATCCCTCGAACGTGATTCCACGCGGCGTCAAATCCTTGAACAATTCCGGCTGCCATCCGCCCGGCCGCCGCAGATATCCCGGCGGATTCAGAATCGGTTTGTACGCCTCGAATGGCGTTCTTCCCTCCGGTGCCACCACCAGCGCCGGACCCACTCCGCTCAGCGGCACCACTTGCAAATAGCCCGCGTCCTCGCCGATGTACGGATCGTAAAACGAGCATTTCGCATAGGCCTGTGGCAGCGTTCGGCCCGTCAGAATGTTGTCGAAAATCATCGGAATGCCCAGCGAGCCGATTTTCACCGGCTGGTTCGTCTTGTTCTTCAGCACGAACCGCAACACCAGGTCGCCGTTTTCCACCGTCCACACGCGGCGCACGTCGAGCGGAATGTTCGCGCCGAGCGTCGGCCCCAAATCCGCCGCCGCAAGTTCTCCTTTGGTCGTCTTGAGCGCCTCCACCGGCTCTCGCTTGAGCGCCGTCGAATACCCGACCCACGGCCCGGCGCCGCCGGTCCGCAACCGCAAATCCAGATCGCCCAGTTGGTAAAACCCGTTGTGCGATCGCCACGCCAACCGGTCGCCCGGCGTGAAATCGAAATCGGGTTTCGACCGCGGATCGAGCGCCGCCACCGTCTGCGACGACTTCACCAGCTTCAAATCGAGTTGCGGCGTCTCGAACCGCAAATAGCCCTCGTCGAGCATCCGTCCCGGTTTCGGCGGCTCGCGTCGCATCGGCCGCTGCGGCCCCGCCGCGCCTGAAAGCGCCACGCAAAGAATCAGCGCGCCGGCCAGAATCGTAGGAAAGCGGAAAACGTTTACCTTATGTGTGAAAGGCACGGTTGCGTCTCTCCTCATGAACCCGCCATTCTCCGTCTCTCTTCGCCGAATTACAACCGTCCCTTTGTCCCCAATCGGCCGTTCGCCAGCGCCCGTTCGCCATCGATCGTTCGCCAGCCATTGTTCTGGGGCAACGCTCCCGGTGGCGCAGGTTTCCGCCAAGTGGCCGGCCTTCGACGATCAACCTTGCGCCTTTCCGCGGCTCCCGGTTCGCCAGGCGGGGTTTACCATCTGTGCGCAACCTGCTGCGCAGGGCATCCGCAAAGAAACAAAATAGCGTCCAATGGGTTTGTTACGTCGGGGAGGCGTAAAGGAATGAGCAAAGCGTACCTGGCAACGACCCCGGAAATTTCGCAATCGCGTAAATCGCAAATCCTTTCGGCAAAAGCCATCCTCTCGGCGATGTTCGCCCTCCTGCTCGGCGCGGTCATGTTTCTGTCTCCCGCGCGAGCCTTTGCCCGCGCCGGCGCTGCCGGCCAGGTTTCCGTCGGCATCTCGGTGAGCTTCGGCCCGCCTCCGCTGCCCGTCTACACGCAGCCGATGTGTCCCGGACCCGGCTACATCTGGACGCCCGGCTATTGGGCCTGGGATCCGGCCTACGGTTACTACTGGGTTCCCGGCACGTGGGTTCTCGCGCCGTTCCGCGGCGCTCTCTGGACGCCCGGCTATTGGGGCTGGGATCCCGGTCGCGCCGTTTTCCTATGGCATGTGGGGTATTGGGGGCCGGTCGTCGGTTTCTACGGCGGAATTGACTACGGTTTCGGCTATCCCGGCCGGGGCTACTACGGCGGTTTCTGGCGCGACAACATGTTCTATTACAATCGCGACGCCAACCGCATCAACTACTACAATATCCACAACGTCTATTACCAACGCGCCCCGCGTTTCTTCCGCACCCGCTGCAGCTACAATGGCGGCGATGGCGGCATCAATGCGCGTCCCGATCGCCGCGATTTCATGGCCGAGCGCCAACGCCGCATGGGCCCGAGCAATTGGCAGGATCGTCAGGAACACATGGCGCGCGGCATGCCAGAGATGCGCTGGTCGCAAAATCGCGGCCGACCTCGCATCGCTGCCACGTCCCGCCCCGAACGCTTCATGGGTCGTGGCGTCGTGCGCGCCTCTCGCGGCGGCGGCAATTACCGTTTCCAGCGCCAGGCCGATCAGCATCGCTTCCAAAATGCCGGCTGGCATCAATTCAACGGTCAGGCCGGTCGCCATAATCAGGGCGGCTTCCGTCCGCAAGGCCAGCGGAATTTTCGCAACGCGCCCCAGCAGCGCAACCAGCAGCAACGGCAGCGTTACCAGCAGCAGCGCAACCAAGCTGGCTGGCACCAGTTCAACGGCCAGCCCGGCCGCCAGAACCAAGGCGGTTTCCGCTCCGCACCGCAACAGCGCAACCAGCAGCAACGGCAACCGCGCTACCAACAGCAACGTAATGGACAGCAGCGCTATCAGCAGCAACAACAGCGTTTCCAGCGGCAACCTCAGCAGCGTTACGGGCAGGCGCAGCAGCGCTATCACCAGCAACAACAGCGTTTCCAGCGTCAGCCCCAACAACGTTACGGGCAGGCCCAACAGCGCTACCGGCAGCAACAGCAGCGTTCCCAGCAGTTCCGCCAGCAACGCAACAACAACTACCGCCAGATGCGCCAACAGCAGGGCGCTCGTCAGCAGCGCTTTTACCAGCAGCGCCAGGGCGGCAATCGTCAGCGCCCAATGCGCCCGCAGCAGCAGCAGCGCGGTGGCAACCAGCGCGGCAACAACAACCGCGGCAAACCCGGGAACCCGCACGGCCACGGCCATCGCGGCTAGCCGCGTCGGTCCCCGAATAGTTCAGGCAAAAAAGGCAACGCGGCATCATCCCCGCGTTGCCTTTTTTTCGCCTCACCACGGAAGGGAGACGCTCACGAGCCTCCTGCCAGCCGCCAATTGCCGTCGCCTGCGCGGCAGACCGTTAGTGTGGCTGGGACGCTTTCTCAAGCCGTGACTGCAGATACTCGTTGAAAATTCTGAACCGCCGCACCCGCGGGACTTTTTCCGGCCCCACGCGGCGCCCCAGCCTCTGGCACATTCCATGGCCGCCCTGAAATGCCGGCCACGCCGCAAGTCCCGACCCGTTCGGATTGCCCGTTTTGATAAACCGGGTCCAATAGCCCACCAGCGTCCGCGACAGCACCGCATCTTCCGGCCGCGGAATCCAGCTCGTCCAGTAATGCCGGCTCAGGAACATCAGCTCTTCAGTGTGGAACGCTCCCAGCTTCGCAAAGGGTCCCAGCCCCACGTACGTGAAGCGATAGAGAAACGCCCGCCTGCCCGCGAGTGCCGTGTCTTTTGCCACCAGCCACGCGCTGAATGCGAAATCGTAATCGCTGTACATCGTTAGGAAAACGCCTGGAACCTCGCCGTCCGTCCGCGCCGGGTATGCCGCGAACACCTGCCCGGCGAGCTTGCCGAATTCCCGCTCCAGCCACGCGTGATATTCGGCCAGCGTTTTCGGCCGGTACGCGTGCCCATCTACGAGCGGGCTGGCAAAAATAGACACCTCATCCTCATTCGTGCCCACCAGCACTGGAACCCGCGCCTGTTCGCCGCGGGCAAACGTCACCGCCGGCTGTTGCCGCAGAACCCACCCATCCACGTTGGGCTCCAGATCCACCTGGTCGTCTCCGGCCGCCGTCTCCAGAATTCGTTGCGCCGGAACCGCTCTCAGCTTCGCCAGCGCGTCCGGGCCTGTGGATATACCCAGGTCCCGCGTCAGCCGCTCGCCGCTCTTCTCTTCGGTAGCCAGTTTCGGATACACCGAATCGACGCACGTCCCGCTCTCCAACACCGCGCCCTCGAATAGCCCCGCCGCGAGCGGCGACGCCATCAGAATGCACACGTCTTCCGATCCCGACGACTGGCCCCCAACTGTCACCCTCCGCGGATCGCCCCCGAACGCCGCAATGTTGCGCCGCACCCATCTGAGCGCCGCGATCTGATCGAGCAGCCCGTAGTTTCCCGACGGATGTTCGCGCGATTCGCCATCGAGCGACGGATAGGCGAAAAATCCGAAGGCTCCCAGCCGGTAATTGATGCTCACCACAACGACACCGGCCTGCGCCAGCGTCGTTCCCAGCGGAGGCCATTCTCCCGACCCTTCGACGTTCCCTCCGCCATGCACCCACACGAACACCGGCAATTTCCTGGCTGGATGCAGTTCCGGCG